>JAUHWW010000001.1 GCA_030427365.1 bacterium | reverse complement strand
GAGGCTGATTCTGGGAGTGAGTCTGAAAGCTGCGGTGAGCGAGGTGGGAGTGTCGATAGCGGCGACTCGACATAGCTGAGTCCACTATCTTTTATCGGCTTTTCAAGTGCCTCGCTGACATCTTGCCTGCCGCTGTCAGCTGGTTTTTCTGATGACCCAAAGGCATCCTGGTGCATATCATCCCCAGCGGCAACTGTCCCATCTTCATCAATATGGATTGATTGCAAGGCATCTTCTTCGTCAGAATGGGCTATTTCAAGCGTGCCGTCAGCCGATTGCTGCGCTGCTTCGTGCGCGGGCATAATCTGATCATCAAATGGTATCTCTTCTGGCTTTTCGAGCTCTTCAGCAACGAGCTGTTGGTTGGCACCCGCCATCATCAGACGCGAGCTGAGTGACATAACAGCTGGAGTTGTGTAGCTGTTTCGGAAACGATCCGTTTCAGCGATAACACCGGTCAAGAACGCCGTTGCCATCTGACCGTCCAACAATTGCGGGTTCATCCCATCGACAACTCGCGCAGCCATTTCAGAAACACTACTCACCATTGGCTCGTGCCAATTAATAGCTCCGATTTGGCTTGGTGCGTCACGCTTGGTCATGCTGATAACGGTTGCGTCGTGCATGATTCGGCCGTGTGAGGCAACGGCAGTGTCAAAGTCCTGCTGCGAGACAACGCCAATTGCGACCACTGCATCAACATTAAAATCACCTTGGGTGAACTCAAGATCATCAGAGGTAATCGTTGACCGATACGGCGTAATAAAAATACGAACAACGTTGTCTTCAACTTTGTAGCGCAGTTTGTCGGCTTTTGATTTGTCGAGAGAAATGATGAAATCGCGCAAGCTATCAGTCGTTGAGTCAATAACCGTTTCCGGCTGCAGGAATTCAATTGTCGATGGCACCTTGCCACTAAATACCGTGGTCGCGTGCTTCCCTTCTTTGTTGAGTGCAAGTGTCAACCCAACAGCCGAAGCAAGCTCGTCAATTGACGGATCTTTTTTGACCGTAACCAGGACGTTGTTCGCCTGTTGCAAGGTAGAAATAACTTGGCCGAGTGTTTGATTTTGCATGTTTGTTGTTTTGATTTGGATTAGTACTCTATAAAAATACCACAGATTAATGCTTATGTCTACCCCTTTCAGCAGTCGTTACTCATAACTCTTTACATTCCCTGTTATTTTCGGTATAATTCATGGCCAAGCTAAAAATATTGATAGGCTAAAAAGAGGAGAATCCCAGTTAATGCCAATTATCCAGTCAGCAAAGAAGCGCGTACGCGTCGCTAAGCGCCAAGCAATCGAAAACAGCCGCACAAAGAAGTCGATACGACTCGCACTAAAGAAGTTTCAGGAGGCGGTCGCATCTAAAAAGGGCGTTGAAGAAGCTCAGAACGACGTGCAAAGCGCACTCGATACAGCAGTCAAAAAAGGCGTTATCGAAAAGAACAAGGCTGCTCGCAAGAAAAGCCAAGTGAACGCTCAAGCCAAAGCAGCAAATGGTGGCAAGCGCACAGCTGCTAGCAAGCCAAAAGCTGCTGCGAAAAAGGCTACTGCCAAGAAACCAGCTGCCAAGAAACCTGCAGCAAAGAAGACTACTTCGAAGAAATAGTGTTTGCTAGGGGTGAGTAGCCAGCAGAGCAGCTTTGCTGACTCTCCTGCGCGATGAGAGGGGATGTGCCCCTCTCATAGATTCTTAGAAGTAATTTCGAGAATATACGTCTCAAGTGCAGCGTCGGCATCAACCCCGGCGCTGTTTTTAATTTGCATGTCGACATCACTGAGCAGTGTGATATATCGTCGCACATCTGCTTTCGTCGTTGAATTAGCCAAGCGTTGCATTTTCCCGGCAGCATACGATGACATACCGGCCTGAACGAGCGTTTGTTTGTCGCTGTCAGGAGCAAACACAGCGAGAGCGAGCTGCTGCAGCTGCCAAGTCAACATGGCAATAATGTAGTGTGGATCAATCTGCTGGGAACGTTGCTGCCGGTAGCGCTTGAGAGCCGCCGAACTTTTGCCGCTAAAGACTTCGTCAAGCAGCGCAAAAATAGATTCTTCGACCGAATCTTCCGTCAATGTCTGAATCGAACTCCGCGCGATTGCAGCATCAACAATCAACAACTTTTCTATCTCGCGTGCCAGCAGCTGCTGCTTGGCTCCAACGCGCTCCATAAGGTAGCGAGCGTCTGACTGAGAAATACTGCCGCCCTGCTCTTTTGTATACGCAACAATCCATGCGGGCAGATCGCGTTCATTGACGTCAGAAAATTCTTTCAGCTGCGTGAGTTTTTTGAGGTCTTTGAACGACGACTTACGTTTATCAAATTGCCCAACGAGATACACGTCGACACTATCTGGCACGCGTTCAGTCAGTGTCTCGATTGATTCTAGTAGTGGCTGATTTTGCTCAGCGCTGCGCACAATAACCAGCTTCCGCTCAGCTAAAAATGGCAGGTTGCATACCCGCGAAATAATCTCATCCGCTGCCAGCTCGCTGGCGTCAATTCGCTCTAGCGCCATATCACCATGCTCTTTTAGGAATGCTGCAGTAATCCGCTGCAGCTCCTCGCTCAACAAGTGGGTATTCTTACCAGTAAAAGTGTAGATCATCGCCTACCAGTATCCATCAACAGATGTGAATCGGCAATACTTTGAATAAATTATGTGTTCAAAAAGCTTATGCTTTAGTCAGCAAGCGTCGTTGAGGGATGATGCGACTCATCCTCGACATCTGGCATCCCCGGTCCGGTGTCTGTGCCATTTGTACCAGAGTCTGAAACTCCATTACTACCACCCTCGACTGTGTCTCCATCCTCATCCAAAATAGTATTTGTCGTCTGCCAACTCTCTTCGTCTTGATAGCCACTGGTTTTACTTGATTGCTGGTTTAGAGCGCTTGATTCAATAGATTCCTGTTCAACATTTTTACGGTGAAGGTCTACAATCTCATCGATAACTGATTCAATGCCATTCATAGTAATTTCATCAATGGCCGCTACAGAGGCGCTATACCTCTCCCTGCTGCTTACTTGACTACCCATGGGCGTAACATCCTGCGATATTGAAGCGTTGTCATAGACAACATGACCTCTCCTATCACCAAGTACGTTTCCTAGTGAGTCAACTCTTTCCGTACCTCTTTCTTTAAAATGAGCTGCAAAACCCGAAGAATCAGTTGTTGAGTGCGCATCTACAAAGTATAGCTCGTAACTTACTCGTTCGCCTTCGTTATGCATACGCTTTCCCTCTTTATCGACTGGACCGCGATCAACTTCAATACTGTCTGGCTGAATAGTAACTTCACCGTCATCGTGAGTGATAAAGCTTTGCCCATCCCATGCTTTTCTTCCTGAAACCGTAATATCGTAGAAATGTGAATGAGTTTGTAGTGATATTACCACGGTACCTGTTCGTGACTCATCTTTATCAGACTCAGAAGTATTGTAAGACTTAATGCTTATTCCTGGCAGGTCTTCTTTGTCCATAGCAACATAAAGCCTGTCCGCTTGGTCATGTATGAACGATTCAAGTGCAGCGTTTCTTTCTTGGTCAGAGAATTGTTGTTCGTATGAGAACGAATGCGGGAGCTGAACACCCCTGCTTTCATGCTCTAAGTCATATCTTCCGATTACCAGTTCTTGTTCTGCCACTCCAGGGGCACTGAAGGTTGCATCGTCGTCACTAGAACATGCGGCTGCTCCAAGTATAGCTAAGGTTGCACCAGTTGCTACAAGAAGACTGTTGCGGAGCAGTGGATCTCGGTTCGGATTATTTCGTGTCATTATTACATTATAGCAAAAATATGCTAATTTGTCAATATCTGACAGGTTGGGCAGGTGTGGGTGCCACGGCCAGCGACCTTTGTTTTTTCGATAATAGTGCCGCATCTCGGGCATTCTTTGCCTTCACGGCGGAACACCCGTGCAAAGTCGATATAGCTGCCCCGTTTTCCCTCTGCATTCACGTAGTTTTTGTCCGTGCTGCCGCCCTTTTCTATTGATAGATTCAGTACATAGATCAGCTCTTCGTGCAGCTTTTCTAGCTCGGCATCGCTCACATCCGCCACGCGCCGCGCTGGATGAATTTGCGCTCCCCATAATCCCTCATCGGCATAAATATTACCGATGCCAGCCAGCACCGTCTGATCAAGGATTGCAGCTTTGATAGACGTACCTTTCCGGCGACGCACCTGTTCGATGAACACGTCTGCTGTAAACGAATCATGGAGTGGCTCCGGGCCCACCTTTTGCATAAAAGGGTCCTCACTAACTAAGTCGTTTGGCAGGAGTTTAATCCAGCCAAATTTACGCTGATCGTTAAAATACAGATGCGACTCGTCTTCGAACCCAAACGTCACCCGCGTCGATCTATCAGGAAGGTTACTGACGAGTGAATCGTTCGGATGCCCTGCCCCAAAGCGTTCTTTGCCCACGTAGACAAGCTGGCCGGTCATCTTCAAATGCACCATCAACGTATAGTCCGTCGATAACTCAATCAGCAGCACCTTCGCTCGACGTTTGACTTCCCGAACCTCAGCGCCAAGTAAAAACTCCTCCACCGCAGCTGAATCGTTCGGGAAACTTTTTGGCGTGTCATGATCAACGCTAGCGATTTTCTTTCCAACAATGAGCTTCTCAAGCCCTCGCTTCACCGTCTCTACTTCTGGTAACTCTGGCATGCTACCAGTATAGGTTACGCCGCCTGTTCACCTGCACTCTTCGTACCCGTTTGCCGCATGAAAGATTCTATAAGCAGCCTTGCGACATGATTGGGGTGCGTTTGCGCTGGAAGATGCCCTGCGTTTGGATGTATATCCTGCACCCTTTCCTCACCAACAATTGGAGCAACCGCCCTCCTGATATCTTGTGCAGATGTCAGTTCATCTCGAGGGCCAACCAGAAAATGCATCGGCACTCCTAAATCATCAAGCTCAAGTACTGCACGTTGCATAAATTCATCTTCAAGATCCCAGAGCTCCCGAAGCTCTCGCCCTCTCTGCCTTAAGTCAAAGCGTTCATACACATCTTTCGGACGACGGACAAAAGCCGGCAGTAATTTCATTGTTCTTGGGACTACTTCTCTTCTGTAAAAACGCGTTGCTCGATACAAGTCACTCGGCCCATGATCACCAAAGCCTGCCGGCTGCATAAAATCAATTGAGTTCACTTGGCTCACATCTAGTCGACCAAGTGCACCTCGCAACGCATACATTGTGACTGGTGCGCCGATTGAATGAGGGACGAGCCGTGCTCGCTCGACACGCTCTCGCAGCAAAGCAGTAATTATCTCCGCTCGACGCTCAAGCGCACTCTCCGCAGTGGAGCCCTCAATTGCAACATTGCAGTTCGGAGATATCGCCGTAAAGCCATTCTCTGCAAGGACAACGCCAAGCGCTTCATAGTCAGCCTTGACACTTCCAAGACCCGGGACAATGATAACCGCCCCATAGGTATCAACAAACTCTTGTGCTCGGCCTTCATCATGCGGAGTATATATGTTGCACGACGGAGAAGCAGGAGTCAGCCTCCAAGAATCGTGCTTTACCGTTTCGATATTCATATGATGCGTCCTGCTTACGCTCATGGTACCACTGCGTTATTTTAGAGCCAACTTGTATACTGTCATGCAATGGACACTATAGGCAATCTACTTCAGAAAAAGGCACCACAAGAGCCGCCGCAAGTTGCCGCTTTGAAGGCCTACGTTCTTCATACATATGATGAGCCTGTGAAGGTGTCTGTGAATCCAAATTACTATCGAATCACCGTGTCCTCTGCGGCACTTGCAGGTCGTTTGCGCCTAGAGACGATGCAGATCCAGGAAGCCTGTAAGCTCGATAAAAAGCTTGTTATTCAGATTGGCTCAGTCAGTAGCTGATTGAGCTCCGACTTGAACTGCGGAAAGCTATGGTAGTGAATGGCTTTCATGCCGACAGCCTCAGCGCCTCGAACATTCCTTGGGATATCATCAATGAACACACACTCTTCCGGCTCAAGCTCAAGCTCATCTAGCGCGAGGTGATACACCTGCGGATCTGGCTTTATATACCCGGTATCAGCGCTCAGAATATACGTATCGAAAAGCGTCGCGTCTTCGCCGAGAGCGTGTCGAACGACGTCATGCCCTACGTTTGAGATAATGCCCGTTTTCATACCGCGATCCCTGAGGCGTTTCACGATTGCGATCAAGCCCTTGTCGACGCCGCCAAACTGCTCAATATCTTGTTCGAGCTTTTCCAGCGGAATAGCAAAGAGTTCAGCTGCACTGCCCCAGAATTCCTTCTGATCAATGACACCTGTGTCGGCCTGCTTGATTAGATCATGCAATTGTTGCTGCGTTTCTTCACTGCGTTCTGGTAAATACGTGTTGGCGAGCGCCCAGAATGTGTCCGGGTACAGCACACCGAAATAATCAAAAAGGACGGCCTTTATCATGTTACGTAGTGTAGCAGCTTAGCTGACGTACAGGCCGGTGTCATCAAGCAAGTCACGGATCTCAGGCACTTGCTTATTGAACAAGCGACGAATCGCTTTCATGCTGCCACCAAAGGTTCCGCGGGAGCTTTCACATGATGTTGACCAGCGAGTCACGTCGTCATTGAGCTCAATAATGTAGCGTCGGCCTGATGGACACGCGCCTTCATAGTTGATGTCATCTTCGACATCAGTGCCGCTGCGTCTGCTGAGCACGTTTGCTTTATCAAGTGCTTCAATAAATTCATCATATGCCGCTTCGTTGTTAGTGAAGCTCTTGCGGTTCAGTTGCTTTTGACCGTAGTCAGAATAGAGGGTAAAAACAACCAGTCGTTCGTTGACTTCAATCGTATAACTACGGTGTTCATTTGTCGCAACGACAGGTCCACTGACAGAAAAGCGAGCAACATCAACTGTGTCGATTAGGATGTCTTCAGCGCTGTCACTAGTCTGGCTACTTGAACCAGAGATACCGCCGTCAAAGATATTGCGGGCAATAGAAATAAGTCCCCAGCCGACAAGCAGCAAGAAGATAAGAACGATAAAACCGATGATAAACCATCGAAGTCTGGACAACATCTCCATAATGTGTCTATTTTAGCACATTTTAAGCATTATTGCAATACTTTTATGCTGTTTTTAGGAGGTCTAGAAGTATCCGTTTTATCTCTGGATTGAGCCCTTCTACAGGGACGTCTTCAGTGCTCGTTACCCAGATGAAACTGTCGTGCTCGTCCCCGAGTACTACCTTATCTGGAACAGCAGCCTCAACGAGAAAATATAGTAAAACAAGACTTGTATCCTCTGCGATGTCTTTCGGTAAACGGAAGGCGCCGGTGAGTTTTTTTTACTTCTTTCAACTCGGTGCCGGGCACTTCCTCGGCCAATTCGCGGCGAATAGTCTGCTCAAAATCATCGCTGCCGTCAATTCTGCCGCCAGGAATATCATAGTGTCCTTCATTGTGCTTGAGAAGTAAGAACCCACGCTTTTCATCATGAATGATCGCCTTCACCCCAACGTAGAACTTTTTCATCGCCATAGAGGTAGTGTAGCAAATATCTAACGTGATGGTTTCTTTGGCGTCGGGTCCTTGCCAACATCACCGTGTCGGTAGTGCCTGATAACATACAGGACAGTGGCGATACCAAGACTGAATAGAGCAAACGCCAAGAAGTAGAACGAGAATAGTCCTTGCACAGCGCGAACAACCGCATCAATGACGCCACTCGCATCAAACTCAGCTTCCACGTTATTGCTGAGCGAATCACCGAGCAAACGAGGCGCGAGAATGAGCAGAATCCAGTACGCCGCGTACGAAAGCCCCGCGTAAAGAAATACGCGGCTGATGCGCCTCAGCTTCTCTCCCTTTGTCGCTACATACCACTCCAGTAGCAATAGCAGCGCAAAGATCAGTACGCCAGCCAGCTTTACGGTAGAAAAAACGCCGTATGCACTACGTAAATTATCCATTTGTCCATCTTCATTAAGGTCAATCGGCTCAGCCAGCGGGGTATCGCCATCGTCTAATTCATTAGCTTCTTCAGGCAAGGCTTCTTTGAGCCGCTCGGAGAAATCCGTTAGATCGATAACAGCCTCCTCCGAATCACCGTGTATGTAATCCAGTACCGCGTAGCTCGCTTCTTCAATCTTCTCGTCAACGTATTCTGCCGTTACAGCGTCACTCACTACTTCGCGCACGCGCTGTTTTTCGTCCTCCGGCATGTCTGGATCTGCGGTCAAAACATCCGGCAGCAATGTTGCGATTTCTTGCCCCACGCCAGCTTTTCGCAGCTCACCACTTAGCGCTGAAGGATTTAATACTCTTCCATCAATCGTCCATATGAACAATGTGGCCGTTAGTGCAAATGTCGCGAGAGAGATAAGAACATGTGAGAAAAACCGCCGAAGCATACATTCACCTTATTACTTATGGTTATTCTATCACGGATGTTTATACAGGGGTGCTGTGCTTTTTTAGCCAGTCTGCGATCGCTGGCACGTCAAGCTTCTCAACAGCTATGCAGACAGCAAAATCCTCAAGCTCACCTTTTTTTATCTTGACTTTGAATCCGTTGATAGAGAGAAGTGTAAGCGCTGTTAACATACCTGTACGTTTGTTGCCGTCAATAAAGGGATGATCGCCAATGATGTTCCGACACATCGCGGCTGCTTTTTCATGTAGCGACTCGTATAATATTTCGCCAAATGCTTCCTGCGTTTGAGAAGCTACCGCTGATTCCAATCGTCCAAGATCTCTAATGCCTTCTCCGCCGCCACTTTCCAGAAGTGCGAGGACATGCAACTGCAAAACTTGTTCTAGCGACAAAAGCTTCATCGCTGAGCAAGGTTATCGAAGTCTTGTTTATAGTCTGAGAGCATTTTTTTTGCTGCTTCTAGTACCTCAGCATCGCTTGCTTTATCATCATTATTCTTCATTGGAGTATATGCAGCAACAACATTGTCACCAGCTTTGATGTTCATTGCTCTGGCGTCTTTAGCCGGAATTGTAGTGGCAAGACTATCGCCAACTTTTATCACTTTCTGTATTGATTTGATTGTCATGAGACTATTGTAACAAAATTATAATTTTATTACAATATTATTATAATATTTTCTCTAATTCTCGCTTAAACTGCTCGGTATTTTCGAACAGGATTGCTTTCATACCGACGTGCTGTGCTCCCTCAACATATTGAATACGATCGTCAGTAAACACAATCTCATCCAGTCGCATACCCAACTTGTCTGCCGCAATTTCATATGCCCTTGCTTCCGGCTTTGCGAAGCCTATCTTGGCAGATTCAACAATCACATCAAAGTATGGCGCAACGGTGTCGTAATCAATGTGAAAACGAAGGCCCTTCTGACCAACGTTTGAGAGCATGCCAATTTTGTATTTTTTCTTGAGCTCCTCAGTATACTCGAGGAGCGACATGTTCAGTTCTTTCTTATCTCTTGCTACACGTCGCCATTCTTCAACGTCAACGCCGAGATGTTTTGAAAACGTTTCCGCCGCGCTTACTTCCTCTCCCTTAGAAACACTGAAAAATACGTCGTGAATAAACTGGTGGTCTGATTCAATATCACCCCCGAAATGAGAATATAGCCCTGCAAAATCATCCAGACACACGACACCAAAACAATCGAAGAGTATTGCTTTAATCATAATTTAACTAAGATCTTCTTGGCATCTTTCTTTAATCTAGGGTCTCTCAATGCAAACACCGTATTGATGAAATCTCTGATCCTGTAGGACTTCGTCTCTCCTTCAATATCACTCAATAGAGCATTCCATGCAGCATGACCCGTCGTTTGATGTATAAATTCGTCCAGAATTAAGGCGGAGCACAGAGATTCATAATAGCCAATTCGCGGCGTTGATACTGTCATATTTAGTATTCTAGTTCTATTATTTCTGACAAGCTTTTTAAATTTTGTATCTCCTCCATACTTCTTTATGGTCTCTCCTCGAATCAGCTTATATTCCTTGTCATAGCGGTAATAAACTTTATAAGAATGTCCATGAGCTAGGCAGTCTCTTACAACAAAAAGTTCCTTGACTGCTTCCTCTAAGCTAGCGGTGAGTTTTAGATCCTCTATGCATTTTTCAGCCTGCCATGGAGGATCTTTTTTGTGATTACTTGAAAAAATACCTCTTGCCACAGACTCAATCTGAAAGGCCGCGAGAATAATTATTGGCTGCGCGTGCGCTCTCTCAGCTACACTAACCTGAAATGATTTACCTCCTCTCTTTATCAGATGTATATCAACTACTTCAGCGAATAATTTTGGGAGGAGTGTTGTTTGCCAATCAGTATTAGGAATAAAAGTAAAACTATCACTGAAGGTCACTACAACTCGCCCCAATTTTTGCCGATGCTGACATCGACTTTCAAGTTTACGCCCAAGTCCGGCTTGATGGATTCCATTGTCTCTTTCATCATGGCGCCGATTTTCTCTGCATCCTTTTCAGCACACTCAACCATGATACTATCGTGGATTTGCATAATCTGGAATGCGCCGTCGTAGTCCCGCAACTTTTCCTCGACGGCCGTCATCGCCATCTTGGTGAGATCTGCCGCACTACCCTGAATTGGCATGTTGATTGCCGCGCGGTATGCGCCTTCGCGAATCATAAAATTACTCGACTGCACGTCTGGCGTTGGCCGGCGGCGGCCCATGACGGTTTCGACGTAGCCTTTGTTTTTGGCCATATCGCGGAAACCATCAATCATGCCCTTGAGTTTTGGCCGCACCTCAAAATAGCGCTCGATGAACTCTTTCGCCTCTTTGTAGCTGATGCCTGAGCCTTCGGAAAGTCCGTGCACGCCTTGCCCGTAGAGAATACCGAAGTTCACAGCCTTGGCCGCGTAGCGCATCTCTTTCGTCACTTCTTCCGCCTTCACGCCCTGGATCAATGCGGCGGTTTCGGTGTGGATGTCACGATCAGCATTAAAGGCATCAATCATAGCTGTGTCGCCTGACATCGCAGCCGCGATGCGCAGCTCAAACTGACTGTAATCGGCGCTAATAATCACGTTCCCAGGGCTCGCGATAAACCCGCGCCGTATCTCGCGGCCAAGTTCTGTGCGCACCGGAATATTCTGCAAGTTTGGATCGATTGATGACAAACGACCTGTGGCAGCTACCGTTAAATTCATCGTGCTGTGTACACGATCATTCTCATCCACCATGCTTGGCAACGGATCGACATACGTACTCTTAAGTTTGGTGTATTCGCGGTATTTCTCTATCTCATCAATAATCGGATGCTGGCCTTTGAGCTTTTCTAGCACGCCCACGGCTGTCGAATAATGACCGGCTTTGCCCTTTTTGGTCACATTCGTCGGCAGTGCCAGGTCGACAAACAGCACTTCACTCAGCTGGGACGGGCTCGATATATTAAACTCCCGATCAGCGTGCCCATAAATCGTTTGCTGCACATCGCTGATTTTGTCTGTAAGTTCATCCGACAGCTTCTTGAAGAAATCAATATCGAGCTTCATACCGGCACGTTCCAGCCGCGCTAGCACCGGAATCACCGGCCAATCAACCGTCTCCGCCATCTGAATGAGACTCGTCACTTCACTCATTTGTTCACCCTGCATGTTGGCTAGTTCACGGATGACCGCCGCGATCTCACAAGCTTTGCTCACAAACTCATCATCATCGAGATTATCCAGCTCAACGTCGTAGCCCAGATCATTCGCTGCCTGCTCGCTCAATGATTGATCACGGCGAATCGCGTTCACAATAAAGGCACCCACGAGGCAATCATGCGAAACCCTTGGTAGTTCCTCCACACCAAGTTCCAGGAGCACTTTGAAGCTGTTCTTTAGGTCGTAGCCGATCACCTCGGGTGGAAGGTCAATGGTCGAAGGCCGAAGGTCTTTCGAGCGAACATCATATAGATAACAGGTGTCCTTATCCGCGAGTAGTACAAACTGCGGATCCTTGCCGTGTGCGCCCTTTGAGCGCGCGTGCAGAACAATATCCCCCTCAAGCTCAACCTTGGTCTTTGCATCAACTCTCACCAGCTTTGGCACGTGCAGTTCCTTCTCAGCTGCCGCCGGCGCGATCGAATCGACATCATCCGCCTGCATGCCCTTTGGTAAGTTGCGCAATAAACTGCGGAATTCTAGCCGCTTCAATATCGCAGCCAGCGCGTTCACGTCCAGTTTGTTCACGTCAGTTTCCTTCAGGTCGAGCTCAACCGGCGCGTCATCATACAGCGCTGCAACCTCACGCGACATGTAGGCAGAATCTTTGCCTTCTTCGAGCTTCTTCTTCGTCGTGCCAGTAATCTCATCAAGGTGTTCGTACACTCCATCAAGTGTTTCGTACTCCTGCAGTAATTTCGCCGCACCCTTTTCGCCGATGCCCGGCACGCCCGGGATATTGTCGCTGCTATCGCCCTTCAGCGCTTTTGAATCGAGGAATTGTTCAACCTTGATACCGTACTTTTCCTCAAAGGCTTCTGGATCATATTTTTGGATATTGGTGAGGCCCTTTTTCAGCGCGTACATGTGCGTGTGTTCAGAAATCGATTGCAGCGCATCCATATCACTGGTAATCAACATGGTCTCCAGCCCAGCTTTGTCAGCCTTCTTCGCCAGTGTATGCATAATGTCATCCGCCTCATAATCATCGAACTCATACAGCGGCCAATTAAAGGCGGCCAATACTTCATGCAACAGCGGGATTTGTTCATAAAAATCAGGCGGCGCTGGCTTGCGACCAGCTTTGTACTCAGGATGGACTTTCAGCCTGCGGCGGATGTTTGTCTTCGGCTTGTCCCACGCCACGCAGACATAATCCGGCTCATAGCGCTTAATGAGCTCCAGCGCCATGGCACAGAATCCATATACCCCGCCCGTTGGCGTACCTTCCTTCGTCGTTAGGTTCGGCATGGCGTAATAGCCCCGGTAGAACACCGACTTCCCATCAATAATCGCCAATTTCTTTCTAGCAGATTCAGCCATCAGACTGCCCACTTCCATCATCAATCATCGGCTCTTCCTGGCGATCTAGGTCACTGTTCAATGTAGGATCACAACCTGCAACAACTTGAAAAACACCGACTGCTAACGCAGTGGATACAATCACAGCACCAACTGCTACAGCTGATCTGGTATTGTCATGACGGGTCGGTTCTCGATCTCCCATACACCCAGTATACCGCCAAAGCAAACTGATAAATAACGCTTATGCCGCTTTAATAGTCTCTATGATCTTATCTTTCATTGATAAGCCGCGTGAAAGCACAAGTCTCTTGGAAAAAATCGTCCATTCATTGCCTTCAAAATCTACAGCCGAGCCGCCCATTTGTCTGGTCAAAAATACTGCGGAACAGACGTCCCACGGACCGTAATGATAACGAACATTCGCGTCGAACTTGCCTGTTGCAACATAGGCCGCAGTAAGCGACGTACCGAATGAATCCAGCATCCAACCTTCCTGCTGCAATAGGCCTGCCAGTATGCGGCTATACTCTTGTTGCTCTTCATCAGACACTTTAAATACACACCCGAGATCGACGTCTAATACTTTACCTTCGTTTTCCTCAATATTCTCCAACCGGTCTTCATTGACAAACACCCCATCACCTACCGACCAAATGACATCATTCTTTGCAAAATCGACGACACACGCGGCGATTATGTCTTTGTTCTCGACAAGCGCGATATTGGCACAGAAAGCATTGATGCCGCGGCTAAGGTTCACAGTCCCACAAATTGGATCGATTACCCATAGCCGACCATCCGTGATAGCAGTGTCTGCGTAGCCCTCTTCAGCCAAAATATCGTCTTCTGGAAATCGCTTCTTGATCTCCGAGACAATCAGTTCTTCGACAGCGACGTCGATATTAGTAGCGATATCGCCGCGCACTTCTTTGCTGACAGTAACCTTAACAGAGTCAATCTGTTGGTCAACTAAATCGAAACAGTCCTTAGCAACTGCTTCAAAAAACTCTTTTACTTCATCCATGAACCCAGTATACCGCCAAAAAGTTCAGGCGAATAATGCTTTAGCCTTATAAGACTAGTATCTTGTTTGCGTGTTGGGAGTGTGAGCCCCTAGACGATTCGGCCAATAGGCTGGCAAACTATCTGGGTCAATCTGTATCAAATTATCGGAAACCAAAGTAAGTACACCACCTGCGTCTATCTCAGCTGCATCTGATGAACCCATGATAGTTACATTCGGCTTTGATGAATCGATATCAATCAATGTAGGGACACCAAGCTCACCACGAGGACCGTCAATGTTCCACTTGATGCCATGTAAACGGAACTCTGTCTCATCTTCTTCAGGCAACGTGTGTGACATCCATACGCCGTGAGTATCCATCGTGACTTTGCTCGTACCGACAGCAAACGCATCGACAACTAACGTCCTACCTAGCAAATAGGAGGCTCCTTCTGTTCTTGCTATACCTAGTGCGTTCTCAAAGCTACGTAACTGTATGTCTAGCTCAACTGACTGTGTCATTTATCTCTCCTTCAAAAGCTGTTGGTATTATTATATCTCGATTTTATATTTATGTCAATTATATTTTTTCATATTTATATTTTAAAGTGTTATTGATATTCTATTTTTGTCATTTACTATTTGACATTATTCATGTATCTCTGTTATACTACCTGAGTGAACGAAGAAATCCTACTATCCCTTGGGCTTAATGAGACGCAAGCGAGCGCCTATATTTCACTTGTTGAGCGCGGGAAGCTAACGCCACCTGAACTGGCTGATGAACTCGATATCAAGCGAACGAACGCCTATGCCGTGCTCGACCAACTGGTAGATATGGGTCTAGCGAGCAAAAAGGAAGTGAAAAAGAAGTTTACCTATTTCGCGGAAAGCCCAGCGGCACTTGAAGAACTCGCCCGCCGCAGAAGAGAGCAAGCCGTGAGCGACGAAAAAGTACTCGCTGCTGCCCTGCCGGAGTTTATGAATCGATACAACCTCGCCAGCAACAAGCCGGGCGTGGCATTCTACCAAGGCGTTGATGGCATAAAAGAAATTTATGATGACGTGCTTCGTACGTGCAAAGATAACTACGTGTTCCGATCAAGCCATGACCAAGATCTCATGTCGACTGATTTCTATATCAAGTTTAAAGACAAGCGCGCCAAACTAGGCATCAAGACACACATGATAAACCCAGAAAATGATCCAGACTTTTGGAATGATGAGACTGACAAACGCTTTAATCTCATCAGAACGGTTATCCCGCCAGCTGCCTACACCGCCGATGCAGAGATCGCCACCTATGGCGACAAGGTCAGCATCATCTCATTCGGTAAAGAAGCAATCGGTATGATCATCACATCTCCAGAGATTGCCAAGGCCATGCGTGAGATATATAGACTGGCTACTGCAGAGAACCATAAGTGATATATACTGGGCGATAGGATATGAAATACGCGTTTGAGCTCTACACCAACAAGGACGAGGTAACTGCAAAGGACTTCAACGAGCTCTACACTACCGTCACTGGCTACATCGGTATGCTCGCCAAAGTGCGGTTCCACGTAAAACTTGGCGACAATAACCTGCGCTATTTTATCGAATCAGACAAAGACATCAGCAGCACTTCGGGCAGCATTACCTTCGGCGTGCTGCGACCTGTAGCGAGCGAAGAGGTTGCCCTGCCGAGCCATGTCAGCCGTGAACGATTTGTGAATTTTGTAAAAGGCGGTTCACTCATAGACCTGCATGAAAAGCTGGCAGTAAAACGAGGTAAGCATCTCGAACACGTTGTATGTGACGCGACCAGAGTCACGTCGACAAAAGCAAAAGTTGATCTAAAGCTGTATTTTAAAGACGGCGGCGGGCAATGGTCGCTGGCGAGCAAAATTGGCTTTGCCTTCCCTGCTCATTTATTCGCAGTTGATTTCAACAAATCAAATAATTTTATGCGCAAGGAAACCCCGAAATACCTCAATATTGAGAAAGCCCTGACATGGTTTGCGCCAGAGGAAACCAACGCGATACTTGAAGTAGACACCTTCCCCTACAGCTCAAAACCATACTACCTGAATCTCACTAACTATGAGTTCGACAAACACTCCATGATTGTCGGTGCAAGTGGCAGCGGTAAATCTAAATTTATTGAACTCATGATTGACCGCGTACGCAAATTACCGAACGCAGGTGATTACCGAGTTGCCTTAATCGATCCACACGCAAACCTCGCCGACGAACTGAAACAAATCGTGCCTGAAAAAGACCTAGAGGTCGTGGATTTTGGCAGTGATAGCGCAGAGTTGTTTGCCGGTGCTGAAGCCGATATAACTGCAGCAACTGAACTAACAACTGGCTTGTTCAAATCACTCATGGGCGAGAACTTTAACGCCCGCGTCGAGCGAGTCCTGCGCTTTACCTTGTTTGTTCAGTTCACGGCAAAGAATATGTCGATGGGAAATCTGAAAAAATTCTTGATAGATACTGACTACCGAACAAAAGTTCTCGACCACGTCGATGGCCACGTGCCTCATAACATTATTCAGTTTTTTAACACTGACTACAATGAACTGCGCACTGCACACTACAACGAGAGCTTAATGCCCATCATCTCGCTCGTCGATGAAATGGAGCTGCAGCCAACCTTCCTCGCTGAAGGTGGACTATCACTTGAGCGTAGCATAAATAACAAGTTTCTCACGGTGTTTTCTCTCAATAAAGTCAGCATGGGAGAAAAGGTCGTTAAGACTGTCGCCGGCCTGCTCATACAGCAGATATTTCTACTTGCGCAGTCAAAAGCATTCAAGACGAAAGTGCTGCTTTTCATCGACGAGGTATCGATCGTCCAGACGCCAGTGCTCGCGCAGATCCTCTCAGAAGCCCGTAAATATAACTTATTCGTGTTCCTCACGCAGCAATACTTCACGCAGGTCGAGAAGAAGCTGCAAGACTCTATCTTTGCCAATGTCAGCAACTATTACTCTTTCAGAGTGTCTGAAGAAGATGCGCAACAACTTGTTGGGAATTTGCCAATGGAACTGCCAAAAGATCTGGCCGTCGAATCAAAAGACAAGGGTCTCAAGCAAGACGAGCTCAAAACTCGTTTCTTAACCGAGCTCAGCCCACGTGAGTGCATCGTGCGGATAGCAGCAGGCGGACAACTGCTGCCAAGTTTCAGGGCAAAAACGATTGATATGAATTTTGACATCCCTTCTGATGCGTCGAGGCTTGATCTACCGTCCTTCAATGACGGCAAACCGCGCGGAAAAAAGTCTGACATCAAGAAAGATGCTAGCTCGCTCAAGCCGTTTACGGAAAAAGCCCCCGTTGGTATGGACGACTTTCTTGAGCGCGCAGAAGCCGCCATTGACCATCATCAAGACAACCCATCGTTCACCAACATTTCAAAAGAAGGTACTAAACCAGGAGATGATGACAGCGCTAAATCAGCCACTGAATTACTGAAAGAACAGCATCCGGAAGCCTTCAAGCCGCTTGAGACAACAATGGAAAAACACATTGAAGATGTCGAGACGATGCCAGAAACGTCGGCTGATAGCGCGCCGCAGAGACCGCTTACCGGACTCGCCCCAACCGTCGTACGTTTCGCGCTAAGTGGTGCACCAGTTGTGAACCGCGGTATGCCTGATCTGGCAAGCCTGATGAAACAAGAGTCAACTAAAACCAATGTACAATAGGAGCCGAGCATATGGACGAGAACAAAGCTAAGGAAATCGCGGACGTCATCATCGGACAAATTTTCGGTGTGCAAAATCCGTACACGCTCGAAGAGTTTAAACAAAAATTTGCATTCGACATTCGTATGACGACCGAAGTCACTGATTCTGTCACCGGCAAGACGACGTGGGTGCAGAATTCGTCTGGGAATAAGTTCGTTGATTTTGAGGATCTTATCAAACGTGACGGGGACTCTATGCGCCCTACCCAGCAGATTAATTCAGTTGAGGATATTATGCGTTTGTGGCAGGAGGTCAACTACACCTCCGCACAACGCACGATAAACTCCGTCAACGTAGCAAAGAGTGACGCCATCTACGGCTCACAGAACATTTATCAATGTATCGACATTCATGATTCGAAGAATGTTCTCTTCAGCGAAACAAGTCTATTTAATGAATACTCTGCTGCTCTGCAACGATCAAACACCTGCCTCTATTCCCTGCGCGTCGATGACAGCAATAAAGTCAGCAAGAGTTTCCAAGTTTCTTGGTCGGGCAACATCACCAACTGTCTGTTCATCAAGGATTCTAAGAACCTATCGGATTGTATGTTCTGCTCACAGATTACTGATAAGCGCTTCTGCATCGCCAACATGCAGGTCACCGAAGAAGAATACCGCCACTGGGAAAAGCTCGTAAAACAGTGGATCTTGAGTAATTAGACTAGGCAATCAATGTTGCGGAATCGACGCCCTCGTCAAGCAAATGTTGGCAGGCGTATGCTGATATATTGAGTCTTTCATCGGCATATACCCTAAATTCAGCAGCGGCTGCTTGTTTTTTATATTCGTCTTCTCCGTACAAAGCATCTTTCAGGCGATTAATCTGTTTTGATAGGAATTTCAGTCTACCGAAGATGCCTGGTTTTTGTTTTTCCAGCTTTTCGAAGGAAGCTATAAGTTCAGGGGCAAGCGAGTTGTACTGAGGGCTCTCTTTATCGCCTTCTATCCATGTTGTGAATTTAGGTCCAAAATTATTGGATTGTTTTCCCTCTTCAGGAGCAAGCATTGCCATGATTTCTCGGTCGGATTTTCTTTTTGTTTTCTTGTCGTACACCATACGATCGGCACGCTCTATAACTGATTCGATTGAGTCTCCCTCCTCGAACACAGCATACCCAATACTCATACCAGGATCGACTTCCTCAGGAATACGCTGCCTTGCGATATGGGCATTGATTAGTCGCTCTTTTTCTGCGGCAATACGCTCGATCATATCTGAGCTTATTCCTTCAAGAACCTCAGCAAACTCATCACCACCAATCCTCGCTTTAAAGTCACCAGGTCGACTCGCCTGCTTTATGGCGACTGCTCCCTCATTGAGATAAAAGTCACCCTCTGCGTGACTTTCATCCAAATCATTGGCGATTTTAAGATTGTTCAGATCCATAAGAAAAACAAGTGTTCGTGTCGTTTTCCCATCTCTTAGGTTCTGACTGGCTCGTGCTGCAAAACGTGGCATCTGCTCATCGAATATTTTTCTTGTGGGCATCCCTGTCAAACTATCGTAGCCTAGTTCGTCGACACGAGCTCTCAAAGCTGAAGTATAATCGACAGCAGCTGTAGATTTTATAGCATCATCACGGCTATGAAAATTACTTTCGGGGAGTAACGCACGCACAGCCGGAGATCCAATCGGAATATATTTAACAGGGGCTGTTTGCTGCAAATCTTTTAGATGTTGCACTTCAAGCGGCGTACTGGTGCTGTGGGTAATATTTTCTGACATTTTTGTTTTTGACTTAACTATTTAATTATAGCAAATTTTGGCTAAAAAGTCAATATGCCGCTCTACTTAAGTCGTTCCACTAGTGTCAGCAGTTCTGCTAGCAGCTCGTGTGGCTTTTTCTCTGGGCGATCAAATTCTGACGGGTCAAAGCCAATAACTTCTGATCGGATACCGTATCTTCCAAGAATATTTTTCGCATCAGCTCCCTGGAATGGCCGGAAGTGTGCATTCGTGACTAAGCCAACTTCATTACCAGGCTGAACTAATTTTTCATTAATAACTGTTTGCAGTGTATCGGTTGTATTAGAGCGATTACGAATCTTTCCATTTGATCGATATGGATCCGTAATGACTGCAGCTGAGACAACTACGACTTCGAGCCCTTGCACCGCCAGATGCCCAACACGCTGTATGTTCGGTACCTCCGGATGTAAAGTTTCAACGACTTTTTCTTCAACCGTGTAGCTATCTGGATCCACATCAAAAGCTACTGCAAGGCCTAACCGCAATAAATCTTCTTCGGTTTTAGCACTACGAGCATAATCGCCTGCTCGAGATCTTTCATCATCTTCAACCGCTCTTTCGCTGCCAAGTCCGATTACTGTATCTGTAACCAAAAGTCCGCTTTCTAGCTGCTTAACTGTATACAGGCTGCGATCCAGTGGAGCTGCTCCACCACCACCCAAGACGAGCTCCGCATCCTTTTTTGGATCTACGTGTGATGTACTGCCTACGAGGCTATACCGCTGAGCTGAATCATAAATCGCCTCCCTAAGCTCGTCGCTCATACCATCAAGGTATTTCTTAGCATCTTCATCAGATTCCCAGCGCTCACGGTATTCTCCGTTCGGTCCTGTTCGAAAGTCGGCGGCGTGCCTCAGACTCTCAGATAGTCCGCTAAGATCGTTGTAGTCTTGGGCTTCTACACCATCCACCTTCGGATCGAGGTTGCTTTGGCGCAACGCGACTACTCCGGTAATCATATCTCTCAGCTCATTATCAGTAACTAACCGCTCAACGGTTTGTTGGATTTCCAAACGTGCTTCATCACGAATTTGCTCAACTAAGTTCATATTTATTTATTATATCAAATTTTCAATATTAAGTCAATGCTATGAAAGGTGTTGGGCGAGTTTGGCGGTGATTTGCTCGCGCAACTCATCAAGCGTGCCGTTGTTCTCAATAATAATGTCGGCATCCTCGATGACGTACTTGATACCACGCATGTCTCCTTCGCCGACTCCTTCGTTCTCATGCTCGTCCTGATGCAAGAACTCTTCGTAATTTCGTTCGCTTTCGGCATCGCGAGCGCGGGCTTTTATTCGTTCATGACGAATTTCTGGAGCTGCATCAACACCGATGATAATGCCACCCTGCTCGCGAATTGCAGCAGCTTCGCCGACGGAACGCAGACCAGTAATAAGTTGCTTACCAAAATCCCGTTCTCGCGCTTGAACAATTCCCATGTTCACCGTGCTGGCTGGATTGAGTTTGCGCAGCTCAGTCGCGACTTCAAACAGTTGATCACGAATCGGCGAAGCATCCGGCTCGAGATCAAAAATATAGCGCGTCACCGCACGTACATAGTCGCTGGTGCTGAACTGGTGCATATCAAACACCTCGGCAATAATATCTGCTACGGTGTCCTTCCCGCTCCCTGCCGTGCCTGCGATACCAAATAGTTTCATTTTTTTGCCTTTTCTTTTTCTTCCGTAAAGCCAGCCGCCGCCGTGAGTCTTTCATCGCTGAACGCTGCATATACTTTATCAAGTGTTTGTCTCCAGAGCTCGGCGTGCTGTTTGATCTCGGGGTGGTTCGTGTGTTCTTTGCTCACAGCGTACCCAACATCTGTCCCATCATACCGATCATTATTTATTATCTCGACGTCCGCCCAATCCATATCAGACTCGCGATCAAGCGTGCCAATACCGCGCTCACAGCCGTCCTCGAGAGCAATACCAGGATACCCGAGCATCATTCCAAACGATATCGTGTGTGGCGACCACCAGTCAGCCAGCCATTTCTTTGGCAAAACACCCTCATCCTGGTTCATCTCGCCGGCAAAAAACGACCAAAGAAGATGAATCCAGTCCTTATAAAGAGACCACGCAACATTCGGTGGCGGGGCAATTACCTTTTTCAGAATAGGATAAACCTCCGAACTCGCTTGCAGCGCATCTATGTTCATAAGGCAGAAATCCTTACTCTCAGAATAACCGTAATCATCCTGCTCCATAATTCTGACGCCGTGCTTCTGCAGCGCCTCATCAAGCTGAGTTATCTTTTCATCGGAAAAATCTTCGGCGAATTCGTTATACGGACTAATAGTGCGTAGCCCAGCAAGCGCCAAAATATTTGAAGCTTGCACGCAGTAGTAAAGGCTGTCTCCTCCGAGTTTTTCGACGTCTTCAAGCGCAGCAATGGCTTTTTTGGCAGCTTCATCAGCAGTCGCTTTTGGCGGGCTGTACTCAATAAAATCACTCATGTCTACCAGTTTACAGTAGATAAACAGCTTTCGCAGCGCCTGTAGTTACCCTCGCTTTCAGAAAACTCTTTCCAAAGCGGAGAAAAACGACGAATCAAGCGGCAGCCGAAACCGAAAATAAGTAACTCTGAAGCTATTTTCGGCGCCTTGGGCGTTCTGCCGCGCGGCGTTTTTCTTTGCTTTGGATAAGCTGTTTTTTTGAACCGCGAGTTGATTTTGTCCAGGGTTTTGCCAAGTCAAAATCTTGGTCGTGCGTCTGCCGAAACAGAGCATATTACTAAATTATTTGAGGTAATCCATCAATTTCTTGGAATCTTTGTGCTTCTTCAGCTTCGCAAGTGCCTTCGCCTCAATCTGACGAATACGCTCACGAGTGACGCTGAATTCTTGTCCAACTTCTTCTAATGTGTGGTTCTTGCCGTCCTCCAGGCCAAAGCGCAGACGTAAAATCTTTTGCTCGCGCTCGCTAAGCGACCCTAGGAGCCCCTTCACCTGCTCTTTCAGTAGCTGACCGGTCGCAGATTCTTCCGGCGTGACGGTATCTTCGTCCTCAATGAAATCACCGAGCACTGAATCTTCTTCGTCATCACGAACACTCGCATCGAGTGAGCTAATATCTTGCTTGATCTTCATGATGTGCTCGACCTTCTCAACGTCCATCTCCATTTCTTTGGCGATTTCTTCGTTGGTCGGCTCGCGGTTCATTTCCTGGGTCAAACGGCGCTGCGTTCGGAGCAGTTTGTTGATAGTTTCCACCATGTGCACCGGAATACGGATCGTGCGGGCTTGGTCAGCAATCGCACGAGTAATCGCCTGGCGAATCCACCATGTCGCGTAAGTAGAGAATTTGAACCCTTTGTCCGGATCAAACTTCTCAACCGCACGAAGCAAGCCAGTGTTTCCCTCTTGGATAAGGTCAAGAAGGTCGAGGCCGCGGCCAACATAGCGCTTCGCAATCGATACGACAAGGCGCATGTTCGCCTCCGCCATTTGGTCTTTGGCACGCTTGTCACCAGCCACAACTTTTTGCGCGAGCGCAAGTTCTTCCTCGGCAGTCAAAAGTGGGATTTTACCAATTTCACGCAAATATAATCGTACTGAATCGTCAGCCACGTCATCGAGATACTTCTGGTCCTCTTCTGGCTTTGAATCTCCCTCTTCTTCCTCGGCCCACTCACCAGAAAACATTTCCGGACTTGGCTCAGCCTGCCCGGTAACGTCGACGCCTTCTTCGGCAAGGTCGTTGTAGAGCTTGTCGAGCAGCTCGAGGTTTTCTGGCTTCTCAGGGATGACTTTGATGATATCTTTATAATCAATTTCACCGTCTTTGACCGCTTTTGCCTGCAGCTTCTTTGCCTCGTCAGCAAGCTTGTGCAATGACATATCATTCGTCTTGCGAGCAGTCTGCTTTTTCTTACGTTGTTTTGCTGTTTCTCGGGTGCTTACTTTACGTTGCTTGAGTTCTGCCAATTCAAATCTCCTTGATTGTAGTCGTTTAGTGCGCGGCGAACTGCTTGGCTAAATCGTCCAATTGTTTTACCGCTGTTAAGAGTGTCTTTTGTGTCGAGTCATTCGCTGATTCCATGTCGGCGATCAGTGATTGTTTTTTGTTGTTCGCATATGTCTTTACCAGGCGAGAGAGGAGCTGATTTGCCTGGTAGGCAAGCTCACCCGTGTCCGCAGACTGGTAGAATTCCTCAAAAAGAAGTGACAACATTGTAACATAGTCGTCTTTGGCTGGCGTTACGCCTGGATGCTCTTGCAGACTGCGCGCCAAGTCTTGTGCGTCGTCGCTGAACACATCGAGTGGCACTTTTTGCAGCTGCACGGCAATATCCGAACGCTGCACGGCAATTGCAAGCAAGTGTTGTTCACGCACGCGCTGTTCTTTGTCTTGGTCGTCATGTGGCGCGGATTTTACCTGTTTTAGCCGCCTCGTCACTGCTGACTGGCTGTCGAGCTTTGCCTTGACCGTCTCTACACTGACACCGGTGCGCTCCGCGACCTTGCCAACGTAATGCTCCATTTCTACCGGATCTTTCAGCTGACGAATAACGCCGAATACTTTGCTGGTAAATTGCCGTTTGCCCTGGGCGCTCGTCATATCGAGCTCCCCCGCTATGCGGTTGATGAGCCAATCCACCATGTACGTGTATTGCTCGATTGCCTTTTGCCAGGCCTTCGGATTCTCTTTAATAAGTTCGTCAGGATCTTTGCCGCTTGGCAAGCTAATCACGCTCATTTCCAGGCCCAATTCCTGCGCGAGTGGAATCGTCCGCTCGACGGCTGCTTGGCCGGCGTTATCCTCATCAAAGGCAACCCGTACATCACCGGTAAAGCGCTGTAGCTCTTTCAGGTGGAACTGCGTTAAGGCCGTGCCCGCGCTAGCAACGACGTTTTTGACGCCCGCTTGATGACTGGCAACGACGTCCAGATTCCCTTCGACGACAACCACGAACCCGCTTTTGCGAATCGCATCTTTCGCCTGTGAGAACCCATAGAGCTGACGACCCTTGTCGTACAGCATCGTTGCTGGTGTGTTGATGTATTTCGGGGCGTCGGGATCCTTTTTCAGAAGTCGTGCGGTAAACCCAACCGGCCTGCCCTGACTATCGCGCAGTGGGATCATGATGCGGCCACGGAACATGTCGTAGCTGCGGCCATTACGCTCGCCAGACAGCCCGACCTTTTTTAGCTCGTTCATATCATATTTCTTCAGCAAGGCCTGCGTCAGCGCGTCGCCTTTTTCTGGTGAGTAGCCAAAGCGAAAATCGAGAATGGTTTGCTTTTCGTAGCCGCGTGTTTCGCGAAGGTACTTCAGCGGCGGTGTGTGTTTGAGCAGCTCCTTTTGATAAAAGGTGGCAGCGTCTTCGACCGCTTGGAACAATCGCTCCTTTGCCTTGGCGTTCGACTTGCTCTGCGAGCTAACATTTGTCCGATAGTCGGCTAAATCAATACCCGCTTTACGCGCCAGCTGTTCAAGTGCACCTTTAAAGTCGACGCCCTCAACCGCTTGGATAAAACTAAAGATGTCGCCGCCCTGTCCGCTCGAGAAATCGTGCCAGATTTGTTTTTCTGGACTGACCATAAAACTTGGTGATTTTTCATTGGTAAATGGACTAAGGCCCTTGAAGTTACGGCCAGATCGCTTCAGCTCAACGTACTCAGAAACA
Organism: bacterium; assembly: GCA_030427365.1. Taxonomy (GTDB): domain Bacteria; phylum Patescibacteriota; class Saccharimonadia; order Saccharimonadales; family SZUA-47; genus JAUHWW01. The sequence goes on along the minus strand of JAUHWW010000001.1, from coordinate 123,084 downwards.
ACATCTTCAATGTTCAACCGATCTTTAATATCTGCAACCGCATCACTCATGTTAGTAGATAGTATGTAGCAGGCAGTAAGTAGTAGCAAGCGCTAGCACTACATACTTACGATCTGTCTAAATAACGAACTGCAGTGCTTCATACTAACCCCTAAATAAATGCTACAATACTGCTTATGCAACCACATCAACCTAGTGATTTTGACTTCATAATGAACAATCAGCCGAAGCAGCCTACCGGCCCGGCTCTTTCTAGTCCAAAAAAACTGCTAGCGATAGTCGGTATGTTTGCTGTTGTTGTCTTACTCATTATCATTATCATTTCTCTTCTATTTGGCAGTTCGAGTGGCGGCAACCGCGACGCATTAGTACGTGTCATTGCTCACCAGACAGAGGTATCGCGAGTCATTGAGCTTGGTCTAGATGATGTCGATGACCTCCAGCTCAAACAACGTCTGCAGACGATACATGCGGTCGTCGTAAGTGATTTACGGGAAGCGAACGGCATTGCAACGCAGAAGGACTACACGATAGAAACTGTTGATCGACGTGCGCAAAGAGACAGCGACATTGATGCGGAAATCGAGCAGGCCATTGCCGACCGTGAACTAGATAAAGTGCTGGAAGAAAACGTCACTGCAGCAGTTAATCGCTACATCGAAGCACTCACAGACGCCCGAAACGCGACGAATTCTCAATCAGAGACTGATTTGTATGCCTCTGCACTCGCAAGCATACGAGTGATAGCTGGGGTCGAATAGGCTAACTAAAGTCAGGTGTTGCGATGTCGCTCCCAAGAACGAGGTTGTAGCTATGGACTATGAGGTCTTTGACCATCTATGAGAGGAGCGCATCCCCTCTCATCGCGCAACGAAGTCGGCAAAAGCCGCTTCTTTGGCTGCTCACCCCTTGCTGCTATTCGAACTGGGGGGTTGCGTCAGAAGAACCAAGAACGAGGTTGTAGCTATGAACAATGAGATCTTTGATTTCATCATTAGTGAGTTGGCCCGTGAGCAAAATGGTGTTCCAATGTTTTTTGTTCAGATGATAGCCCTCAAGTACTGACTCGTAACGTTCACGTAGCAACTTCGCGAGCTGCGGATCGCATTTGAGGCTGAGTCGGACTGGATCACCCTTCTCTTGAACAAGCGCAAACATTTTTTCGTCTTCGCCGACTGGCGCTTTGTAAACGGCCACTTCTTCACCAAACGGATAATCTAGTCTTGCGTTCGGCATTGCCATGATGAGTTCTTCAACTTCTTTTCGAGTCACTCGCGTCCCTTCAAATACTCTAAGTAGTGTTGGAGTTCGGCTATTGAGGCCTGAATGTCTTCATAGGCGCGGTGGACTTCTGGCTTTTCAAATACCTCGCCGTGCATCGCCTGCACTACCACTTTCCATGAGCTGACGTCGAGCATACGATAGTGCAGCCGCAAATCAAGCTCAGGCATCCATTGTTTGATAAATGCTCGGTCGGAGTGAATGGAGTTCCCTGCTAATATCGCTGGCTCATCGCCGAAATGATGTTCAACGATCGCAATCAGCTCTTTTTCAACTGCTTCGAGTGGCTTGCCGCTTGGCAGCCCTTTGAGGAAGTCATCACGATTCTGAGGGTACTCCTTCCACCAGGTGTTTTCTTGCATCAGCTTGGCGACTTTATCACGTGAATGCTTGATACTCGCTTCGTAGCTATCAAGCGTTTCCATCTGCGCATCGGTCACTTCCGCTGCCACCTCAAGGATCACGTCCTTGCTGGCAACCAATCCGGTCATTTCTAAATCCACCCAGAGAAACTTGGTTGGGATAGTATTTTTATTCATTGACTACAGTATACATAACATCTAGATAACCTATTTAAGTGCAGTGATTATTTGTGGGTTTCGTGAGTGATTACGGTTGTATCATTCATCGTTGCAGGACCAGGAGGTGTTGAGCCATCTTCGTAAACTACAGGCAGAGGATCGCCAGCGTTTTGGTTTGCATCGAACTCCGCCATTTCTCCTTCACTGGGTACCTCAGGAAATAAATAACCCACCACTAAGCTGGCATGGATTGCTAAGCGTTTCTTTAGGCCTGTTTTACCACCTCCTGGCTCGCCAAGTCGTGATTCTGGCGTTCCTGAACGATTTAGACCTTGTTCGACTGTCATAATTACATTATACCAATTTATTACCTTTCTGTCAATAAGCTTGTGGTTTCGGCCCACTTTGCGCGCTGCTCTATTGCGGCTTGAGTTGCCGGATCGGCTTTTTGGGTCAGTTCACGATACCCACCAGTAGAGCCAACGATGTCAAAACTATAGTCAAAATCGTAGCGCTGGAGACCGAGGTTTTGTGCCTGCTCAAAACAATCATCTCTGTGCACAGCTGGGGTGCAGATTTCCGCCAACCCAATCCATTCAGCGAGGGATTCGTTATATGCTGTCGTCATGCTGACGTCTAGGCTTAATCCGCGGTTTGTTTCCTCGTCTAGCTGGTCAAAAATGAAGTTCCCCGTCGAATATACAATCAATTTATTCTTGTACACCTCGGTGTCTTGCACCCAGTGCGGGCTGTTGCCGACGACGAAGTCCACGCCGCGATCAATCAACGCATGCGCAACTTCCGTCTGCCGCGGATCGTGATCAGCTTGGTACTCTGCCCCGACCTGCATCAAGCCGATAACCGGCATGACCTCTGCATACTGCTCGACAAGTGTGAAATCGCTAGCAAGTGGTGCTTTCTCAAAGTGATGAAATGCGCAGGCGGCAATTGGCAATTCAACGTCTCTCGTCTGCCCATCAGAAAGCTGCAGTGTGTAGGTCAGGCCGAGCACCTCACACGAATCTTCGACCTCACGCGGATCCCAATGACCGACCGGCTGCAAACCGCCGTCAATAATATTCTGGCGTGTCTGAGTGAATCCTTCATCACCCTGATCACGCGTGTGGTTGTTGGCAATGTTTGCGACGGTAAAATACTTGCTCGCCTCACCAAATACACTTGGCTCACAGTTAAAGACAGTGTTCGCTACCTGGACTGAATACGGAATACTGTTCTCTGTGACAGGACATTCATAATCAACAAACCACTCTGAGTACTTTTCTGGCTCGAACGTGTCAAAGCGACTAAACACTTGTGCCCAGTCGACTGTGCCATCAGTGCGGCGCGCCTCGTTCTCAACCGCGCGTGCGGTGACAACTGTCCCACTAAATAAAAATCGGCCATTTACCTGGCCGCTTACAGGCTGCTCACTCTGCGATGTTGGGGGGTCTGCTCCTGGCAGAATTTGGTTATCAACTGCCGGCTCATTGCCACGCACTAGCTGAATAGTGACGAAAATAGCAATAGCAGCCGTAATGATAACAACGAGCAATCCAATTGTCTGGAATAATTTGCGGCGGCGTAATTGCTGCTTATTTAGCTGGAACACTTTTGCGACTCCCTTTCTTCCCCTCGTTAAACCACGTCTTCAGATCATTATATTCGTCTTTGGACAGCTGAACAATAATGCGGCGATAGCGATCCTTGTTTGTCTCTATCACGACCACATCGTCTAATGAAGGGCGAAGCATGCCGCTTGGGTTTTTGGCATAGACAAAATCCCAGCCATCATCCGACCAATAACTCCCTGCCATCAGCCACTTCGGAAAATAGCTCCCAGGCATGCGGATAATCAGCCGTGGCCACTCGTTGAAGTGACCATGCCATGTGATGGAGGTAATGTCGGCTTTATCAATGGTAATTTTGGCGCGTAGTGCCCACATCTGCTCACGGCCTTCGAGCACAATGGCCAAGGACTGATTTGTTGTTGTGTGATACATGCTTAGTCCTCCTTCTTCCCGCCCTCAGGTGCAAAATCGAGGCTCACAGAATTTATACAAAAGCGCATGCCGGTCGGCTGATCATGTGCATCGTTGAATACATGGCCAAGGTGCCCCCCGCAGTTTGCGCACTGCACTTCGATTCTTTGCATGCCGTGAGAATTATCTTCAATCAGTTTGACCGCTTTGGTGTCTTTCACGTCATAAAAACTCGGCCAGCCCGAGCCCGAATCAAACTTTGTCTCCGCGCCAAACACTACCTGGCCGCAGTTTGCACACGTGTAATCACCATCTTCTTCGTTGTGCAGCAGATCGCCAGAAAACGGCGCTTCGGTGCCCTTTTCGAGCAAAACTCTTTTCTGTTCGTCGCTCAAATCTTTGTTTACTTGCTCCGCCATACACCTATTATATCGCGATCACCCCATCCTTTGATTGTGAGAAATATCATGGTTCCACATCGCAGGAACAATTGCTAAAACGATCACATCGTTGTGCAGTTTGGCTTTTCTCTTGTCAGTTATTCTAGTGAGTCGTATCAAGCATACGGCGAGCGAATCACTGGCAAGAAAAAGTCGAAATGTGCACGAAACGGGGCTAGTGTCTCTGACATAGTCAAAGAGCAGAGCCCCGTGGTGTGATTGTTTTAGTCTTTTTTCTTGTCGAGTTTGTCCAACTTCGCCTGCTTTACCAGGAAGTAGACCACGAAAGCCGTAGCGATGAAGGCAATAAACGCCTGGATTATCACGCCCCATGCAAATACCTGTGGCTCGCCATCAACTGTCACTGTTGATTCAATACTGGTTAAATCAGTGCCCTGCAGGATAACACCCACAAGCGGGTTGATAAAACCACTAACGATTGTGCCAACAAACGCAGCTGCCTGCACACCGATGGCAATACCAACCGCAATACCAACAATTCCCTGCTCACGCACAAACGTGAGAAAATCTTTCACCATTTTTTATTCTCCTCCTTAGTTGTCCCTCAAGCGTATCGGAAATGTGTTCAGAAAATCAAGCGTTCTTTAATCGCTTTATAGCGTTTATAAAGGCGGCTGTTTTGAGATTTACATTTTCTTTACGTGACGTCGTCACCATGTCTCGGGTTGCAGGGACGATAATGTCTTCGAGCTTGCGCAGTACAGTGTCTTCAGGCCAATGTTCGCCATCGAGGTTTTGCTGCCACTCCAGATAGCTCACGATGACGCCGCCGGCATTGGCAACGATATCAGGAATGATGGATATATCGCGCCACTCTAGCTCTTCCATCACATCAGAATCAACCGGCCCGTTAGCGAGCTCTAAAATCATACTTGCTTTGACTTGATCTTGATTACCTTCATTAACCGCATCGCCAAGAGCAGCGAGCACTAACACGTCACATTCCAGCCCAATAATTGCATAACTCGACCGCACCTCTGCATCGCCGCCCTCGTAATCAGAAAAGCGACCTTTGCCTTCTTTCAACGCAAGAAGTGAGTGCATGTCTAAGCCGTCTTTTCTGTAAACTGTCGCTGAAGAATCACTGATAGCAATGAACTTCCAGTTCGGCCGTTTATCCAGCACGCTACGTACAAAATACTCAGCGACATTACCCGCTCCCTGCACAGCAAACGTCAGCTCTTCATCCGCTCGCCCCATCTGTTCAAGCAGCTCGTTAACGACCAGATACCCGCCATAGCCTGTTGCCTGGATACGTCCTTCGCTGCCACCGTTAGCAATCGTTTTGCCAGTAAAACTGGCTTTCGTTTCATCACCAGTCAGCTTGCTATATTCGTCGACCATCCAGTCGATGATTTCACCATTTGTGTTTACGTCTGGCGCCGGCACATCGGTCTGTGGACCAAGGTGTTCCTGCAGCCCACGTACATATTTGCGAGCGATTTCTTCGACTTCTTCTTTAGATAATTCTCGCGGATTCACGACCACGCCGCCCTTGCCGCCGCCCATTGGGATGTTCACGGCTGCCGTCTTAAAACTCATCAATGTTGCAAGTGCTTTTACTTCGTCAAGATCTACGTCAGGATGGAAGCGAATACCACCTTTATACGGGCCGCGCTTGCTGGAGTGCTGCATGCGAAACGCGCCGAGTGTTTTGCCAGAATCGAGCTCAATCTTGAACTGATGCTCGTGTTCAACCTTCAAGAGCTCATCAATGTCCTGATCTGTTAATTGCAGTTTTTTGGCTGCCTTTTTTATCTCATCATGTGCAGTTTCTAGCATACTCTCTCCTATTCAAAAAGAGTATGACATATACAAGGTAGCTAGATGTAACTAAATTTACTGTTCAGCTCCCTCAGACTGCTCAGCGAAGGAATTGTCAGTTTTGGCGTTCAAGAAATCATCAGCGCGGTAGCCGATGACGCGGCGGCGCTCTTCGCTTAATCGGTCGAGCTGCTGCACCATCATCGACATACGCGGATTTCGCTTGAAGCGTTCTTGGTTCTTTTCGATAAAGCGCCAGTACAGCCCATCCCAAACGTTGCACCACTCACCTTTTTCGTAATGTGACATTTTCAGGATGTAGTTGCTGCTGCTGACGTACGGCTTTGTCACCATGCTGCCGCCGTCGGCGTACTGACTCATGCCGTAGACATTCGGCACCATGACCCAATCATAAGCGTCGATGAACATTTCCATGAACCAGCGATACACGTCATCCGGGTGAATTTCGCTAAGGAACATGATGTTCCCCACCACCATGAGGCGTTCAATGTGGTGGGCGTAAGAACGAGTTTTTACCTTGTTGATGACGTCATCAACTGGCGGAATGCCAGTCGTGCCGTTGTACCAGTCTGCTGTCAGACGGCGATTGTGAGCAAAGGTATTGCCAGTGCGCATTGAGACGTGCTGCTTCAGATACATGCCGCGGATATACTCACGCCACCCGAGCACTTGTCGGATAAAACCTTCTAAAGAAGCGATTGGCACTTCTTTTTTCTCGTGGCGCTCCATAGCTCGCTGCACGACTTCACGAGGGCTGAGCAAACCGGCGTTAATAACCGGGGATAGTGCTGAGTGATACACCCACGGCGCACTGCCGTCGATAGCGTCCTCGTACGGGCCAAAATTATCGAGGCGATGCTCCAGAAATTCATCAAGCCAGTCACTTGCCTCTTCATGATTCGTCGGCCACGGAAAATCTTCGATACTGCCCGGGTTCTCCGGGAAGTGATGCGCAACATATTCCTTGGCTTCTTTCACATACTCGTTGCTGCCATACACCTGAAAGCTCGGCAGATGATGATTCTTTGGCAATCGCTTGCGGTTTTCCGTGTCGAAGCTCAGTTTACCTCCAACTGGCTTATACGTATCTGGGTTGATGAGGATGTTGAATCGCTCACGCTGCCACTGGTAGAAAGTCGTGAAGAAGCTCTTGGATTTGTTTGCAAAAAAGCTCTCGACCTCCTCTCTTTTGAGAAAGAAGTTTGGTGATTCTAGAATATGCACCGTCGGTTTATTCGATAACCCCTCGATCGCTGACTTCAGCCGGCGTCCGAGCACATCATCAGTTGGATCAAAGTACATGACTGTCTCGGCACCCGAAAGTTTGTTCACAATATCGCCGGTTTCGTTCATGTGGTGGTACTCGACGTAATCAACCTCGTAGCCAGCTGGCCAGAGTACTTCCTTCGCATAGCGCTGCATCGCTGCACGCATAAAAACGAGTTTCTGGCGATGCATGAACATTGGATATTGCTGGTCGGTGCCGAATAGCAACGGCTCTTCGACGAGAATCACCTGCTCCGCATCACCCGGCAGCTCATCAACATTGAAAAGCTGATACGGGTACAGCAAAAGAATATTTTTATGCCCACTCATGTATTAACACTATTGTGCCGTATCGCTCGCATTAGTACAAGATAGAAATGACCTATGAAACACCTAGGAGTTCAATAACGGATGTTTCTGTTTCCAGGATAGTTACCCATGTTGAAAAAGACTTCGTTCGATGCATCTTCTTCAATCTGTTCAAGCCCAGCAGGATCCGCATGATCAGTTCCGTCCATGAATGCTTTCCATTTTCCTTGTGTAGCTTCCCAAGTGGCTATTTTTTCAGCATCAATGTCAGCTTGGCTAGGAAATATCTCGATATTTGTATCATTTTCTTTCATATTTACATTATAGCAAATTATATTGCTTTTGTCAATAGCTACATCTGTTCTGGGGCGTGGATGCCGAGCAGTTCGAGGCCGTTTTTGAGCGTCGAAGCATAGTTGTCTACGAGATGGAGGCGGAAGGCTTCGTTGTCACTACCGATGACTTTTGTCTGCTCATAAAACCGATTAAATGTTTGCGCTAATTCATAGAGATACGTGCAGATGATGTGCGGTGCGAGCTCTGCGGTTGCCTGCTCAACGACTTCGGCGTATTCACCAAGTTTTCTCACCAGTGTTCGCTCGGCTGGATTGAGGTCAGGCGTATCAGTATTCTTCTGAACCGCATCTTCTGCCTTGCGCAAAATACTTCGGGCGCGGGCATGCGCATACTGCAGATACGGACCGCTGTTCCCCTCTGTCGCAATCGACTCGTTCGGATCATAAATGATGTCACCGCCAAGGCGGGATTTCACAAACGCGTATTTTATCCCGGCGAGTACGACTTCTTCATTCTCAGCCTGGCCGCTCTGTTTGCCAGCTGCTCGTGCCGCTTCCAAAATGTCGAACGCGCTCAATATATTGCCTTTGCGAGAGCTCATTTTCACGCCGCCGGTCAGCTTCACCACGCCGTGCGTGAGGTGCGTCGTCGCATGGGCAGCATCGGGCTCGAACTGCTCAATGGCCTTGATAACCACCTGCATATACTGTTTTTGTTCAGTCGCCGTGATGATAATCGAACGATCTGGATGGTAGTCATTCCATTTGGTTAAGCTGAGGCCAACGTCCTTGGCCTCGTAGGTTGGCAGACCTTCATTATTAATAAACACGCGGGTGTGCAGACCGTGCGCATCACCATTGAACACAACCGCGCCATCACTCTCCTGAAATACACCGGGTGTATGCTCCTGAACAGCCTTCAAACCAGGGGCGGCGACTTCACTTTCTGGAATAAATCGATCGAATGATTTTACCTGCAACTCTTCGTAGAGCTGCTTGAAAAACTCGTAGCTCTGGTCACGAAGATACCAATAGATTTGTGCAAACGATGATTCACAGTCGCCGTCCGCATGCACTTGATACACGTGCTTGTTCACTTCACGGATTTCGGCATTGGCCGCCTCGTCGTCGTCAAATGCATTGTTGCCTTCAACATAGCGCTGGCCCATCCACAGGCCGAGTGTATCTGTTGGCAAAGCCTTTAGCTTTTCGACATCTTCCCCGCCAAGCTCTTTGATGACCGCCCACATTGTCTTACCGACATGCATACCGACGTCGCCGCCAAAGTTCAAGCGAATCGTCTCAGCACCCGCATTCTCAACGAGACGTGCAATCACATCGCCGACTAGTGTGGTGTAAAGATGACCAGCATGTAGTGGTTTAAATGGGTTTGGATCTGAATACTCAACGAGTATCTTCTGTCCGTTTAAAATACTCTCAGGCTGTGCCTGGCTCATCTCGAGCAGTGCTTCATCAGTCAATGTAATGTTCAAGAATCCTGGTCCTGCTAGATCAGCAGTCGAAATAGCCTCGCTACTCGCAAGCTTTTCCGCCAGTTGCTGCGCGATATCTCGAGGGTTGCCCTTCAGCTTTCCTGCTAGTTGCATGGCAATATTGCACGCAAAGTCACCAAACTGCTCGTCAGTCCGCTCCAAAGAAACATCAACATCGATATCGAACAACTCTTTGGCTGCTTCAGCAATTACTTTGCGCAACATTTCTCTCATATCTGATGATTATAACAAGTGTTCTCTGAAAAAGGAGACCGTGACGTCATTTATGCGTTGAAGCATCTCTGGATCATTCTTGTAGAAGTGATCGGTCTCGAACACTTCAAGCTGCTTACTGCCCCCAGCATGATCGAAAATATCTTGTGCCTCGGCTAGCGGTACATACTTGTCTTTGGTGCCGGCTATATAGAGCTGTGGCATCTTCAGAGATGCCACCGTCTTGACTGAATCATACTGCAGCCTGTCTTTAAAAAACGCTGCAGGAAGCCAAATTGTGCCAAATATTTGCGTCTTTTTTTCTAAACCGCCCTGTTTTTCCCAACCATCCGATGATGGAGATCTGCCTGTTGAAGGCTGGCTACCACAAAGCGCAGAAATACATGCTGGCCAGCGTGCAGCTGCCTGAATTGCAACCATGCCGCCCATACTATGTCCCCACAAGCCAACTTTGCTTGTATCGATGCTGAGATTTGACACGGCCCAATCGTATACATCTTTTACGGAGCGTATGTAGTTCGTTGCTCGATAATCATGCTCCCAGCTTCCTTCAGATTCTCCAGAGCCGGGTGCGTCGAACCTGATAGCTGTTATTCCTGCATCCACTAGCTCTCTTGAAAGTGTGGTTATATGCTCTTCATCTTTCCAGCCGGTGTTTCCGTGCAGCAAAATAACCGCCGGGTGTTTTCCTTCCCCTTTTGCTTGCTCTACTTCGACTGCGAGCTGGAGCCCACCACTTCGTACACTTTCTTTCATATCTGATGACAAGTATACTGGAGGCGAATGAATGATCCGAGTAAAATTCTAAGCGCGCACGGCAAAGTCTTGATGATGAAGCTCGCTGCCGCGCTGAACAAAATTTCTGGCGGCAAATTGAAACCGGCGCATGTTACAACTGTTTCCCTGCTGGGCCATATCCCAGCAGCATGGGCACTGTGGACGTGCCGGCCAGTCCTAGCGGCAGCGCTCATTGCCTTTTTCGCGAGCCTCGACGCGCTCGACGGCGCCCTGGCGCGTGTGCAAGGAACGCAAAGCCGACTCGGTATGTTTTTTGACGCTGTCACTGATCGGATGAAAGAAATTATCATTTATGCGGCACTGGGCGTATACCTGTCAAAACACGTTCCAGACGCCGGCGCGTGGCTCGCCGCAGCTCTCGCAGGCTCAAGCTTGCTCGTTAGCTATGTGAAGGCGAAGGGCGAGATGGCAATGGCCGGAAAGACAGTCGATGCCCAGGCACTCAACCGCACGTTTTCAAATGGTATCGCCCGCTACGAAGTGCGCATGGTCATGCTGATTGCTGGCTTATTACTAACGGACTTTTTGCCATCAATATTGCAGCTCATCGTCGCGCTAAACCTCTTTACGGCTGCCGGCCGCTTTATCATCATCGGACGCGAATTGAACATCATCGACGCTCATGAAGAGAAAAAGAGCCATGGCAAAAAAGCTAAACATTGATTTGCATACGCATTCGATTGCCTCACCTGACGGTAGTATCACGCTCGAACAGTACGCCGATCTACTCGCTGTTGGGCGGGTCGACTATGTGGCTGTTACCGATCACGACCGCATCGATTTCGCACTTGATGCATATGCGCAATTAGGGAAGCAGATTATCGTCGGCGAAGAGATAACCACGGCTGATGGAGAAATCATTGGCCTGTTCCTTACGCGGCGAGTGGCTCCAGGAAAATCAGCACTAGAAACGGCTCAAGCTATCAAGCGACAAGGTGGGCTGGTCTACGTTCCCCACCCCTTCGAAACCCTTCGCAAGGGCTTAAGTATTGAGTCGCTCGATGAGATTGCGGAGTTCGTAGACATCATCGAAGCGCCAAACGGCCGCAGCTTGCAGCCGAAAGATGCGCAGGCACTAGACTGGGCTGAGCGTCACGCCGTTGCCATCGCCGGCAGTAGTGACGCGCACCGAGCTGACGCTGTTGGTAAAACGCACACTGCCGTTGCGAAAACGCCCTCGGCAAAAAACCTTGCCTTGCAGCTTCAGAAAGCTACCATCACTTTCCGCAGAGCGTCGCTTCTGGATATCCTCGCGCCAAAGTATAATCGGTATGTGAAACGAAAAAAGTGGGTAAAGGCTTAGTGGAAACGCTCCTATTTGCATTGTGGTTTTTCTGGCCAGCCGGCAGCGCGAATTCCGCGCCAATTTTGGCGAACAACACGCCGCTCAAGAAGTACTGGAACACGCCGTTAGACCTCGGAAAAAGCTTCCGCGGACATCGAATAACTGGCGATCATAAGACGTGGCGCGGATTATCAGCTGGCATCGTTAACGGCGCAATAATTGGCCTCGTCCAGCTGCTGATTGCTCGTAACTTCGAATATTTTGCAGAGCTCGGTAGCATCGACTATACCGACGCATCAGTTATCTTACTTGGTGCAGTTCTTGGGATCGGCGCTTTACTAGGCGATGCGGTCAAAAGCTTTTTCAAGCGCCAGGTCGGCGTACCGTCAGGCAGCAGCTGGTTCCCGTTTGATCAGATTGATTACATCGTTGGTGGCTTATTATTCAGCCTCTTGTTCGTCCGGCTTGAATTAGCTGAGTACATTACCGTCTTTGTCTTGTTCCTCATTCTCCACCCAGCGGTCAGTTTCCTCGGTTGGGCTCTGAAAATGCGCCCTTGGCCCTTCTAAATTCTACTTTCTCAAGAGTGGTGGTATGGATGGCCTTGGTGAATCATTGCTGCCCGATACAATTGTTCAGTCAGAATAATACGCACCAGCTGATGCGGGAAGACAAGCTTTGATAGCGACCATACGAAATCCGCGCGCTGGGTAACAGCCTCGTCGACGCCGAACGCCCCGCCAATAATAATCGTGACGTCGCGCCCAAGGTTGAATAGTTTTTCTGAAAGTCCGGGTGATGTAAGTTGCTTCCCTGTCTCATCCAGCAAGATGACATAATCAGAGCCACTGATTTTACTCAGCAGATTCTCAGCCTCAGCGCGCATACTACTTTTTGGATCACCGCGGCCGCTCTGGACCAGCTGCCAGGAAAGATTCAGGGTTTTTGGCAGGCGTTTTTCATACTCAGCGATCAGCGCTGCATGGTCTGGCGAACTTTTTTCGCCAACCGTCAAAATTCTTACAATCATAATAGGAAGTATACCGTAAAGTAGAGCTCATACAGGGGTAAATTAGCACTCTCATTGTGCTATTGCTAATAGAGCAAAGCTCGTGTATCATGTAGCGACCGACAAAATCAGTCGGCAAAGGAAAGAGGGTTACATCAATATGTATTCAGCAGCAGTCAACGCTCACATCCGCGAACTCATTGAACAAGTCATGGAGTATCGAGACCAAGGACAGTGGGACAAACTAGAACAATTATTCACAGAAACGCCGTATATCGACGAAAGCGTATTCACGCAAGAAGAAGCCGGTAAAAAAGCCGCAGCCAATGTGCTGTATGGCTGGCGCCGCATGCTTCGCGATCTGTACTACTCTGCCCGGCACAAGCTTGGCGCGATGGACGTCGAACGAACTGGCAAAAAAGAAGTTCAAGCAACCAGCGAAATCGAAGCACGCTACTACACTATGAAGGACGGCAAGCGATATGTACGCCGCATGGACGGTGTGTATGACTTCCAATTCCGCAAAGTTGCTGGACGCTGGAAAATCGACAGCCTAAAACTCCGAATCAAGAAAGAATCTTTCAACCCAATCGGGTAGCACTTACTGCGTGACGCGTACAATTTCCTGGTACAGCTCATCAGGCGTATTGACCAGATGGTCTGGCGGCGACTTCATCAGGCCCGTGCGGCCGCCGAGCCCCCATGTTACGCCGAAGCTCCGCACACCAGCCTTTTTACTAGAGACAATGTCACGCGGCTCGTCACCGACATAGATGACGTCTTCGCGGTTCAGGCCACGGCGTTTCATAATGCGCTTTAGTGCCTTTTCTTTGCCGAAATAGGTCTTTTCACTGACGACAAAATCAAACGACGGAAAATTGTGCACCCGCAGAAACTCATGCACAAGACCGCTTTCATTCGACGTTAGTACACCGATGCTAATGCCGCGCGCCTTCAGGCGTTCAAGCACTTCAATAATGCCCTCATATGGCTCCACTTCCCCCATCTGCTGCCGCATTTCCTTAAGAATCGTGCGCACCATTTTCGGCAAGCGGCTAAAGCGAACTTTCTTGAGTTTCATCGCTTTCTTGTACCCCATTTCCCGCAAACTCTCGAATTCGTCTTCTTTGACTGGCAGCACACCGAACTCGCCTGCGTGCTCGTTATACAAGCGAGCAATCAGCTCGACGGTATTTGCCAGCGTGCCATCAAAATCGAATATAACGGTGTGATCTCTCTGCATCAGACTTCATTATATCTGAAACATGAAGTGACATGGTCGTTCACAAGACCTGTTGCCTGCATGTGTGCATACATGATGGTGCTACCAACGAAACTCATACCGCGCTTTTTAAGATCTTTCGAGAGACTATCCGATTCTTTGGTGGTAGCTGGTACATCATCGAGTGTTTCCCATGAATTTTTGATTGGCTTCCCATCTACAAACGACCATATATAGTCGCAGAACGAACCAAACTCTTTCTGTATGTCGAGAAAAACCTGCGCATTCTTAACGGTTGCTCGTACTTTGAGTTTGTTACGGATAATGCCTTCGTCTTGCAGCGCTTGTAGAACATCAGACTCAGTCATTGCGGCGACTTTCACGGGATCAAAGTCGTGAAATACTCGCCGATAGCCTTCCCTACGCTTCAGTATCGTCAGCCACGACAGGCCTGCCTGAGCGGATTCCAGGATCAAAAACTCGAACATTGTTGCATCGTCATGAACCGGCACACCCCATTCTTCATCGTGATAGCGGATGTAATCGGGGTCATTCCCTGCCCAGCCGCAGCGAATTTTGCTCATTTTTTATCTTTGGCGCCGACTAGGCCGGGGTTTTTCGCAGCTTGTTTCAGCACCTCTCTGACTTCGTCGAGGTTCAAATCATCAAGTTTCTTGAAGCGGATGCAGCTCTTTCCAACATTTGGCTTCACGCCGTCTTTATACAGGTCATCGACGTGCACTTCGGCAATGTATTTGCCCTTCTCTACCGGGTCGATTGCGCAGACATACAAGCTCATGTAGTTTTTCTGGCTAGCTATGGCGATAATCGGCCACTCGCCTGGATTGCCTTTGTAATCCGTGTATTGAAACTTCCCGTAGCCGAGCATATTGTAGGCAAACCAGCGCTTCAGCTCTGGCACGGTGTCTTTGATGAGTGTATCGAGCGTCTCGATGGCTTCGCGTCGCTCTTCGTTGAGCATGGCGATATATTCTTCTGGTGATTTTGCCCCCACGGGTTTAAACATATTCATGAGGTTAGTGTACAACGTTGCAGCGTAGTGTTACTAGACGTAGTATAGGGTCATGCAATCATCAGACTACGCAAGTGCCGTGAGTGCATTTGATGGCAATAATCCGAAGCCCCTGCGGACACTTCTGCAAAGCATGGCGACAGATGATATTACACATCTAATTACATGGAGCACTGAAACGGCGAAGAAACAGATTGCGAACTCATGGCTTATCAAAGCCTGGGTTGATGCCGGAAACATCCTCACTGGCTCTCAGCTTGAATCATTCACCAAAGCCTATCTAGATTACAGCGAATGGGGAGCAAAACTACATTACTATCAGATATTGCAGACGCACGATGTTCCAGACAAACTCAAGCCTGCTGTGTATCAGGCTGCATACCAAGATACAAAACATGCCAAAGCAATCGTGCGAGCCTGGGCGTTTTATACACTGGCGAAATCCGCATCGGATAGTAACAAGTCGACAACGAGAACACTGCTAGAAAAGACCTTGGCAGAGAGTTCAGGATCTGTTGCTGTCCGTGTTAAGAAAGCCCTTGAGCTGATATAGCTATCTACGCTGCCGGGGGAGCTTTGCGGCCGCCGCTCTTTTTCGTCACTTCATTGGCGGTAATCATCGCATTACGCAATTGTTCTGAGATGTCGTTCATACCGCTTGGTGAGTGTGGAATCATAATGGTGTTACTGTTGCTCGAGAGGCCGACGTCTTTCAAAGTGTCAAAATACTGCGTCATGAGCACAAGGTTCATCACATCTTGTGATGTCGTGCCAGCGACATTCTCCTTAAATTCAGTTACTGATTCCTGCAGGCCATTGACGATAGCTGTTCGCTGGTCAGCTATACCCTTTCCTGAGAGTGCTTTGCTCTCGGCTTCAGCCTCTGCTGCCTTCACGACTCGAATTTTGTCTGCTTCGGCTTCTTCCACGGCAGCCACACGCAGACGCTGAGCGGCATTAATTTTGTTCATCGACTGCTTCACATTGGCATCTGGGTCAATGTCTGTCACCAGCGTTTTCACTATTCCGTACCCGAAGTCATCCATAATTTGCTCGAGCTCTACTTTCACGGCTTGCGCGATATCATCCTTCGTCTCAAACACGTTATCGAGCGTGATGCCTGGCACCCGAGCTCGCACCACGTCATAGACATAGCTGGTAATCTGCGCTTCGGTGTTCTGGAGTTTATAAAATGCGTCTTGGATTTTTTCAGGAATCACAAAATACTGCACGCTGACAATGACGAACACGAAGACATTGTCTTTTGTCTTTGTCTCAACTCGCACATCGAGCTGTCGCACGCGCAAACTGATTCGGCCTGCAATCCGGTCAATCAGTGGGATCTTAAAGTTCAAGCCTGCGCCCGCAATACGCTTGAACCTACCGAATCGCTCGACAATCGCCGCCGTTTGCTGCCGAACTGTAAATAGTCCAGTCAAAAGAATAATCGCTGCAACAATCAAAATGATAAAAAACATACGTCGCCTCCTTGTGCTAGATAAAGTATACCGCAACGAACGGTGGAGTATGCAGGACAACAACCCGGATGGAGCTCGACTGTTAGTTTTTCAACTGACGATATATAACAACCGTCCTATCATATAGACATTAAAGAGAGGAATTACAATGAGTAAACTAGAAAACACACGAGTCGCTATCTTGGCAACGGATGGCTTTGAAGACTCGGAGCTGAAAAAGCCGCTTGAGCGCCTAAATGAGGAGCACGCTTCAGTGACGGTTATATCAAATAAAGAGGGGTCTATCACTGGGAAGAACGGTACAATTATTGACGTGGCAATGCATGTGGACGACGCCGATGCCTCTGATTTCGCTGCGCTAGTTTTGCCAGGGGGCGTGAAGAACCCTGATGTTATGCGCACCAACGAAAAAGCAGTACATTTTGTGCGTGATTTCTTTGAGCAGGGTAAGCCCGTGAGTGCTATCTGTCATGCGCCTTGGCTTCTCATAGAAGCTGAGGTGGTCGATGGACGTACCCTCACTTCTTGGCCAAGTCTCAAAACTGACTTAGAGAATGCGGGGGCAACATGGGTGGACGAAGAAGTGGTCGTCGACGAGGGTTTGACGACAAGCCGTAACCCTGATGACCTGCCTGCTTTTTGTGACAAAATGGTTGAAGAAATTCTTGAGGGTAAACACGCCGGTCAAACTACTTAGTTGTTTGTCATGTTCACGACCTCCCTGTGACATACTAGGGCCATGAAAATTCTATTTGTTTGCCGTGGGAATACGGGGCGAAGTCAGATGGCTGAAGCATTCTACAATCAGCTTACTGGTTCACAGGATGCACATTCTGCCGGCACGAGAGTAGCCGATAGCGGAACGACGGTCAGCACGCGCGGGGGCGAGAACATTATTGCCGTGATGAAAGAGCTCGGCATAGACGTTTCGGGGAATATTCGCGCGCAAATCGACGAAGAAGAGACGCGGCACTACGAGAAAGTCGTCGTCATGGCAGAGCCAGAAACGATTCCAGAGTGGCTGCCGAAACTACCATCCTATGAATATTGGGAGGTCTCTGACCCAAAAGGTAGTTCACTCGAGGATACCCGCAAGATCAGAGATGAGATAAGGCAAAGAGTTAGCGAACTTGTACAACACACCTGATCCCAAACGATTAACGAGACTATAAAAACTGCTCTATCTCTGTTATAATCCTCATCCAGTCCCTAACTTGCAGCACCAGGAGAGGTGTCCGAGTGGTTTAAGGAAACGGTCTTGAAAACCGTCGTGCCCGCAAGGGTACCGTGGGTTCGAATCCCACCCTCTCCGCCAGCTGTTTTCCATTTCCTATGGAGAGGTACCCAAGTGGCTGAAGGGGTCGGTTTGCTAAATCGATAGTGGGGGGAAACCCCCAGCGAGGGTTCGAATCCCTCTCTCTCCGCCAGGAGAAGAGCGACCAGGTTTTATGCCTGGTCTTTTTTCTTCTACCGAAGAAAGGATTCGTTCCCTGCAAGGGGTTCGGTTCGGCGGCGCCAGTCGCCCATCCCTCTCTCTCCGCCAGAAAATTAACTCACTTTCTGTGAGTTTTTTTCATTTTAGTACTCCTGTTACAATAAGCACATGCAGGATGACAACACGCCAAAGCCGGGAGACAACGTCACGCCAGGGAAACCTGAGCAAACTGAATTAGAGGCAGGGCAAGCTTCTGCTCCAAATAATGAGCAACCGCAGGCGGCAGGAGTACCCCCTACTCCTGAAGACCCGGAAGCAAGCAGCGAATGGGCTTTCACGGGCGAGGGCGCTGACCAGCCCACTACCGACATTGCTACCATCGAGTGGACAGCATCTGAATACATAGCTCATGAAAAATCGCCGACATGGTTCGCTGCATCCGCCGCTGGTGGCGCTGTTGTTGCAGCACTCATCTATTTCATCACCGGTGAATTACTTGCGTCCATCACCATTATCATCGTTGCTTTTGCTGCTATGTTTTACTCCGCGCGCCGTCCAGAAATTCGTCGCTACAAGCTATCAACAAACGGGCTAGCAATTGATGATAAATCCTACCCTATGAGTGAATTCCGCTCTTTTTCAGTCGTTCGCGAAGGTGCTATTGAGAGTATTTGGCTCGAGACACTCAGCAAGCTCACCCCCACCATCAGGCTGTATTTTGCCCCAGAAGACGGTCAAGCCATCACCGATGCTTTGTCCCAAGTCCTTCCCTACCAACAGCGTGAACTAGATGCCGTTGAGCGTGCCTCACGACGCATACGGTTCTAACGGGGAGCAACCTGTACGGTGGGATTTTTACGCAAAGTAGCGGCACTCATCCTCACCAGCATTTTCTTTAGCAGTTTGCTTTTTATTGCCTACGGCTGGACGTTCAACGAAACTGTCGCAAATTCTTCATCTGTTAAAGGCTGGGTGGAGCAAAGTGGCGCCTATGACTCATTTGTTAGCGAGCTTGTAAAAACGTCTGCGGAACAAGCGAAAGATCAAATTAATGAAAGCAGCCTCGATACCGATACCTTGATTGCTGCGGCAAACAACTCGTTTACGCCTGAGCGATTGCAGAATAATTTTGAAACGCTGCTCGATGGTTTTTACGCGTGGCTCGACGGGCAATCTGAAACTATCCAATTTACGATTGATTTTCGCGATGAAATAGAGGATTTCCGCTCCAATATCGTCGATCGCGCTGAAGCCCGGCTAATGGACTTGCCAACGTGCACAACGCTGCCGGATTCACTCGATGTCGATCCGTTCAAAGCTGCCTGCCTGCCACCAAATGTCGATATTCAGGCATTACTCAGTGACTTCAAAACGCGCACGCTTGATGACGATTTTACTCCTGTGGAACCGATTATTTCTGCCGATGACATCACCCGTGGAGATCCGGAAAATGGAGAAGCGAAACCTCTGGAAAGCACCGTCTCTTTCTTGCCACCTGCCTGGCAGATTGCGAAGCTCGGCGCGGTTATTGCTATCGCCGCCGCTGTCATCAGTGCTGGCCTGCTCTATGTGCTGGCCAGCAATAAACGTCGCTTACTTACACGATTCGGTCGCGGCTTTTTGTTTGGTGCACTGACCCTCGGCATCTTCACCTTCTTCACAGCGCGTTCCGACAACTGGCTAGAGGGCGTTTTCTCGCAAGACGAAGCTGCCAGCACATTTGCTAGCAACGTCATTCAGCCAATTATCAGCCGTGCAGTGGCTGATATCTCCTTCTGGACCTTCCGCTTCTTCACCGTTTATGCTGCAGTCGCGATATTGCTGTTCATCCTTTACTACTACCACGGCTACGAACGGCGCGAACACAAACGACGACTATTCAAAGAACCACCTGAGCACCTTGAGAAACACTACCGCAAGATCGCTACCAAGAAGCCAAAAAAATACAAAAAAAACAATACGAAACGTAAAGAAGCGCTAAAGAAAAAAGTTACTAACTCTAACGACAAAAAAACAAAATAAAAACACCAGACCGGGCTGGCGTTCTTACATTGGTGAACCCGGCAGGATTTGCCCACGCTAGCGCGGGCCCAGAATTTTCAAGCATGAAGACAAGCTTCATTGCTGAAAGATTCTCTTGCGCAGTGCGCGAACGGCACTGCTCACCTGCGACCGGTCGCAGCTTCAACACTCACAAAGTACCAATTTAAAAACCGACCCGGATGGTCGGTGTCTTAAATTGGTGAACCCGGCAGGATTTGAACCTGCGACCTCCTGTACCGCAAACAGACGCTCTATCCAGCTGAGCTACGGGTCCTTCCTCGGCGTGTAATGATTCGTCCAGCACACGGCTCGCAAAACAAGTTTTCGAGCACTGTTGCTGACCAAATCAAGCCGCCTCGTCTCATTTTTGCGAATCCCCTCACAAAAATGGTCAGCTACAATCTTGTAACAGAGGTGAATTGTAGCACTTTTTCACACTTTTTACTAGGGCTTTCTATGAGCTGTAAATATGCCATACTAGTAGCAAATGAACATGTATGGTGGGGTTGAAGCTGGGGGCACAAAGTTTATTTGTGCGATTGGAAGTGGCTACGGAGAAATCCGGGAGCAGATAAGTATCGATACCACGGACCCGCCGAACACTTTGCGCCAGGCCGCAGAATTTTTCAAAGGGCGGAACGTACGAGCGCTCGGCGTTGGCAGCTTTGGACCGATTGAACTTCATCCATCAAGTGATAATTTCGGGACGATCCTCACCACAACCAAACCTGGCTGGTCAAACGTGAATATTTATACCTACTTTACCGAAGCACTCGGCATCCCTACTGCCGTTGTCACTGATACTGACGCCGCCGCAATTGGTGAGCAGTTTCATGGCAAAAGCGTGATGAAAAAGAACAGCGTCTACCTCACTATTGGCACCGGCGTCGGCGGCACTGTCATCGTCAATAAAGATATCGTACATGGCATATCCCACCCTGAAATGGGGCACATGCGTATCCCCGCCGACCCAGAAGATCAAGGAAAGCATGGAGGCTGCTCCTACCACATGAACTGTTTTGAGGGTCTCGCCAGTGGCAAATCCATCGAGATCCGCACTGGCCAGCCTGCCGGCGAATTGCACGATGCAGAATACTGGGATAAAGTTGCCCGCTACATCGCCTACGGCGTCACCAACATCATCTCAGTGTTGCAGCCAGAAATCATCATCCTCGGTGGCAGCGTCATGAAGCATCCCGAGCTCATCAACGCGGTGCGGCGTCACACCCTAAAATTCATTAATGATTATTTCGAAATTCCCGATGTTAACGAATATATCGTCCGCTCCAGCGGGGACACCATCGGGGTACTAGGTTCCATAAAACTTGCCTCCGAACTGGCGTAGAACCGAAGGTCGTTCGCTGCTACAATAAGGTCATGCTTATTCATGCGAGTGGAAGATTGCTTTTGGGACTTGTCGCGCTTATTCCGGTTGCACTATGGCTGTATCACGTTGGACTTGCCAGCGTCACGACCAACACTTCTGTTGTTGTCGCAAGTGTTGGAAAAGCGACCGCTCTCAGTGGCCTAGCACTTTATCTTGTGAACCCAATTCTCAGTATGCGCTCCCCTTGGCTGGAAAAGCTGTTTGGCGGTCTTGATCATGTCTACTCACTGCACAAATCAACCGGCAAAGCCGCCTTTTATCTGATTCTCCTGCATCCATTCGCGCTCGGTATTGGGCGAAGCATTGGTCCGCTCGGCTTTACGACGATTTGGAATTGGTGGAGTCTTCTGATCATTACAGGAATTATTAGCTTGCTCGCGCTAATCATTTTGACCGGTCTAGCCATCTACTCGCATATCAAGCATCAGAAGTGGGTGAAAGTGCACAAAGCCTTCGGCTGGCTTATCCCACTGTTTATGGTGCACGGCCTGATTGCAGGTGGACAAATTATGCAGATCACTCCCCTGCTCGTGTTTTATATTGTGCTCGCCACAGGCGGATTCACCGCGTTTTTGTATCGTTCAGTCTTCAGTCGTTTTTTTGTGCACCGGCACGTGTATGAAGTCGCTGAAGTGAATCAATTCCTTGAAAACGTGGTTGAGATAGTTCTCAAACCAAAGGGTGTTCCTCTCACTTTCACCCCTGGTCAATTTGCATTTGTCAGCTTTGAGCAAAATGGCATTGATTCAGAGGCGCACCCGTATTCGTTTTCCAATGCACCAAATGGGCCATACATCCGTTTCACGGTCAAAAGCCTCGGTGATGATACCTCGATGCTCAAACACCTGAAAAAAGGCACGAAAGCCTACCTCGAAGGTCCCTTTGGCCGTTTTGATTACCGCCGTGTGAAAAATCACAAGCAGGTCTGGATTGCCGGAGGCGTTGGAATTACACCGTTTCTTAGCATGGCTCGTTCGTTCTCCGGGCGTAGTCACTACGATATTCGCTTTTTTTATGGAACTGAGAGCCTCGAGGAAGCAGTGTTCCTACAAGAGTTTATTGATGTAGCGCGCACCGTACCAGAAAACTTTGATACGAGAGTTGTTGCCAAAAATTTAAGCGGATTCGTCAGCGTTGACCTGCTCAAAAACTCACTTCCAAAGCTTGAGGAATACGATTACATGATCTGTGGCCCGCCCGGCATGATGGGCGCGTTAAAACGCCAGCTCACCGATGCAGGTGTCCCTCTTGCGCAGATCCACAACGAAGCCTTTTCCATGTAATCAAATTTAAAACCAAATCGTAATATCACCGTCGTCATCAATAGCAGATTTTAAATACCATCCATCAATAGGAAGCACGCCCCATCGTCTCTCAATTATTTCAGGACTTGCGTAGACTTGTCTTACTCGATACATGCTCCTATCTAACCTTATGCTTTCCCCCAACTCCCTAACATCAAGTATGTTAACGCGGTGATAGCCTTCAAAAGGGCTTTCCGGCGGTTCAGGGACTCCATTCAAAAAGGCTGATAAGCCTGTTTCCGCTATGGAAGCAGCCTGCGAGCGATATGCCTCTTCTGCTTCAGGTATCCATTCGTAGGGTTCGCCACCATTACGCCGTGACAATATTTCTTCTAAGCCAGGTGTGGGATCCCTTCTTTCACCCATCTCAAAGTAAATGTAGAGATTTGTGTCTGTCATAGCTTACACTCTATAGCCGTTCATACATATTGCAAGCAGCAGCAGTTTAGCGGAAGAGGAGGGATGGACGGCCTAGGCCATCGGTAGCGAACCACTCACGAGGCTTCAAATCTTTCTCTAGAAAGAGAAACGACCATCAAAAGACGGCCGCCTCTCTTCCTGGCGGAAGAAGAGGGATTCGAACCCTCGGTACCGTTGCCGGCACACTTGTTTTCGAGACAAGCCAGTTCAACCACTCCTGCACTCTTCCAATGAAAATAATTATAGCCTCCTCCGCTGTCTTCTGTCAGCCGTTCGCTGTATACTTCTTGTCATGAGTAACTTTGTCATCGCTCTTCTTATCGCAGCTAGTGCTACCGCCTGGCTATACAACAAATTCATGCGCCGCTCAGGCAGCAATACGCAGCAGTCAGTTATCGCAGCCGGCGTCATCGGCGTGGTTGTGCTGATAATTGTCTGGGGCACGCTCAACCTCGTCTTGTAACATCCGGCTAAAATGTCTCGTTTTTTCCGCTCATAACTGGTAACATAGTGCTAGATGGGTGGAGAAGCCAAGACTTTAGGTAAGTCTATACAAAAAGCGCGTAAAAACGCTGGTCTGACACAGCAGGAACTCTGTGAGCGTATAGACGTATCCTATTCGACCTTGGCCAAAATCGAGCGTGGAGCGATTGCAGCTCCATCGGTATTCACTGTTCATGCTATCTGTGACGCCACTGGGACTACTATCGACGCACTCCTGCGGGGCGCAGGCGTTGATACCAAAGGGCCGCAGCCAAGCAAGAAAACCAGCAAATCAGGAGTGAAGTTCGTCTACTTTGACGTTAACGGCGTCTTGGTACGCTTTTTTCACGCCGCGTTTAGTGCGCTATCAGAGGAGTCTGGTCAGCCTATCGACGCTGTGGAAAGCACCTTTTGGCACTACAACGACGCCGTTTGCCGCGGTGATATGAGTATTGAAGATTTCAATGAAGCGCTTGCGACGCGGCTCGACCTCCCTGCCCTCGACTGGCGCGACTACTACGAAAAGGCCGTCGAGGTTTTGCCGCAAATGATTGAACTGCTCAAATGGACCGCCGAACACTACAAGGTCGGCCTGCTCACCAACATCATGCCGGGTCAACTTGACCGCATGATCGCCGCGGGCTTGCTGCCGAATATCACTTATGATGCCATTATCGATTCGTCCGTAGTCGGCAGCATCAAACCAGAAGAAGGCATCTACGAGTCAGCGCAGGCTGCCAGCGGTGTTGCACCTGATGAGATCTTATTTATCGATGACAGCCGCGCGAATCTTATGGCCGCCGAACATCTTGGTTGGCGCGTCACTTGGTTTGACGACTACCGCGCCGAAGCATCTGCCCAGCGTATTAAAGACTCCCTCGAATTCTAGTTAGAAAACCGATTAATCTCCGCTGAGGTGCTTTCAATTAGCTCTTCTTGGTCTTTTAGCTGCTGGCGTGTTTCTTCTACGAGCTGCTTTGGCGCTTGCTTCACGTAGGCATCATTATCGAGCCGTTTTTTGAGTCCGTCTCGGGCATTCTCAGCCGCTGTGAGCTGTTTTTGGAGTTTTTTCACGTAAGCATCAATGGCATCCTTATCGACATCAAGCCAGCACGTTTCAGACGTCTGCGTCAGATGCAGCCCCTGCCCTGCGTCGACTTCCTTTACCTCGCCTACGCCTGATAAGCCCGCAATCAGCGCAGCATGCTCTTGTAGCAGCGTACTGCCACTGTGGTAGAGGTTGATATGCCGCAACTGCAGCGCCGCTTTGATTTGGCGTACCTCACGGGCAATTGTCTGCACTTCTCCGAAGTGTACGGCTTTTTTATCGTCATATTTTACGTCAATCTTTGGCCACGGCTGCTGCATGAGAATGCTCTCCCCTGTCCACTCTAATGTCTGCCAAATCGTCTCGGTCACAAACGGCGCAAACGGATGCACAATCTTCAAGATTGCTTCAAGCCCATACCGCAGCAAGCGAGGGTTGATTTCATGCTTGCTCGCCTCGATATACCAGTCAGCAAAATCATCCCAGACAAAGTGATACACCAGCCCGTACGCCTCGCTAAATCGATATGCTTTCAGGTGGTCATCAACTTGTTTGCAGACTTCATCCAGCCGGCTCACCATCCAGTGATCAGCCATACTGACCACCTCTGTCTTACCGTCTACCTTTGTATCCTCAAGTGTCATTTCGATAAAGCGCGCGATGTTCCAGAGTTTATTTGCAAAGTTTCGCCCAGCTTCTACCCTTCCCTTCGACCAGTTCTGGTCCGCACCCGGGGCTGTGCTCATCATCAGCGCCATGCGCAGCGCATCAGCGCCATATTCGCCGATGACATCAACCGGATCGACGATGCTCTCTGGGCGAGATTTACTCATCTTTTTGCCATCTTCCGCCCTGATCATGCCGTGCAAATACACCGTCTTAAACGGTACTTGCCCTGTCATGTACGTCGTCATCAAAATCATGCGCGCCACCCAAAAGAACAATATGTCCCAGCCCGTCTCTAAAACAGAGGTCGGGTGATAGGCTTTGTAGTCTTGACTCTTCTGCAGCACCTCTTCAAACGTAAGGCTCTCATCGGCCGCTAACTCAGGATCGATCAACGTACTCCACGTCCATAAAGCACTCGAGAACCACGTATCAAGCGTGTCTGGATCCTGCTCCCACTTGTGAAAACCTTCTTTGCCATCATCTTCAGGTTCTGTCAATCCCACATAGATTTCTTCTCCCCCATGCTCACTCCTGCGATACCAGGCTGGTACGCGATGTCCCCACCAGATCTGCCGAGAGATACACCAGTCACGCAGATTATCAATCCAGTGGAAATACGTTTTCTCAAATCGCTCCGGCAGAATATCGATTTCTTTCTCGCGCACCACGTGCTGCATGACTTCTTTGAGGCTCCGCTTCTTCCCTGCCCACTCAACGGCCGGTTTGTTCACGTCAATGAACCACTGCTCTTTGATTTGCGGCTCAATAACCCCTTTACCACGCTCATTTACAGCGATCGAATGCTGGTACGCTTCGTCAACTTTGACTAAAAGCCCCTTCTCTTTCAGCTTCTCGACAATTTTTGGCCGCGCTTCAGCAATTGGCATGCCCTCGAACTCTTCTGCGACTGGCAACAACTTACCGTTAAAATCAATAATCTGTTGTTTATCCAGCCCGTGACGCTCCGCAATGTCAAAGTCAGTCGCATCATGCCACGGCGTAATCGTCATAACGCCCGTACCGAATTCAGGGTCAACTGCCTCGTCTTTGATGACCGTTGCCGTCACGCTACCATTAATCCACTCAGCCTCAAACGTATCGCCGTGAGCGTAGTCTTTATATCGTTCATCATCCGGGTGCATGACCACGTATTTATCGCCGAATTTCGTCTCCGGACGAGCCGTGCCGATCTCAAACGGACCATATTTGAACGTATAAAACGTCGTCGTCTCATCGACGCGCTCAACCTCATCATCAGAGATAGTGGTTTGGAGCAGGGGATCCCAATTCACGATGCGCGCACCTCTGTAAATCAGGCCATCGGCGTGCATACGAACAAAAGTTTCTTCAACCGAACGGGACAGGGCAGGGTCAAGCGTATATCGCTGACGAGTCCAGTCCGCACTCGCACCCATTGCGCGCATTTGCTCGATCATCGTGCCGCGGCTACTTGCGACAAACTCGCGTGTTCGCTCAAGGAATGTGTCACGCCCAATGGCATGCTTATCAGTGCCTTCATCAGCAAGCTGTTTTTCTATCAGCGCGTTAACGGGCAGGGCAGCGTGGTCGGTGCCTGGCAGCCATAAAACGTCTTTTCCTGATTGTCTTGCGTGTCGCGCCATCAGGTCTTGCAGGGTTAGAAACAGGGCATGGCCAATGGACAACGTGCCGGTTTCGTTCGGCGGTGGCATCGCAATAGAGAAGTGTTCTTTTTTACTATCTGGATCAGCGGTAAAACACCCGGCTTTCTCCCACAACGCGTAAATATCTGATTCAAACTCCTGCGGAGTATACGTTTTCCCAAGTTTCATACCAACAGTTTACAGCAAGTACCAAACAGATGTAAAAAGAAGTCAGCATAAGTGTTTTCACATGAAAAAGAAGCAACACACATCAAAGGTTTTTTCACGTGAAACCTCTCATGCTTAGTGCTTCTCAGCTACCCTCGCGCGAACCTTCGCAGTTGTGTTCGCTTTTTGTTCGGCATGCTCGCCAGATGTTCATCCCAGCTAGTCAGGCAGGGAAGTACTTACGCCCGTGTTTGTTTTCAATCATAAGCATAACAGGGAAGAGAAGCATAAGCAACTCTTGTCCTGTAGTAGCAGTCAGCTTACTCCTGGGATTGACAAAAAGCATATTTTTTGCTATAATGTACTCGTTAGATCAAACACAAAAATGTCAGAACAACTTACACCTGCAGCAGCTCAATCAATAGACTGGGACCTCCCTGGAGGGCCGATGAACATTGATCCAATGTTTGCTTCAAGACTAGTTGATAGTGAAGGAAATGATGCAGGCCGTGTCTCGTTTATCGATAGCACTACCGGTGATAACCGTGAGATAACCCTACAGCCGGATGAGCAATTTGTCACAACTCGCAGCGATGATTCTCCGGTAAGAATGCCGCAGATCGTCAAAACGATGGACGACGGTACAACAAAACAAATGCCGTTCTCTGAATATGTTGAGAAGCGTGACGCGGCGGCAGAGAAAAAACGCGCCAAAGAACGCGGCGGAGGAGTCATTTCGTCATTAATCTCAACTGAAAACGTACAAGAACCGGAGGTAGCAGAGATTTCAACGGGGGTGCCAGCAGACAACCGAGAAGAAACTTTGCCTGATCCGATGGATGCAATCCAAGCAAAATTTCAGCTTCCACCAGAAGTGAAAGCAAAAGCTGAAGCTGCCTTCAACTATGAAGGCACCGCTCCCGCCGCGCTTGCTCGAAAAACCGATGCCATGCTTGAGCAGGGCATAGATCCAGGGTTCAATGTGAGGGCACAAGCTGAAGCGCCGTTCTTGATGTATAAAGGATCCTCCCAGCCGTCACTACTTTCAAGATATCTCAAGCATGACATCGTGCAGGGTGCCGGACTAGAAGGAATCGATGAAGCAGATCAGCTACCATTTGCTGTCATGGTTAATGCTGCCAGAAGTATCGGTTTCATAGTAGAAGATCTCCGCGTTATAGACACGCCACAAGCAGAGGCGACATATGCTAGTTTTCGCTTGCCAAATCAGCAAGAGGTGACTGATGCTTTGGCTTTACCAGTCTCAGTGTTGCCTAATAATGAGAGTCAAGCCGTCTTCAAAGACACAGCAAGCAATCCTGACAGGGAGCAAGAGCACATCAAAAACGCGGCGCTTTTCTTTGATAAGTTCCGTAGCGACTTCGAGGATCATCCCGAACGTCTTGCCGAACACATGGTAGAGGTTACCAAGATGGCTGAACAGGGTGAACTTGTTATCCCTACGGGCATGGCTGAACGGTTCGGGATGGCTTCATTCTATATTCAGATTGCAAAAGTTTTGGGCTATGAACTTGGTGAGACAATAAACGACTTCGATCCGTCTAATCCTGGTGGGTCTGCAAATTATCGAGTCAAAGTTAACGGCTATAAAAAGGGCTATAAGAAAAACACCTCATCATTCTCGATGCTCAACAACCAACAATCTGCAGGAGAACAGTCTCAATAAACCTACATTGATAGATTAGGCTCTATCGAGAGAGTGCTTGGATCAGCAGTTGGTTGATCTTTCATCGCCATAAAGCACCCAAGCGTGGCGATCATGGCGCCGTTATCAGTACACAATTTCATTTCAGTAAAGTGCAGCACTTCTTTTTTCGACCTTTGACCTTCGACCTTTGACCGAAGCGCAGCCTTTAGCTGCGATCGCAGTTCCTGGCTCGCCGCCACACCCCCGCCGACCACGACAGTCGCTGGCTGAAACTCGCGCTCAGCATCAACTACTTTATCGACGATGGTTTCGATCGCAACACGCTGGAAACTAGCGGCTATGTCAGCCTTCTGGCTATCAGAGAGCCGCTCTGGCAGCGCGTAGGATGGAAACGTGAAATCCTCCCCAATTAACTCTTGCGCAAGCCGCAAGACGGCCGTCTTTAGCCCAGAAAAACTCCAGCTGTATGGTTCGTCTAGCTTCGCTTTTGGCAGCTTGTACTTGTGCGCATCGCCCTGCTCTGCGAGTGTGGCGATCGACGGGCCACCAGGGTAGGGGAGGCCGAGTATCTTTGCGACCTTATCAAACGCCTCGCCAATGGCATCATCACGCGTTTTTCCCAGCACTTCGTAGTCGAAGTGGTCACGGTACAGTGTCAGTTGCGAATGCCCTCCCGCTACGGTAAGCGCCAACATCGGAAATGTCGGCTGCGTATCAGGCAGCGAGTAGTTTTCCAGCTCCGTCTTCGTAAGGAAGCTAGCATAGGCATGCGCAATCACGTGGTTTACGCCAAAAAGTGGCTTGTCCTTCGCAGTCGCCAAGGCCCGCGCTGCCATGACGCCAACCAGCAAACTGCCGCCAAGACCCGGACCATATGCCACCGCAATCGCATCAATTTGTTCCCATACCGCCTTTTCGTCCAGATCGGGGAAAGCAGTTTGCAGCGCCTCCTTTATAACGGGAGTCATCACCTCAATATGAGAGCGAGCAGCAATCTCTGGGACGACGCCGCCGAACGCCGCGTGCAAATCCATAGAGCTCACCACGGCGTTCGCCAGCAATGTCTCTCCATCCTGCACGATCCCCACTGCGGTCTCATCACAGCTGGTCTCAATTCCTAACACAATCATGCAGCAATCATATCAAGCCATACAAGCGACTTTATAGATTTACTGTGAGATACTTGACAAAATTTACGTACAGTTACAAGCTACAATACATCTATGACTAATCTTCCAATTTCTGATTTGAGGTAGTTGACCAAATGACTATTACCAGTAAAGCAGGGAACACCTACGAAGCAGAGCACGTCCATTTCAATGAGGCGACGAGACGCTATCACATTGTGGGCGATACTGAATCGGCAGGAACAATGGTACGAAGAGCTGACGCCTACCGTCTGATGCAGCAGCCTGCCGACGCCCTCGAGTACGAGTTCAACTTGACCGAGCCCTCACCCTACCCGGATCCAAGAAGTTCAGTCAACTACAGCGCGCTGCGCGAGGCCACAAATCCAGACCGCCCAAAAGACAACAGACCGAGCTGGCTGAAAAGAAATAGACGAAAACTTGCAGCCATCGGTATGGTTGGGCTGCAGATCAGCTCGTTATTCCTCGTAAGGGACAAGGCAGATGACAATGATGCTGATTCATTGGCCGCTTGGAGCGACTGCGTTGCCGAAAACGTTTTGAATGGAGAAAGGGAAGACCTGGAGGAGATGGTACGCAAGCTTGATCCAGAAACCTGCACGCACGGGGGTGATGTGAGTGATGAAATGGCTGCTGAGGATCAGTTCGATTTTGCCGGCATTATCACCGCTGCCCATGATGAAGCCGTCGAGTCTTTTGAAAATAGCATTGCTCCTGCTGTAGCAGCGTTTCAGGAGGAAGTAGCCGAGGCAAGGGATACGTTTAATGAAGTCTCCATATCTATCGACGAAGCACAAGAGGTGATTCATGAATTACAGGAAGAAGTTGCCGACCTGAGAGATGAAGTGAGTGAATTACAGGAAGACGTCGCTGAATTACAAGATGATATTGAAGATGCTTCAGCCAGTGTCCTCGATCCGATTCCGCAGCCTGAACCGGAGCCACATGTCGAAGAGCCTCAGTCAGATCAAGCAGACACCCCAGCTGAGGAGGAGCCAACACAAGCGACGAGCGAACCGATCGAGCCAGCAGCGCCCGCTGAGCAGAGCTCTCTTATCCCTGCTACCGAAGATTTACTCAACGCCGATAGAACTCAGGTGCCATGGAGATACTTGGATGATATTGGGGTATCGGATGCGTTGAAAGACGAGGCAATTTACGAAGGTATCGCAGCGTACAACTGGCTCAATCCTGGCAGCGACATGCACTGGCATATACACAGCGATGGGATGCTGTGGAATGGCAACAACGTCATTAACATGCACGAGCAAATTGATTTCAACACAATAGTTATGACGCTGATCAAGGACGGAAAACTTGACTATCTGTACTCCGACGACGATGAAGATGAAGACTGCTAGTCGCAAATATTGACAAATCGCACATTTTTTGCTATGATATAAATACTCAAAAAAATAGAAGCTCATGGAAAATAAAAAACCCTCTATTACTACAGTTGACGGAAGCCCAGACCTTTCTGAAGTCCAACCAGGAGACCAAGTATCACTCCACGTAGGACGACGTCCAATGCTAGTAGAGGCCAATAAATTTCTCACTGACGATAGACAACCCATTACTGATTTAGTAGATGATGGTACTTACAGACTGTTAGGAGAAGGGGTGCTATTTAAGATGAATAACAGCTCTTTCACTCATTATCCTGAACGACCACCGAGTACAAGAGAAACTTGACAATACATAAGCTTTTTGCTATAATGTCAATGTTAATCTAAAACAAAAAGATTGCATCACTATGAAAAACGAAACACCCCAGGCTCACGAAGCCACAAAACACTTTGATCTGAAGTTCGAAGACGTCGAACCCGTAAAAATCGAAGTTCACGTAAAGAAGTAAGAATATTTTTCAAAGTATAAATAAAGTGTTATAATTAGTTCACTTTATTGCATATGAATAACACTTGGATAGAAAAAATGCCCACGACACCATTTGAAGTTTTACATGAGAATGACGGAGTATTTTTTGTAGAAGCTGAACGTCACCAGTTAACTGCTGAGCAGGCGGCGGCACTTGATAGAGCAGAGGCAGCAGGCTTATTAGCTGCCCAAAGAGCCGATGTGCAATCAGGATATTTACGTCGTTATGAAATACCGATAGGTGTCGTGCCAATCACCGCGCTCTCTGCTGATATAACTGCTGCGTACGAGGATGAAATATTCGACTCACTAAAGCGAGGGGAGCAAATCAGTGGGATTGAATCCGAGCAGCTACGTATGCACCTCGTCCATATGAATTTCGCTACAGAGGGAGATGCTCCCATCCGATTGCTACCGACTTTCGTTTCCGGTATGCAGCGCTTTCGAGCAATCGGAGGACTTGCAACAAATTCATAAGCACACCAAAGACTAAAAAAATCCAACATGAAAACAGAAACGCTTCAAACCGAACCTAAATCTGAAATCTTTCGTCGACAGTACCTCGATGATCTCCACGAAAACCCTATCGTCAACGATCTGCCAGATTTTTGCCAGGTGGGTGTTGACGATGATTATCAAACATACGTTGAGAGAGTAACTGAGTTGCAAGAGTACTTACCGCCCGGTACATATCTCTTAGACCCGACATTCGGATCAGACTATCTACAGGATGACAGCATCCCGTTGCCTTTCGACAAAATGGTTCCAGGAGCCAGAATTGACACAAGAGGCTCCTCTTCTGCTGACGGCTTTTTCGCGCATGAATTTTCTAGCCCAGAGACGGATAGGCATTTTTCACTCGCTTTTCGACCGCACAACCCTAAATCTTCGGACAGTGTCCTTGAAGACTTTGCACGTAACATGTTCGCAAGACACCTAGGGCTAGACAACACACAAACACTTGGCTTTTACCTAACTGAGAACGGAGGAGGCGGAACCATTTCTCTGCTAGATAGATCGATTCGCTCTTTGGACAAATTTTCAGTTGAAGCAATCACTGAGGGTGACAATAATTCATCCGTCTTAGGACGAGTTGCAAAAGAGCTTGCATTCTTGCATGCAAAAGGCATCGCGCACGGCGACGTTGCACTTCGTAATATTGTTTTACCCGACCCTCAAAGCGGCGGTGGACCGTACCTGATCGATTGGGGTAGATCGAACATAGCAGACGGTGACGCAAAAAAACTTGATATAAACACCGCTTTTCATGACGTTCGATCACTTGAAATGGACTTCGTTGAGACAACTAAGCGCGAAGGATATTCAAAGCAAGAACTGAAAGAATTGTTCGACGAGCATTTTTATGAAGCATACCTGAATTGGCGTAGTGCTTTTTTTGGTGCACAACAAAAAGGTGATAGAACACAGTCAAGGAAAGAGCTTATTAACGAGCTCAGGGATCTCATTAATAAGTGATTCTTATGCTTCTAATTCATCGAAACTAGGCCTAGAATACAGCTTGACGAGTTCGTTAGCAGACCAGTATGATGAGTGCTAGAAATTGGCACTCATTTAGTTTAATTGCTAATGCTTGCTGATTCACCTTTACGATTCAGAGGGTATCACTTAATGAGCAGTGGCTTTTGGCCAAGGGTCATTTGCTTCTAACCGAGCACATTTTGCGGTGGCGTATCAAGCATACGACGAGCAAAATTGACGCAGGAGAGAAGTGGATGACCGCTCCAAAACCACTGCGGGAGGATATATGAACAAAGTACCAATCACGCCACTCGCTGACTATGTGGTGATGCAACAGGAAGAGGCAAAGAATAAAACCGCGAGTGGGCTCTACCTGCCAGATAAGGGCACTGAGAAACCAAAGTTTGCCAAAGTACTCGCCGTCGGACCGATGGTGAAGGATGTCAAAGCCGGTGACCGCGTCATCTTTGGTGGCTACAGTAACACCGACATCAAAGTCGAGGGCGAAGAATACTTGCTCGTTCGCAACGAAAATATCTACGCGAAGTTGAGTTAAGAGAAATGGTTTCATTTATATTTTTCATTCTGCAGATTGTCATCATCATCGGAACGGTATTATGGATTTTCGAGAAATTCAGCACTATCAAGAAAAACACTGATGACATCAAAGAGCTTCAGAAAAAGATTGCAAAGTTAGAGAAGGAGAAGAAATAGATGGCTAAAAAAGTTTTTTATGACGAAGACGCCCGCCGCAGAGTTTTAGGTGGAGCGCAGGTTCTGTATAACGCGGTAAAAACCACGATGGGGCCAAAGGGCCGCAATGTCGTCATCGCGAAGAGCTACGGCGGACCATCCGTCACGCACGACGGCGTTACGGTGGCAAAAGGTGTGGAAATCGCTGATGTCGACGATGAAACGCTCGGCTACAGCGTCGGCGCTGAACTTATCAAACAAGCCGCTAGCAAGATGAATGACGTGGCTGGTGATGGCACCACAACCGTCACCGTGCTGACGTATCACATCCTGTCTGAGGCTAACAAACTCATCGCAGCAGGGCACAACCCAATGCTGCTGCGCAAAGGGCTAGAAAAAGCGGCGGAAGACGTCATCAAGGGCCTCGATAAACAAGCTGAGGACATTTCCGGCAGTAAAGACCGCATCGCTGAAGTAGCAACCATATCTGCTGGCGACAAAGCTATTGGTGCGCTGATTGCAGACGTCATGGAGGCCGTTGGTAAGGACGGCGTTGTCACCGTCGAAGAGGGTCAAGGCCTCGAACTAGAAAGCGATATCGTCGAAGGATTCACTATCGATAGGGGCTACATCAGTCCTTTCATGATCACTGACGGCAACCGTCTCGAAGCAGTTCTCAATAACCCAGCTATCGTCATTACCGACGCCAAACTCAGCACGGTTGAGGAGATGCAGCCGGTACTAGAGCTCGTCGCCAACATGGGCAAAAAAGAGCTCTTCCTTATCGCCGAAGACATCGAAGGCGACGCGCTGACGATGCTCATTCTCAACAAGCTCAAAGGCGGCTTTAAAACAGTTGCAATCAAAGCCCCGAGCTTCGGAGATCGCCGCACAGACGTGCTAAATGATATTGCAATATTAACTGGCGCAATGGTGGTTTCGACTGAGCTAGGTGCGAGCTTAGCTGATGCACCTCAAGAAGTTGTGGGAGGAGCCCGCAAAGTTATAATTAGCAAAGATGAAACAACCATAGTCGAAGGTGCAGGTGCAAAATCAGATGTCAAAGCGCTCGTTTCGCAGATAAAAAATCAAGCGAAAGCCTCAACCAGCTCCTACGACCGCGGTGAACTTACTAAGCGCTCGGCTGCGCTCTCTGGCAAAGTGGCCGTTATCAAAGTCGGCGGCGCCAGCGAAACCGAAATCGAAGAGAAGAAATACCGCGTCGATGACGCCGTTGCGGCCGTCAAAGCAGCCATGAACGAGGGCATCGTCCCTGGCGGTGGTGTCACCCTTGTTAATCTATCCAGCGATATAAAATCTCTGAAAGACGAGACAGAAAACGCCGGTGCACAGCTTTTGGCGCGCGCCTTACAGCAACCTTTCCGCATTTTGATGGAAAACTCCGGCCTCAACGCAGATGAGTGGCTACCGAAGGTCAAAGCAGCGAAGGCAGGGCAGGGCGTTAACGTTAACAGTCCTGATAAGCTCGTCGATATGAAGAAAGCCGGCGTCGTTGACCCAGTCCTCGTTACTAAACAAGCCGTGCAGAATGCCAGCTCAATCGCCGGCACCAGCATGACCATGGGCGCGCTTGTCGTCGACGTGCCAGAGAAGGAAGAAACATCTGGAGCCGCCCCTCAAATGGGCCTCGGCATGTAGCGACCCCTAGATGGATTGACTTTTTACCCTTTCTGTGGTAAAATGAATAGATACAGGTGGGAGAGTGTCAAAACTGTAACAACCTGGGAGATAACAGATGAGAAGTCCATTTAGCCGCAAAGACAGCAATCAAACAATTGCCGAACTCGAGAATTATTATGGCTCGAGCTATAACTCTAGTGGTACGCGCACAGGTAAAGCCTGGGCGATGGCGCTACTTAGCCTCATCATTACTCTGGCGGTGATCGCCGGCCTATTCTTTGCAGGCAAGTGGCTGTACGACACCATCTCGGATAATGACTCATCTTCAGAAACTACGACGCAGGAAGACACCCCTCAGGGTGAAGTAACTGTCGATGGCACGAATCCACTGACAACTGATCCACGAAGCGATGATGACGAAGTAATTGCAGTACTTGGCCAAGATGACAATGATCAGAGCAATGCTGACTCGACCACCGACAATGATGGCGCAACTTCTAGCGATGAATCAGCGGTAGAAGAAGGCGGGGTGGTTTCAGACGAAGCTGCGTCAATCACTCGCGATGTTGCTGGTGATAGTAATACTTCAACAAATACTACTCGCAATGACTCAAACGACGAAGACCTCCCAAGCACCGGCGCAGGCGACATCCTATTCGCTATCCCTGCAGTGACAATAGTTCTCGGCTACTACATCAGCCGTAGACATCAACAAAAATCACTAATTTCTGACTGATTAGATGAAATTCTACGGTGAGTACTATGCTCCCGGCCAGAAGCGTCTCTCGAGCAACTGGGAGAACCCCCGAAAGTTATTGCATCCTCGAATGAACGTTGGATATCCAGAAGCAGCTGCTATATCTGGGCCGAGTAGCTCCAGATTGGCTATGAACACAGGTGGACTCGTTTCATGCAATGCTCTTGCGGTTGGGTTCGTTCATGAGGATGAAGTAGCGATCTATCTTAGTCATGCCCAAAGATATTATAGTGCTCAGCAAATAGAATTTTTACAGGTGGCTACTGATTTTTTTACTTCGAAAGACTTCTCACCACACAGAGCCGTACTTCGGCACGACCCAGGTAATGATGAGGATGATCCAGAAGGAGCACTTTACGATAAAATCTCGGGTGTTATCGACGTAGCGGTAGAATCTCTGCCGTATCATTTTGAAGGTGTTGGATCATACGTCTCTATTGAGTGGCACCCAAAACCGCATTCTTTTGAAGTAACATACAATACATAGCAGATGCTGAAGCCCTACTCTAAACAAAGGAACTCGGCTACTGTCTCAGTCTTAAACGCCAGCTTCGCTAGGCTTTCGATGATAAAATAATCTCAATGAAGATTGTAAAAAACTACTGCCACTTATGTGGAGCAAAATACGTTGATGGCAAAGAGCAGCCATGGGAATGCTCCAGCTGCGGCAATCTTTGTTATGAAAACTCTCGTCCGTGCGCCGAGGCTGTGATTTTTAATCCGGCCGGCCAAGTTCTTGTTTCAACAAGAGGAATTGACCCGAATAAAGGCAAGAAAGACCTCCCAGGCGGCTTTATCATGCTTAATGAAACGGTAGAAGACGGCCTGTCACGAGAGATATTAGAAGAGCTAGAACTTGAGCGTGATGACTACAGTACGCCTTTATTTTGTTGTAGCTGGACTGCAGACGACTACGAGTTCAGCAATGAATCTGTATCGACGCTAACCATGGACTTTGCAATCATCGTCAATAAAAAAGATATACAAGCCCATGATGACGTTGCAGGGGTAGAATTTTACGATCTTGATGAGATAGATTCCCTTGAATTCTCATACCCCCTATACCCCGACATCATACGCAAAGCGCATAAACTTCTCTTTGGCTAGACGGCGCAGAGCTCCCAGCTCTAGCCGCTCTCTCGCTTTCAGTAAACTCTGGCAATACCCGGAAAAACTAGCGAGTCACTTCCGAGGACCAGCCAGCAACAAATAACTAGGAGAACAGTTGCTGGCCGCCTTTGAGCGTTCCGCAGGAACGTTAGTTTTTCCGGGTATTGCCAAGATGTTTTTCTGAACCGCGAGCGGTTTTTATCCAATATTTTTGACGTCAAAAATATTGGCCGTTTGCCCGTCGGAACAGGGCTTTTTATTGAGAGCTCTGACTAAAATAATTAATCTCGTTCACTACATCCATCAGCGCTTCGGCGCGCTTCTTATCATCAGTAATCTTCTTGGCCGTCTCAAGCGCCCTATCGAGCAAGGCATGATTGTCGTTCGCCTGAATCATCATCATAGTCGTGCGGAAAACTTGCTCCGGATCGCCATCAATTTTATCGACAAGCCCTTCCAGCTCGTGCATGGCGGCTTTCTTCAGATCGTTCAATTTCTGCCTGTCGATACCGCCAACATCCGGGGCAAACGAAGCTTGCGAACTCGACTGTGCTGGAGGCTGATAATGATGCGTGTGATCAGCAGGTGGCTGGTACATCGGACCAGGTTGCTGCATTTGTTGCGTGCCCATCGACTGCTGCGGCGGCATCGGCTGATTCATGACTGGCTGTGATGGTTGCTGCTGCCCATTTGAGCCATCGCCCATCGGGGTAAATGTTGGATCAGGTTGTTGTTGCCCACCGCTCGGCTGGCCTGTTGATACGTTATCGAGCATCGCCGGATTTTGCGGCGGCACGACGCCTGATTGTGCTCCCATTTGTTGATCGTCTGGCTGTCCGAACATTCACCCCACCCTTATTTGTTGTTATTGCTTTGCGCTATAGTATAGAGCATAAAAGGGAAGAGGCACAATGCTAGACGATCTAAAATACATTCACCAAAAAGACACTCAGGACGCTCTGGGCTTAGCTGCCGGACAGTGGCACATGCTCACAACCGAGTACGACCTTCCCCAGCTTGACTTCGAAGTTGAGAACATTGTCTTTGCCGGTATGGGCGGGTCAGCACTCTGGGCGCTGATAGCAACAACCTGGCCTGGCTTCAGCGTGCCGTTTGAAATCTGGCGCCGCTATGATGCGCCATCCTACATATCTGACAAGACCTTGCTCATCGTTTCTAGCTACTCCGGCAATACCGAAGAGACGTTATCCGCACTCGAAGCCGGCGAAAATGCCGGTGCACAAATCGTCGTTGCGGCCAGCGGCGGTAAACTCGTTGAGATTGCCGAAGCAAAAGGCTACCCGCTCACGCTGCTCCCGAAATCTGCTCAGCCACGCTACGCAGCACTCAATGGCCTCAAATCACTGGTGACCATCCTCGAGCGGGCTGGTTTGGTTGCGGCTGAAGGCGCTGAGAAAACGCTTCACGAAGCAGCTGATTTTTTGAAAAGCGAAATTGCCAACTGGCTACCAGACGTCCCAACTGAAAATAATCCCGCCAAACAACTCGCACTGGAGGTCGCTGGCACCTCTCCAGTGATCTACGCCGGCAGCAAGATGTTCCCAGCCGCCTATAAATGGAAAATAAGCTTCAACGAAAACGCCAAAAACGTCGCCTGGTGCAACGAAATCCCGGAGTTCTCGCACAACGAACTCATTGGCTGGTCATCGCATCCGGTTGATAAACCCTACAGCGTGATTGATTTGCGCTCTAGCTTCGAGCATGAGCGCGTGCAAAAGCGCTTTACCGTCACCGAGCGCGTCTTATCTGGCCTGCGCCCAAGTCCACACGTTGTTGACGCCAAGGGAGAAACGATTCTTGAGCACATCCTCTACCTCGTAGCCTTCGGCGATTTCGTCAGCATGTACACCGGGCTCTTAAACGGCGTCGACCCAGCCCCAGTAGACCTCGTCGAGAAGATGAAGAAAGCTTTGGATGAGTAACATCAAAGCAATTATTTTTGATATGGATGGATTGCTAATTGACAGCGAGCCGTTTTGGAGACGCGCTTCAAAAGAGGTGTTTGCAAGCGTCGGCGTTGATCTGACAGAAGAAGACATGAAGTCGACAATGGGAAGACGAATCGATGAGGTGGTCGAACACTGGTTTCATGAGCGTCCCTGGGAAGGTAAATCTCGTAAAGACATCGAAGCCGGTATTATTGACGGCGTACTTGAGCTGGTCAAAGCAGAGGGCACCCTGCGAGATGGCGTCAAGGAAACACTTGATATCTGTAAATCTCTAAACGTGCCCCTCGCAGTCGCATCAAGCTCTTCATCAGAACTCATCGATGTGGTCATCAGCACACTCGGCATACGTGATTACTTTGTCGAGCTGTTCTCTGCAGAACATGAAACTCATGGGAAGCCTCATCCGGCAGTATTTATATCGACCGCCTCACACCTCAACGTCGAGCCGCAGCACTGCCTCGTGTTTGAAGATTCACCTTCAGGTGTGCTGGCGGCAAAAGCCGCAAAAATGACGTGTATTGCGGTGCCTGATGAAGAACACTTTGACCACCCGTTCATTAACACCGCCGATCTAAAACTCCACAGCTTAACTGCGCTTGATAAAAAACTGCTTGATTCCTTGGCCAGCTAAAAGCTATCAACAAAATTCGTGGAATACTGCTGGCG
Organism: bacterium; assembly: GCA_030427365.1. Taxonomy (GTDB): domain Bacteria; phylum Patescibacteriota; class Saccharimonadia; order Saccharimonadales; family SZUA-47; genus JAUHWW01. Next base: position 83,047 of record JAUHWW010000001.1, on the reverse strand, counting down.
GGTCCAGATGATAAACCCGATGGCGAAGGCGAGCAATAACAGCAAAATAATCGTTCGTTGCTTTTCTGTTAGCTGCCAGTTTCGCAGTTTCTTAAACATCCTCTGTCTCCTGAGCATTCGTATCATTCACAAGCGGTTTCGCGACAATAACGAGCCGATTTCTGGCCGTCCAAATTGGATCGCATGTATAGATTGTTAGCAGTTTTTCATCCGTTGGCGCTTCGATTTGCACTGCCGTCGCATCGACAATTTCTTTGGCAACGACTTCATACAAGAGTTCTTCACCCTCCCAATACAGCGCCAAAGTCTGCCCTGGCTGGACTTTATCCAGGTGATAGAACGTGGAGACTTCATTACCAAACCAACGATGACCGACAATCACCGTGTTGTCATCCTCAGTCGGCGTCGCTGTGTTTGGACGACGCCACGTACCACCATCATTGATGACGCCGATGTTTGAACTCTCTAAAATTGGCTCGTTCACCTGAATAGACGGAATGACGATTCGGTTCTCCTGGGGTGGGGGAGCGTCGCTCGAGCTACCAACTCGCTCAGCCAAACCTCCACCGTACGGTGCGCTCGCTTCCGGCGACTTGTCTGTAAACCAGTAGCCTATCACGGGCAAGAACGGCGTAATAGCGATGTAGAGGCCAAGCACTATAACGATGACCGACAAAAAATTATTAAACCGCCTGAGAGTAAGCTTCATCTATTTAATTGTACCTTTTTTGTCACACTGTTCGTTTAGATACCGGAGCGAAGGGATGTAATCGGATCCTTCCTCGCAGCGCGTACAGCAGGTAAAAGCCCAGATACAATCCCAGTCAGTACAGAAATCACCGCAGCGATAACGACAACTTGCCACGTAGTAACCGGCTGCAAGTCTGATGTGACGCGAATGATCCCATTTGCTAGTAGCGCCAGACCAATGCCAAATATCCCGCCAACCAGGCTGAGAACCGTTGCCTCCATCATAAACTGGCCCAAAATCTGCGAATTTGTTGCGCCAATCGCCTTGCGGATGCCAATCTCCCGTGTACGTTCACTGACGGTGGCAAACATAATGTTCATGATGCCGATGCCGCCAACAATGAATGAGATAAAGGCAACACCAGCGATAAAGACGGTAAGCTGATAAAACACGGCGTTGGTCGCTTCAAGCGCTTCCTCACGCTCCAGCAGGGTAAAATCCTCCTGACCAGCGTGATTCTCTATCAGCGTTTTTCGAACTGCCTGAGATACCATCGAAACATCCGCCGACTCCGCTGCTTCGATATAAATCTGTAGCAGCTGGATCGTGCCGCCAATATCGCGAGCGGCATCAAACGGAATCATAATTGAGGTGTTGACGTTGATCGCAGCAAACGTCCCAGAATCTTGCTGCGCAAACACGCCGATAACGATGAACTTTTCGCCGCGTATCTGAAATGATTTGCCAATTGGCACATTTTCTTCGAATAACTGCTCCGCCACGTCACGGCCTATAACCGCGGTTTTCTGCCTGGATGACGCAGTGTCTTCGTAGAACTCACCGAACTCTACCTCTTGGTTAAGCAGCACTGGCAAGCGCTCCGTGCTGGCGATAATGCTTCCGGAGTATTCTCGCTCCTCATACTCAGCGATGCCACTAACGATGCCGACAGGCACGCTCGAGCGAACACCTTCGACTTTTTGCGTATCACGCCAATCTTTCTCGCTCAGACTGCCGGTGTTGTTGTTAACGTAGGAGCGCAGGGAATCCAACGAAAAAGCCTTAGCTTCGCGCTCGCGGCCAGGGCGTACAACGATCAGCGAATCAGACACCTCACCAGCTTGCGTCGTGACCTGTTGACGAACGCCTTCGCCAAGCGAGATAACTGTAACCACCGAACTCACGCCAATAATGATGCCGAACATCGTTAGAAGTGAGCGGAAACGAGCTGCCCGAATCGACTGCAGCGCCATTTTGTAGTATTCGATTAAAAGCTTCATTTCTTCGCCTTCTTCCGCTTTTTGTACTTCCGCTTCTTCTTCGGCTTGTCGTCGCTTTTGCTATCAGGCATTGTCTCGATCATAGCTGAAACATTCGCTAATTTCTCATCGTCATCAGATTGGCGCAGTGCGTTGACCGCTCGTTGCACGCGGCTTGGTACCTCGCCCACCGCACTCGCTTCGTCGTACACGATGCTGCCATCGAGCATGTAGATAATGCGGTCAGCGTAGCGGGTCAGGGAAGGGTTATGCGTCACCATAATCACCGTATTGCCGGTTTTATGTATGTCACTGAGCATCTCCATCACGACGCGGGCTGACACGCTATCAAGATTACCGGTCGGCTCATCAGCGATAATAATGCTTGGGTCATTGGCGAGAGCACGGGCAATCGCCACGCGTTGCAACTGTCCGCCCGAGAGCTGCGTCGGCAAATAATATTCGCGGTCAGACAAGCCAACCCGGTCCAGCACGTTCGAAGCAAGTTTGAGCCGGCGCGTTTTTGTGCGACCTTTGTAGGCAAGCGGAAGGGCCACGTTCTCCAAAGCCGTCATGTTCGGCAAAAGATTAAATGACTGAAAAATAAAGCCAATGTTGTCTCGACGCACTTTGGCGCGTCGGTTTTTGCTCACGCGTGATACGTCGCGGCCACTCAGCATATAGCGGCCGTGTGAGGGTCGGTCGAGCAAACCGATAATGTTCATCAGCGTCGTTTTTCCCGAACCACTTGGCCCCATGACAGCGATAAATTCGCCTTTGTTAACCTCGAGCGTTACTTCATCAAGCGCCACGGTTGTTGCATCACCAAAGCCATAGACCTTGGAGACGTCTTCAATACTGATTACTGGTGTTTGCTGCTTTTTTGCCATAGTTTTTGCTGCTTTCCTATAGTTTAACCTGTTAATCACTGGTTTCAAAGCGTAAGCAAGGTGTTTTTTCTGCAATTTTTTACCCTGGTAAGCTGCTAGAATAAAGCGGTAGCTACGGAGAGGTGTCCGAGTGGTTGAAGGAGCACGCTTGGAAAGCGTGTAAGCGGGGCGACTCGTTTCGTGGGTTCGAATCCCATCCTCTCCGCCAAAATTATGAATAACCTATCACACTTTTATAATCGCTACCGCTACGAGCTGGTGGCATTTATCACCAGTGCAGTGCTGCTGAGCGTTGAAATAACCGGCGGACGACTGCTCGCGCCGTACTTTGGGCTTTCCAGCTACGTATGGACGGCGATGATCGGCACTATTTTAAGCTTTCTCTCTCTCGGCTACTGGCTGGGTGGACGAGTTGCTGACCGCGACAACCCAACAAAAGATATCGGCATTATCATCGCGATGGGCGGGTTTAGCCTGCTGATATCAAACTTGTTAACCGAACCGGTGCTATCGCTGATTAATGGCTTCTCCTTGGACACTCGCGTGAGCGCACTCCTGTCTGCTGGGGTGCTGTTTGGACCAGCCAGCTTGCTGATCGGCTTTATCACGCCGCACCTGGCGAAAATCCGCGTTACCTCGCTCAAAACAAGCGGTGAATCGATTGGGCGGCTCGAAGCTGCCAGCGCACTCGGCAGCATCTTTGGAACATTTGTTAGCGGCTACGTGCTTCTTGGCTATTTCGGCTCGCGTGATATTGGCATTTTTCTGTCACTTATCCTTATACTCAGCTCCTTTATCGCAGAGTCCAGCCGTCTGTTTTGGGGAAGAATGCTGCTTGCTGTGGCTGGAGTGCTACTTCTTCTCATTGCGCCGACGCCTGCCGCAAGTGCGGTGCTACTAGACACTGACACAGCACACGCCCGCTACAAGGTGCTCCAGGGCAAACGAGACGGGCAACCAGTTCACTACCTATTAACCGATGGTCAAAGCATCCAGTCGGGCGTGTTTCCTGATAGTCCTGACTCCATCGTCCTGGACTACGGACGGCGCATCAACGACGTCATCACACGTTTGTCAGCTTCACCAGATTCACTCGCCATCATCGGTGGGGCGGTGCACTCCTTGCCAAGGCAGTACGCGAGCGCGCACAATATCTCACGCGTTGTATCAGTCGAGATCGACCCAGCACTTGATGAAATTGCTAGAAGCTACTTTGGACATACCAGCGATACTGTCGAAACCATCTACGAAGACGGTAGAACCTTTTTGAAAAACAGTGACGAGCAATTCGATGTGATTATTATGGACGCCTTCTCTGCCACAACACCGCCGTTTCATTTGACCACAAAAGAGGCTGCAGCAGCCGTGCAGCAGCGTCTACAGGGCTATGGCGTGTTTATTAGCAACATTATCTCTCGCTATCCAGATGGATATATGCAGAGCGCGGTGGCGACGCAAGCATCGGTGTTTGAAGACGTGATTGTCATAACAGATGGCTCTGCAATTACTCCAAATCGGAAGCAGAACTTTATTGTTGTTGCGGGAGATACAGAAATTATTGCTCCGCTTCGTCAAGCCTTTGCCAGCAGTCTCATTCCCGTTGATCCTAGCAGCATTTTGACCGATGATTTTGCGCCCGTTGAGCGCCTTACCTTTTAGCCTTATAGTTTTTGTGCGTAGATGAGGCCGTCAACTTGGCGAGCCCCCATCTGCTTCAACATTTTTGCTGCTGCGGCCAGAGATGCACCAGTCGTCATGACATCATCAATAAGTAATACTTTCTTGCCTTTTATAGGCGCATTTGTTGGCATAAACTCCTCGGCCATATGCTCGAGGCGTTCTCTGCGTGAAGCACCGAGCTGACGCACGTTGCTGCGCCGGTGAAGCAGCTGAGCCATTGGCGGCAGGCCTTCATGCTTTGCGAGTTCCTTTGCAAGCAAACGAGCATGATCAAAACCCCTTGAGCGGATACGGGCTGGCGCGGTGGGAACCCACGTCATGACGTCATATTCTCCACCTTCAAGCACCTGCTTCATGAGCGTGACAATAGCTTTTGAGCCGCTGCGCTGCAGATCAAACTTGTAGGCGTGCAAGAGTCGTTCCTCTATCCCATCGAGTGTCGTGGCAACATATATTACTCCAAGGGGAAGCCATTTCTTGCAGGTACTGCACGTCTGGCTTGCGCTTGATATTTTCTTGCAGCCTGCGCAGCGAGCCGGGGGAGGGGAACCGGCCAGCGACAGGCAATGAGCGCACAAAGGATCACCAAGGCGCTGACAAGCAATACACTCGTATGGGGCGAGCTTCTCAATTACAGTATCGACAACTGACATACGCTGAAGTATAGAACTGCTGACTCCTACACTCAACCACAACCGTTGTGTCCTACTTACATGCAGCTGCCGTAAGCGTTGTGTAAATAGTGTTGTAAATAACCCATCTAGCTGTTGAACCAAGCTTTACACAAGCGCTATACTATGAAGTAACACAAAAATCGGTAGAAAAGGGGAGGGCGCGGTTCTATGGCTCTACGCATTGCGTTAGCCAACAAGCGCCCTTTCTACCTGAGCACACAATTATAAGGAGAGGGTACACACTGATGGCACGACGCAACCGTGACGACGACTTACTACTAGAAGATGAGTTAACTGCAGCCTTTTTGGGTGATGAGATGGATCAGCCACAAACTGCTGACCCAGTTGATGATATGGCCGGTGATGAGCCGATGCAAGAAGCGCCTGCCGCCGATGAATGGGATGAGGACGAGGCTGTTCCTGGTCAGCTCGCTGTTGATGTTTATGAGACGAAAGAGAAGTTGGTCGTAAAAGCCCGCACCGCTGGCGTGAACAAAGACGATCTCGACGTCAGTATCGCTGATAATACGCTTTCAATTCGCGGCACACTATCAGCTGGCGCTGAAGAGGGCGTGGAGAACTACTTCGTGCAGGAATGCTACTGGGGCGAATTTAGCCGCAGCATCGCACTGCCAGTACCTGTGAAGGAAGATGAAATTGAAGCCATGCTTAAAGACGGCGTTCTAACCATCAGCTTCAACAAGCTCAAACAAGACACAGTCAAGAAGATTACGATCAACTAGCACAAAGCGAACTAGGATAAAACCGACGTAGCTATACGTCGGTTTTTTAATTGCTGCTTTTGTAGAGTAACCAGTAGCTAAATAAAAATCTCCCCGTAACAGCAGGGAGATTTTTACTAGAGTTAAGTGCTCTGTTAACCATCGGATGCTGGTGCGTTTCCGAGTCGACCAGTCACGAACTGGACGATGATTTGAGCCAGCGCTACTATTACGAGACCAACAATTGCATAGAGGATCGTGTTCTTCGCATTTGTTACCTTGCCTGAATCACCTTGTGACGTGAGGTATTGGAAGCCACCGACGATAATCATGATGACTGCCACGATACCAACGACCACTGATAGGATATTAATGATAGTCGTGACAATACCGGTAAGTGTGTCCCCCGCATTTCCTTCCTCCCCGTCTCCTTCACAGACACCTGCTTCTGGATCAAGCGTGAACTCAAGATTAGCCCCCGCACATAATTGATCCGTGTTATTGGTGCCTTGAGCCGCAGCTACAGCCGGCACGAGCGCTGGCACTGCAAAGCTGAATGTCAGCATAAAACTTGCTAATAGTCGTTTTAGTCTTGTCATGATTAGTCTAATTCCTTATTACTTTGTTTATGTACTTTATACCACAAGCTCCATCGGAGCTCAATCCTTTTTAACTCGGGCCACCGTCTGGAGGTAGTGGAGGAGGAACATTTTGAGAGGCTGGCGGATCACTGCCAACCCGTCCTACAACGAACTGCACAATCACTTGCGCGAGCGCAATGATGACCAATCCGACAACAGCGTAGATAATCGTATTGCGCGCACCAGCTGTGGAATTGCCATCACCCTGTGAGGTAATGAACTTCATACCACCAATAATGATCATGATGACCGCTATAACGGCTCCGATAACAGAAAGGATATTGATCACCGTCTCGATAGTAGAGCTTACCGAACTGCTGTCAGCATCAGCGTCCGTACCGCAATCTTCACCTGCCGCTACGATGCCTGAACAGATGGCGTCTTTCGCTGCGTCAGATGCCATGACTGGCTGGGGCCCATACACGAATGCGAAAAAACCGCTGAGCAAGGTAAGGCTAACAAAAAACGATAGTATCTTTTTCATAATCTATTTACCACAAATACTACTATAGTTCGTGCAAGCGCGACAACCACTAGGCCAACAGCGGCGTAGATAATGGCGTTGCGTGAATTCTGCACCTTTGTAGAGTCACCCCCAGAAAGCGACATCGTCATACCTGCGATGACGATAATAATGATGGCAATAATCGCCGTAACAATCGCGAGAATGTTCGCAACACGTTCCACAATACCTGTCTCTCCTGTGACCGGGTTATCTGAGCCTTGACCAGTTTCACTCTCCTCACATGCAGCCGATTCTATTCTTATTGTCTCTCCGTCTTCGTTTGTCGTAGTACATGCACGGCCTAGAGGGTCAAAACCACCTGCCGACACACTTGAGGTCATAGCCAGTGGTAAGAAGGCTAAAACAAGAAGTGAGAGTAGGGCTCGGCGTAACATCACACACTCCCTACAACAAAGCTAACAATGGTAAAGGCCATAACGGCAATCACGAGCCCAACAGCGGCATAGATAATAGTGCGGCGAGCTTTAGCAGCTTTTTCTGCATCACCACGGCTAAGGACAAATTGCATACCTGCGATGATGATCACGAGCAGGGCAATCCCACCCATGACACTAAACATGAGAGTCAAAAGTGTATCAATTGAACCAGAATCCGGATCAACGTTGGTAGGAATGTCAATATCGCCTTCGTCGATACTTATCTGTGCGATGAACTGTGTAATTTTTTGCAGCATCAGCTTGTTAGCCTCGTTGCTATAAATGATACGACACGCGTCGCGATTATCACGATCACCAAACCAATCGCCGCGTTGATAACTGTTTTACGCGCCCCGGCAGCCTTGTCTGACTCACCCTGGCTGACCAGGTAAAGGAAGGAGCCCCAGAAAATCATCACGACCGCGACTAAGCCGGCTATGACCATCATGGCCTCGAGTACCGCTAGCCCGATTGGTAACGCTGAGGTGGGGTCAATACCGCCGCCTGACTCACTTAGACGAGGCGTACACTTTCCTTCAACTTCATCACCACTGTCGTACTCATAAACATCCTTCCTAACATCAAGATACTTGTACCAGACAGGAATGCCTAAAATATCTGTTGCATACTCATTCTCGCCGCACGGATCCTCTCTTATTGCAGTGACAGCGGCGCCAGCCGGCAACCCCTCATCCACTTCCGGGCCGTCTCCTGCAGAAAAACCGTAATCATCAAATATCTCTTCCCTACAGCTCTGCCATGTTGTTGTTCCTGTTCCAAGCGCATCACATGCAGATAACTTCTGATTCACTTCCTGCACACAAGCTACGTAGCTTGAGGTTCCGGGGTTTGGACAGATGTCCTCACCAGTTTGAGCGCTCACAAATGAACTACTATTGAGGGGTAAAACTGCGGCAAAAAGAACCAACGTTGTAAAGCTGAGTAGCCTACGGATTATCACAAGACGCCTCCCGGGACAACGAAGTTTAGAAAGGCATAGGTGAATATGAATATCAGCAATGCTAACAGCGCCCAGACAATCCGTTTACGTGCCGCCTCAACTTGTCCAGCATTATCCCGAGCCGTCATATACTGAAATCCGGCTATCATAATCGACGCAACAATTGCTATTCCTGCAACAGCTGAGAGGACATTAATTGCAAGTACGAGGTACGCAACGATGCCGCAATTTTCTGATGTCAAGTCTTGGTTCGGCGGCGGATCGCACTCAGCACTGAAGTTTAACGCTGCGGAAAAACGAAAATTATCTGAATCTGTGGCGCTTGCAGAAGCGTTCGCAGCCTGGCTAGCTGGTGCTAGAAAAAGGGTTAAAATAAGCAGTGATTTTAGTATTTTCATGGTGATATCTATAGTAGATAATACCTGCTCGATAACTACTTAGCAAAATCAGATAAGCAAAAGAGGTAAAATTTTGTTATAGTTTCAGTACATAATTACCTAGCCATGAAAATTCTACATTACTTCTTCGCAGCATTTTTTGTACTGATTGGAGCTTTTGGACTAAGTCTGATCCCAACAGAAACTGCTTTTGCAGCCGATCCTGGCTGTTACGAACTACTCTCTGGTGGACCTCAAAATGGCTTTTATGATGAAGGTGAGTGTAATTCACTTCAACAAGCTGGAGTTGGAAATGGAAACTGTTATCTGGTTGGTCAAGCTCTTCCGGTAGACTGTAACAGTATTACGCCGCTGCTTAGCGACAACCCAGGCGGAGTTGGGAGTTCTGCTCCTCCCGGCTGTTACGAACTACTTGATAGCGGAAGTCAAGCTGGCTTCTACGATGAAGCTGAGTGTAACCCTCAACAAGAGGTTGGTGTTGGGAATGGTCTCTGCTATCTGTCTGGTCAAGCTCTTCCGGTAGATTGTGGCAGCATTAGTCCTTTGCTCAGCGATAACCCCGACGGTGTCGGTAGTTCAGATGTTCCTGAAGAAGGCGACGTGGTTGAGCAAGATAGTTGTGAACAAAGTGGGGATGGATGGGGATGGCTACTCTGTCCGATCATCTATGGCTCTGCCGAAGTCATTGAAGAGGTTGATCAGCAGATCATTGATGCGCTGGAAGTAAAGGAAGAATACTACTCGACCCCTGAATTGCGCGCTGTCTGGTCGAGCTTCCGTAATATCAGCTATATTTTGCTCATACCAGTCTTGCTCGTGATGGTGATATCAACTGCATTGGGTTTCCAGTTTGTCGACGCCTACACCGTGAAGCGAGCAATGCCACGACTCTTCATTGCCGTCATATTTATGGCACTCTCGTTTGATATATGTGTGTTCTTAATTGAGTTCACCAACAATGTCGGTAATGGCGTTGGAGGGCTGGTGGCGGCGCCATTTGGCGGTAAAGGAGCACTCGAATTTACAGATGTCTTCTCTATAGGAGAAGGGGCTGCAACAACCGCAACACTGGGTGTTGGTCTTGTCGGTATTGTCGCTGCACTTGCTGTTGGCATTGTATCGATCAGCATTCTCATGAGCTTTCTGTTCACGTCGGCTCTGGCAGTAATAATTATCTTTGCACTTCTCTCAGTGAGAGAGCTCCTGATAATCTTCCTTATTATTATGGCGCCGATCGCGATCGTGTCATGGATTTTCCCCGGCAATGACAAGCTGTGGAAACTATGGTGGTCAACATTCAGCAAGTTACTAATGATATTCCCACTTATTATCCTGCTTCTCTATGCAGGCAGGGGCTTCGCAGCTGTCGTCTTTACTTCTGATCTTGAGGGCTTAGAGGGCGTATTCAGCTTGTTCCTAAAGTTCATTGCCTACATTGGTCCGTTCTTTGCCATTCCAGCCGCATTCAAATACCTTGGCGGCGCATTCGCCAACCTCGCCGGCATGGTCAATGATCGTGGTAAAGGTATCTTTGATAGACAAAAGAAGTTCCGCCGGGAAAGGGGAAAGAAGGACTGGGAACGGGTGCAGCAAAGAGGGCTATTACGGCCGGGTAGCAAGGCCGCAAAATCTCGCTTTGGAAGCCGCTTGAACAGCGCAACGAAAAGCGGTCTCGCTCTAAAAGAGTCTCTGGGTACAGATGACAGTCTGAAGGATAAGCTCAGTGCTGGAAACAGAAAGGCAGCTGCAGATCGACTTCATAGAGAGCACGAGAGGCATGCTGGAGAAGACAAGAATGTTGGGACGAAATTTGCAAACGACAATTTTGTTCAAGCATACTTGGCGCTCGCAAGGGCCGAAGGAAACGAATTAGAGGCGAAAATTGAACTTGAGAAAAACGGTATTGTTGGACTAGACGCGGAGGGTGAGATTGCCCAGGCGAGAACACTCTACAACACCTATGGTGACTCGCTCGGAGGCATGGCGGCTGCCGCAAAAGCAGGCTCAAAAACGTCGCATATTAATGGCGCCACAGAAATGCTGGATGACATAGAGGTTGGTACTCATGGAAATACAGTGCTCTACGCCGAAGCCTACAACCAGGCGATATATGCTATCTCGTATCTCATTTGGTGAGGGTCTCGCTCTCGCACAGGCAAACCGTATGATAAATGCCAGTGGTGGCGATGCGACGACACAAGATATTACTTACCAAGATGAAATTACTGGTGAAACACATACAATTAAAGCCGGCATGACCAAAGAAGATATTAACCTGCGCATGAAGCAAAAGACGCTTGATGCCATGGGTACCTACGACTGGAACAACATCCATCCGACGGATGCAAAAAATCTTGTATCTATGCTAGGTGCAGACGTACAGGAAATTGAAACTCGCCTCTCACAAAACAAATACACTGATAGCGTTGATGAGGAAGGAAGGGTCACTCAAACTGCTGGCGAAAAAAGAGAAGCTGATTTGCGACTTATGGGACAACGCATTGGTCAGATGAAAAGCATGCGGCAAAATGTTAATGCGACAGCAAACGGCGAAGTTCAAAGGATTGTTGCGAATGGCTTTGATCTCCCAAGACCAAAAACGAAAGACGAGAACTTCAAATTTACTATTGATGGCAAGGATGCAAATACTCTATCAGATCTCATAGAAGCGGGTGCAAGCTGGCCAATGGTAGAGCGAACAGTTACTGTCGTCGAAAATGGACAGCCAGTTACTAAGATTGTTAGGGAGCGCATGAATGAAGCGGATGTACCTCCTGAGCTAAGAGCAATTATAGAAGGTGCGAGATCGGTTAGCCGCGAAGCGGGTATGACACAGGAAGAGCTCGAGATGATGCGACGACAGCAAGAGAGCCGGGCTGGCGCTGACGACCAAGAGGCCTAAGAGATTATTACCAGCATAAGCGTATTGACTTTATTGCCTATTTCTGGTAATATTTATACTATGTCCGGCGAACACGCTCCCGCTTTAGAGCCCCAGCACCCTAAACCTGATAGCCTAGATGTTAACTTTGTAGAGATTGTTGATGATCGACAGCCCGTAGGGCCTGGTGACGGAGGATTTCGCAGCACGACCCGAAAATCGTGGAACCATACAAGTCCTCTTTCGCCCTACTCTGACAGCTTAGTAAACACCTCTGCTTATGCGCCCGTTGATTTAGGCAAGCCAACGCAAGATCTCTGCTTTACCTCACCAGATCTAAGAGAATACTATTCTGAAGACCTAAACCGCGTCCCGGACGAGTATGTAGCGGCTGAGTATGTAAGATGGGCGATTGGCAGTTACTTGCCGCCATCCAGTAGCTCGCAAGGACAGAGAACTATGCTGCCCGCAGATATAAGCACGGAAGATATCGCAGCCGTGTTCAAAAGAATTACAAGTGCCAACGAGAGAGCACACAAGGCTGAAAAAGGCATAAAAACCGAACTAAGCACTGGAGATACTGGACTTCTTGAAGCGCTTAGAGCCGTCGCAACCGATCATTTCATCTCTGAGCGCCTCGCAGCAGGTAAGGGTACCTCTGTGCCTTACGAAGAATCAGATCCAACAAAAACTGGTCCTAGAGCACTCCCACTCGCTATTCGCAAATTGGTGCAGGTTGTGCCATACCTCGATGCAGATGTTCAACATGCCACGAAAATGGGCCGACATCTTGCGAAAACGCGAAGAGATGCAGCTCACTTTAAGCAAACTGAGACGGCTATTGATCCTTTTCACCCTGGTATGCAGCTTCCAGACGATAAGGCAGAAAAAATAAAAAATCGCCAGGAAGCAAGAAAAGAAGCCGCACACCACCTGCAAGAAAATGCGAAATACTTCGTAGAGCAAGCTTTTAGAAGGGCGCCTGAGCTAGCTGCTCAAATCATTACAGCTGTAAAACGTAACACGCAGGAAGATTATGATGCACTGCCTAAAGTTGAACCAGCGCCATATGTCGAACCACAATTACCTGTTGAGAAACACACTTTTAAGTATGAGCCTCTTTCCGATCAAACAATTGGCGATAAATACGTTGATGCCTGGGGTGTACTCCATAAGTTTGGTGATGAAGCAACACTCACCTGGAACCCGAATAATAAATCACTCACAGACGGCTCAGGTGTTCGCTTAATCAGCTATAGAGATGACGTGACTGAATTACACCTACCAAGAGGAACGGTTGAGGTCGAAGGGTCTTTGGATTTCGAACATGCCTTAAGTTTGCGGAGACAGCTATACGAGGCAGGTAGATTTGCTGGTCATTTAATAGTTGACGCAGCGATAGAAGTGTCGCTCTTGGAAAGCGGGGGAGTTCCTGAAGGACTTAAGGTAAGTAAAGACGACACTGGAAAAACCGTCCTGATCCAAGACGAAACAAACATGGACATGCACGCGCGCGCTGCCAACCAAATGACACATGAAACCGCCTACATTAGATATCTGAAAAAACGTGCTGAGGGAATAACCGACGACATCATACAAAGCGGCGAAGAAAAAGAAGCGCAGGCCTTGCGGGATTCTATAGTTCGCTTTACACGAGACTATAGTATTCCACGTCCTATTAATCCTCGAGAAATAGAGATTCGGCGTGAGCTCATGAGGGATCCGAAAAAATTTTCTGATGTTGACCACGAAAAAAGAATTCAAAAATACGATGATGCTGTCGATGAACTGCTTCGGTTACATAAAGAGAAAAGTAGCTAAACGCACGGTTAACGAAATGTCCTATGTAAGCTATACTTATGCTTACAATGGCGCAGTATAAAGTTCCACAAGACGTAGAGGCCGAAGACAAATTTATCGGTCCGTTGACTTTCAAGCAATTCCTCTTTGCAATGGCGACGATGGTGACAGGCTACTTGTCATTTTTAGTGCTTACCAGTCCGCTTCCGTGGCTGGTGATCCTATTTCTGCCATTCTTTTTGATCTCACTCGTTTTTACCATTCCTTGGTCGAAAGATCAGCCGACCGATCTCTTTCTCGCATCACGCATCCGCTTCTTGTTCATGAAACGAAAGCGCATCTGGGATCAGTCGGGCATGAAAGATCTTGTGACAATTACCGTCCCTAAGCGTGAAGTCCACTACTACACAGATGGCCTAACGCAAGAAGAAGTTAAAAGTCGTTTTGCTGCTCTATCAAATGTCGTTGATTCAAGAGGGTGGGCGGTCAAAAACGCAGCCCGTCCAGATGATTCTGACCGGCTGGTAGCACCTTCGCCTCGGCAGGAAAGCCCTGAGGAAATTAATGCTAAACGCACGCCTGACATTCTTGAGGAGCGCTCATCTCAAGTTGATGAATTGATACAAAGATCAGAAAATGAGCACCGCAAAGAGGCGCTCGATCTTGTTGCGCAGGCAAAAACTAGTGACACCACAAAGCAAGGTAGTAGAAGGAATGGTGCAGACACACTAACGGGCAGCATTTCTTTGCCACCAGTCAGCCCGCAACACGCTTCAATGAAGGCTTCGCCAAAGGTGAAGAGCACGCTCACAGCTGCTGATGAAAAGAAACTGCTTGATAAGCTCCACAAAGAGCAAGAAGCTCAAAAGAAGATACGCCTAAGCAGCCATGAAAAGCGCATACCAACCCAGGCCGAGAGAGAAGCTGAGGCCAAGAGAAAGGCGGAAGAAGAGGCCGAGGCGGCTAGGCGCAAAAGCGAAGCGCAAAGCGCTAGTGCTACCCCCGTAAATCCTGCTATACTGATGGCAAGTCAAAACGATGACCGCTCGATTTCGTCATTCCAACGTGAGATGAGTCATCAAGAACCTGATGATAGCGGTGAAGTTGTTGTTCCACTTCATTAGTCCGCTGAATAAGGGTGGGAAGTAAGATATAGCGTGAATCCGAATCAGCAACAACCAGCTCAGCCCCAGGTGACCGCCCCACAGGCCGGACCGCCGCCGCCTGGGCCTCAGACAAATCCGACGAGTACACAAAACTCTTTAGAGATTGCCGAAATACGTGACGGCATCGTTATCATGAACGACGGCTCATTCCGCGCCGTGCTGATGTGTCAGAGCATCAACTTTGATCTTATGAGCCCAAATGAGCGTGAGGCGGTTGAGTTCGCCTACCAAGGCTTTTTAAACTCTTTGTATTTCCCGATTCAGGTATTTGTTCGCTCGCAGAAGATCGACATCCGCCCATATATCGAAAAGCTCGATAAAATCCGCACCGAACATGACAATATGTTGCTTGCGCTCCTTATGGAAGACTACATCAATTACATGGAAATTATCGCGCAGCAGACCAACATCATGGATAAGAAATTTTACGTGGTCATCCCGTTTGAGCCAAAAATGGATGCTCAGAAAGTGGTGCAAGCATCACGCGGGTTTTTCCAGACAATTTTCGGCAAGAAAGAAGAGAAGGTCGTTATCAACGAAATTGACCTGGAGCGCGCAAAAACAGAGCTGAAAAACCGTATTCAGGCCACCATGAACGGCCTCGTGCAGTGTCAGGTGAAGTCGTTGCCACTCGATACACAAGAGTTGATTGAACTGTACTACGACGCTTACAACCCCGATACCGCCACTCGTCAGCAGCTCAAAAACTTTAGTGATTTGACCGCGCCGGTCATCACAAAAGGCCAAGGTCAGGCGGTCAACCCGAACCTAGAGAGGGAGATGCAGTAATGGGCTTATTTGGCGGTAAAAAGATGCCCGATCCTGTCGCGCAGGCGCAAGTGCAATCTGCGCAAGAACAAGCTGAAGTGCAGGCAGCCTTCCAAAAGGGTATTACCGCGCTGCGTGACTTTATCGCGCCGGCGTCCCTCGAATTCGAAAGCAGTCAGTTCAAGATTGGCACGCGAATTGGTCGCACCTACTACGTCTTTGGGTATCCGCGGCAAATCTACACCGGCTGGTTATCAAGCATGATTAATCTCGATGAAGTCATTGATTTATCCCTGTTCGTCTACCCAGTTGAGAGTCAGGTAGTGCTGGAAAACCTCAAGAAAAAGGTCGGACAGCTTGAAGCAGGCCTGCAGATTGATGCTGAAAAAGGCCGTGCTCGCGATCCAGGAAAACAAGCCGCCATCAACGACGCCGAGGAATTGCGCGACAAATTGCAAGTGGGAGAAGAGCGCTTCTTCCGATTCGGCTTCTACTTTACCGTTTATGCAAATGACGTTGAAGAAATGGAGTTTGTCAGCCACAAAGTAGAAAGTGTCTTAGCCCAGCAGCTCGTATACAGCAAGCCAGCCAGTGCTCAGCAAGAGCAGGGGCTCAACTCCACGCTACCGCAGTTCACCGACCAGTTGCAGGTTCGCCGCAACATGAATACCGGCGCCATATCAACCAGCTTCCCATTTACCTCTGCCGACCTCACTCAAGACGACGGCGTCCTCTATGGGGTTAACATGCACAACTCAGGGCTGGTTATCTTTGATCGCTTCAGTCTCGAGAATGGCAACAGTGTTGTCTTTGCAAAGTCTGGTGCTGGTAAGAGCTTCACCGTCAAGCTCGAAGCGCTGCGCAGTATGATGTTCGGCACCGAAGTGTTTATTATCGATCCTGAGAACGAGTACGAGCGCCTTGCAGACGCCGTCGGTGGCGCCTACGTGCGCCTCAGTCTTAACAGCTCAACGCGTATTAATCCGTTTGATCTGCCAAAAGTCACCGATGACGCCGAAGCCGATGACGCACTGCGCAGCAACCTTATTACCTTGCACGGACTGCTGCGATTGATGATGGGCGGTGCGCAGGCGCAAATGGCCAGCCAGGGCGGGCAAGTCATGATGCCAGCGCTCAGCCCAGTCGAAGAGTCCGACCTCGATGCTGCGCTGATCGAAACCTACGCAAAAGCTGGCATTACCAACGACCCACTGACCCACAACACGCCGGCGCCGACCATTAATGACCTCTACGACACGCTGCTACATATGGGTGGAACTGGCCCAGAGCTCGCGCAGCGCTTGCGTAAATATACCACCGGCACATTTGCGGGCATTTTCTCTCAGCAAAGCAACATCAACATTGATAATCCGATGGTAGTGTTCAATGTCCGCGACCTCGAGGATGAACTACGTCCAGTCGCAATGTACATTGTCCTGAATTACATTTGGAACAAGACAAAGACTGATCGTAAAAAGCGCATGCTGGTTGTTGATGAGGCATGGCAGCTCATGAAATATGAAGATTCCGCAAACTTCCTCTTCTCTTTGGCGAAGCGAGCCAGAAAGTACAACCTCGGCATCACTACTGTGACGCAAGACGTTGAAGACTTCATGGATAGCAAGATGGGGCGTGCTATTGTCGCCAACGCTAGTATGCAGATATTGCTGAAACAATCCGCTTCAGCTGTCGACGTGCTCGCCAACACCTTCAAGCTCACCAGTGAAGAAAAGAAACGTCTCAGCCAATTTCCAGTCGGACAGGGATTGTTCTTTGCCGGTGAAAACCATGTTCATATTCAGATTACCGCATCACCAACCGAAACCTCACTCATCACTACTAATCCTGATGAGGTCAGGCAGATAGAAGAACAGCGGCAACAGCAACAGGTCAACCTTGACCAAACGGGGTATAATGAATCAGTTAATTTACGGTAGTTTTAGACCAAACAAACACTAACCATCAAAGGGCGCAAACACGATGGCAACCACCGCTCCCGCACCAGGAGATAACAGACGAAAAGCAAAGGTCAAAGTAACTGGCCGGCGACGCATTAGCAGCAAAGGTCGCCATACGGTTGGCGGTAAAAATCCTTATGCAACCAGCCCAACGTTTAAGGGTGGTGGACAGCGAACGAAGACATCTCAAAAACCAGATGTTGACCGAGCGTCCATAAACAAGAATGATGCCCCTAGTCAAAACCTTGAAGGTGGTGTTGGCATCGATGATTACGGGCCAGCACTTCCTGAGAGCCGAGGCACTAATCAAGCCTTTGCGCCGCCAGAGGCCAGCGACCGGCTCGCAGAAGGAAATATTGATGAGAACGGCGACCCAACGCTTGATGAAGACGCGAAAGACGCGTCAAACGCCGATGAAGCAAAAGAACGCGCCAATACCGATCCTACTGAGCAAGCCAATGACACGGCGAAAAAGGAAAACCAACCAACTGAATCGGATGGACAGGACACTAGTGGTGTCGATAAAAAAGAAGTCGATAGTCTTTACAATAATTCTGGTGAAGTAGAAGAAGAGAGTGGGTTTAAGCGACTTCGAAAGCGCATTACGCGTCGAAGAGTGTTAATAGGTGGCGGCATTGGTGGTGGAGTTGTCGCGTCATTTCTTGTTTTTCTCACTGTTTCTGGACCATTTCAGATTGTCCAGTTTGCTCAATTACTTGAGCAATTTCACTTTACGAACATCCAGGCCTTCGGCGACGATAGAAGTTCAAGAATTCTCTATCGTTACGCAAAAAGTGGAAATATCCAACAGACTCGTTTGGGCGCGGTCGGCAATCGTGTTGCCAACAGCTATGAAACAAAGCTCATAGACCAGGTAGGCGTGAGACCAGTATTTGATCCAGGCGACAGGGGAAGGTTCGTCGGACTAGAAGTTTTAGATGAGAATAAGGCTAGAGACTTTCTCAAAAATATCGACTCATCAGGAGACCCCCCAAGTTCAGTCACAAGAATTGACGGAAGTCCTACCGAAAAACGTATTGTTGTCATCGGAGGCTCTGACCGCAATCGCCGTCTTGGCGTCGATCAAATACTAGAGAACAGCGGACTCAAAAAAAGGTCGCAAATAGTGGCATCACGTATTCTAAAGCGGCTCGGAGGTGTCGATTTTCATCCGTTTAAAACTGTGCGGCGCCCTGGGGAGACGCTACTCTCATACTATAATCGAGTGCGGACGACCAGAAACGCAGACATAAGAAATGGTGTGAGTGACGTAAGGGCGCGTACGCTGACCGGGGAAGCCGATCAAGACTTAAATGGAGATGGAGTTCCTGATACTCCTCCAGAAAACATTGATGCTGCAGACTTTGGAAATGAAGCGTCACGAGAGGCAGCAGCTGCACTAGAAGGTGAGGGAAGCCGCCTAAGCAGGTTGAGGGGTATTGGTAGAAGCATTATTAGCAAAGCCTCGGGTCCTGCCGCCGTCGTTGGGGTGCTATGCGCTGTTCGTGACGTCGGCAACCAGGCTGAGGAAATTCAATTTCAAAACACGATCCTTCCAATGCTTCGGACCGGTTTCCGTTGGATGTCAAAAGGAGCACAGATACTCGCTTTCTCCTCGCCAACCTCTGACTTATCTCTAGATGAAATCGGTTTTTTTGTAAAAGAACTGAATGACCCCGAAACAGGAAGTGTATATGCGGCGGCGAGTATCCAGCATGAAATGGGCAAACCGATTACTGGGCCAGATATTGATCCATCAGTGAAGCCAGATAGTATTAAAGGTAAACCAAAGCTTTTTGTAGCAATAGACAACATACCAGGTCTCGGCACTGCCTGCGGTGTGAGCAGCTGGATTTCCGGGCTCCCAGTCATAGCTCAGGTCGGGCAGTTGTCTGATGCTGCACTAAGCGGAGTGCTTACTGGGCTTGGCCTGCCAACACCCCAAGATATTGCTCTCAGCGTCGCCTCATGGCTGGCAGGCGATGGAGTAGTTACTGATGTGGTAGGGCCAGCACTCGGAAACGTTGCCAACTACGGGGCACGACTGGCTGCTGGAATGCTCGGCTTCGGCATGGGGGGAGAAGAGTTGACTAATCAAGAAGTGGGAATACTTGATGCCAGAAATCAACAATTAAAAGAGGATTTGAGGAGTAAGCAATCGTTCTTTGCACGCGTATTTGATCTTGATTCGACAGACTCACTAGCTGCGATAACTTTGCGCTCTGTGCCTACGTCAGTAATATCGTCTGTCAGTTCTCTGCACTCAAATATGTTTGCTGCGATATCGAATCCATTTAGCCTGTTCTCTAGCGCTAAGGCAGGTGCAGCGGAGGCTTCAGAGCCGTTTGATTATGGCTTCAGCGAAATAGGCTTTTCGGCTAGCGAACAAGACGCTGAACAGGTGCAGGATCCTTACGCGGTGGCAAGCAGAGTTGAGGCAAATATCGCCGATCTCGAAAGCAGATATGGCCAATGTTTTCCGACACGAATTGACGTAGACACTCTCGATCCAATCGTGCAAAGTGACCAGATGGCAAGCTCGCCGTTCAATCAACCAGAGGAATGTGATGGCTTTAGGGACAATGCAGATTACCTAGACTACCGCTTCTACATAAATGACACTCTTACAAGCCACAGTCTCAACTGCTACCTACCCGATAACGCTGGAGATGAGGCGACTGTAGTTAGCTCTGAGGAGTCGTGTGCACTCCTAGGCTTTAACAATGAGCCAATAGGATCAGTAGTCGCAGAGGAAAACACGAGCACAGGTGAGTGTTCAAATATTACAGGCAACGAACGAATTACCTGTGCTGCGCAAAACTATTTCGGAGTGAGATACGCTAACTACAACGTTGGTACAGGCAGCCGGTGGCTGGAAGAATGGGGGGTTAGTACAATTGAAGGGAGCCTGGGGCAAAGACCACGAGAGTGGATAGAGGAACGCGTAGTGAATGGCTCCAACGACTTCATGGAGTGCAGTGGCTTTACAAACGTTGCCATCTACGAAGCATTCGGTGTGGAAATAGGACCAACCTGCTCAGCAGGATATCTCGACAGAACAGATTATTTTACACAAATAAGTCCTGGGGAAGCAAGGACAGGAGACTTCTTGATAAAAAGCCGCACATGTGGAAACAACGGCCACATAGGGATTCTGGCCGAGCGTCTACCGAGCGGTGAATTCTTAACGATGGAATCATCAGCCAGCAGAAACGACGAGGGAGAAAGACGTACTGGCTATTACACGAGGGATGCAAGCTACTACCCCTATGCAGTGCGATATATCGGTCCGGGGTCGTCACCATGAACAGAAGAGTCCTTGTGATTATTTCAGTCCTGTTGACAGCAGGAATAGCAACTTTATTCTATCAATTATTTTGGTTTGGAACTGTATCCTTGGAGAATAGTAGCGATTTTGAAACTATAACAATCGGGGAGAAAACCTACCCGACAATAGAAATAAATTCAGACCCTACTTTTCGCTTAAGACCCGGTACATACTCTATAGGGGCTAGTGGGAAGCGAACGAGTCCTGTTTCTGAAACAGTATCATTACAGCCCTTTTCCTCGAAAAGCGTTGTCTTGGACTCAAGACAGCTTTCAGCGATTGAGCTGAGCAGCGTGCTTATCAACCTAGAAGATAACCGCTTTACCATACTAGATGCTGAGCTATTGGAAGATGATGGTTGGCTTGTTAGCTATATTGGCAGTGACGGAACGGTTGAAGGCTATCTTACTATTCACGAATATACCATCTCACAGGGATGGAAGCTGCGCGAGTCGGGAACTGGTTATGACGAAGAGTATCTGTCGGAGTTAAATTACCCACGATCCGTTATTAACTACATCACAGAAGGCAGTCAGTAGATGAGATTGCGCATTATTTCTTGCCTCGCTCTTTCACTGTTTTTTGTTCTTACCATTACCGTACCTTCGGTACACGCACTTGATCCTGAGCAGCGCAGGGTTATTGACAGCGGATCATCGTATTTTGATATTGAAGAAACCATATACTGCACTGCTCCAACCCTAGCAACTACCGTCGATGAAATCGCCGCAGGCTCTCAACTATTCTTTCTGGGGGATTCGCTAACAGTCGGCATGAGAGATCTGGGCGACCTTAGCGGAGCCGTTGAAGAAGCTGGCTGGCAAGTTAGTGGAGTTGTTGCAGAAATTGGACGAAGTATTAGTTGGGGAGTTGAGCAAATAAACGCGCGTCAGACCGAGGTGTCTAATAGTGACGTGCTTGTTGTTGGTCTGGGAACAAATAATGTTGCTGATGTCGTCAATGGATCTGAAGTGGTCGAAGGAGGCGAGGAGCTAATTACCGAACTAGCTTCATCACTCGTTACGGCTGCAACCACTATAAACCCAGCTATTGAAATTCGATGGATAACAACATACATTCGTGGTTCGAGTGCGGGCAACAACTTGACCATAGCGGGGCCTGTTATCAACCAGGGCATTGAAAATGTCGCGAGCAGCCAAACTAACGTATCTATTATTCCGTGGGGCTCCAGTAGTGTCGCTGCATCTAATCTATCGGGTGATGGTCTGCACCCCGAAAATTACCCAGCGATGACACGATACATAATTACACAACTTACAGACCCAGAAGAGGAGTTTTCGGGTCCGGCGGGCCTTGCCGGCTGTAGCTGTAACGTCAATAGTCCTATCGTGGAAAGCGCTACAACAAAAGAAGAGCGGTATCAAAATGCCTGGAATTACCTAACAGACGAGGCTGCTGGCATCGGATTATCAGAACAAGCGGCTGCAGGAATCATGGGTAACTTGGAAGTCGAATCTGCTGGCACAATGGATCCGCAAGTGGTTGAATTTTCGGCTGGTTATCCAGACAACAGAAGTCCTGAGATACCAATTGACTTTACAGCAGCTACAGGAAGCAAGGGTCCGATATTTCGAGGCAGTTATGGTTATGGGCTTGCTCAGTGGACTTTTGAGACAAGACAGGACGCGCTTATTGCTTACGCCACAGAAACGGGACGCTCAACAGGAAGCATGGATCTACAGCTAGACTTTTTGTTCAAGGAATTGAGTGAACTGTTCACTGGCGTTCTTGCGGTTATGGAGAACCCATCCGTTACCATAAATGAGGCTTCTGACAGCTTTCTTCTTGAATTCGAAAGGCCAAGATCTGTTATTGATGGAGGGGCCAGCCGACAAAATGAGATTAATAATCGTCGAGAGAGAGCAAATCGAATATTTAACGAATATACTGGAACTGGAGGCAGCTACACGGGAGCGAGCTGTGCAGCAGGCACTACGGTCGACACCGAGTCAAGAGATACAACTGCGATTCTTTGTGCTACAGGCACAAGAACTGTCGACGAGAATGCTCTCGGCTTCAGAAACGGTGAAGAGTACCGTATCCGCACCTGTGAATATGAGGGCGCAGTTGTTAATTCGCAGATTTCAGCTGCGGTAAAATCGTTAATCGACGACGCGAGAGCTGCTGGGGCGAACATAACCTTTACCGGTGGAGGGGGTGGTGGCTTTAGAACGATGGACGGGCAAGTAGCAATCTATGAATCTCACTGTAGCTCAGGAGGTTACACGCCAACCCCGGGACCGTATCCTAAACCGCTTGAGGATTATCAAAGCTGTCCTGGAGGTGCCCCTCCTGGGTATTCAAATCATCAGCTGGGCTTAGCCTTAGATATTGAGTGTAATGAAGTGTTGTTACCGAGAGCTTATAGTGAGGCCCTAGACAATGAGTGTTTTAACTGGCTTGTTTCTAATGCATCAAGTTACGGTTTGTATGAGTTTGGTCGGGGGCAAGATCGTGATTCTGAGGGGTATGAAGCATGGCACTGGTCAATAGACGGAAATTAGGGAGGAAATAGTATGAATATGCAGGTTATTAGAAAACTCAGCTTTGTTATCGTTATAGTGTTTGCATTACTAGGGATAACTGTTGCCTATTTTACTAGCGAGGGTGGTCCGGTTAATCCTGCAAAACAAAATCCGTATGACGACCCAAGAGCAGGCCGCGACTATGCAATTATTTATAATTCCGATGAGTTTTTTCCGCACATAAACCAGGATGAACGAATTTTTCGGCTAGCACAGGAGGATTTGGCACTATTTGCAAAAACGACAAGCAGTGCTTTTATTAATGAGCAGCAGTTGATTGGGTTTACTTTTTCTGATGGGTTTGCCACCGATGGTGAAATGTACGTACATACAGGTTTCTATTACGGTCTCGAAGAAGAGATTGAGCTCAAGGTTCAGTATTCTGAACTTGGGTTTGCCATCTTGTCGATTACCAATACGGTGACAGGGGCAAACATAGACGATGCCTTGCAGCTAAATGGCCAAAAAAGTACCGTCTTAAGACAACTCCCTATAGAGGAAGAGCGGTATTCTATACGTTATCTAAACTCTTCCAACGACTTAGTTGTTACTTTTTATCTCGGCTATACCCAGCAAGACATCCAGGCCGTGTCACAAATTCTTAAAACAAACAGTGATGACAGTCTCAATGATGGTGTGATTTATAACATAAACTCCGTAGGTAGAGTAACTTTTGATGAGGTAGTTAAGTTTACGAACAGCCCACAAAACACTCCGTAAACACACCGCGAAGCAGTCATCGTGAAATTGGGATAACGTTGCTGTCGCTGAAGTGTTCGGCGGCGATGTCGGCATCAGTAGTGGTTATGAATGACTGATAGTGCTGCAGCGTATCTGCTAGCGTGCGGCGGCGCTTGCCGTCAAGTTCGCTGAATACATCGTCAAGAAGAAAAATAGGCTGCACTTCAGAGAAGTCGCTCAGCTGCTGCATTTCGGCTAACTTCAACGCTAGTACGATGCTCCGGCTTTCTCCGCGTGATGCCGACACTCGCGCATCGTGGCCGTTTAATGTGAACAGCAGGTCGTCGCGGTGCGGCCCGGCGCCAGTAAATCCGCGCAACCTATCCAGCTCAAACGAATCGCGTAGTTTTTTTGCCAGCCCGTCTGCATAGTTATCTAGGGGTAATTTACTTTCAACCGCAATCGTCAAAGCATCATCTGATGAACTAATACTTTGGTATGCCTGAGCAGCAACTTCCTCGAGTGATTTTATATACTGCAAGCGAAGCCTGGTAATGTCACCGGCATGTTGCGCCAGCTGCACATCCCAGACGAAGACCTGATCAGGCTGCAAGTTGTCGGATTTTAGCAATCTGTTTCGTTGCTGCAAGGCTCGTCGATACTTTGAGAGGCTTTCCGCATAGAGTGGATCAATCTGGGAGATGAAATCATCAATATAGCGCCGCCGTCCCTCAGGATCACCACTTAAAAGCAAAAGGTGTGATGGATCAAATACCGCCACGGGCAGCTGCAAACGGTAGGGAAGGCGTTTATAGGCAACGTCGGCAATCTCAAAACTTTTTTTGCCGCCGCTCGTAATTTTCACGACTCGGTTCTCGCCGGCGACCTCTCCATCAATCCGCCCCCATTCTTCATCAAATGACACCATGTCGCTGTCACTACTACGAAACGACCGACCAGTGTGAAGCATGTGAATCGCCTCAAGCGTATTTGTTTTTCCACTCGCATTGGGTCCAACAATAATATTTACGCCGCTTTCAAACGAAAATAAGCTGCTCTTATGAGAGCGCACCTGCTGCAGCTGTAGTGACCGAATCATTGTGTCTTTAGTATAGCGGGGAGATGCGTATAGACCACAGCTAGCTCTTCACCGGCATAATCACATGGAGGTATGAATCGTCATCCGGATCGGTTAGCACGCACGGATCGAGCTTACCATTTACATTCACTTGTAGCCGACTGCCCTTAAAAGCTCCGAGAGCGTCTAGAATATAGCGAGAATTAAGGGTAATAACCGCGTCGCCACTCACGTCAGCTTCAGCACTAGCGGTATTTTCTCCAACCTGCGAAGCGATAGAGTTAATGCTGATTTGTTTTTTAGCCGCATCTATATTGAGCGTGACGCTGCCAGCTGATTCGCGGGCAAATAAGCTCGAGACCTTGGTGATTTCACTAATTGCACTCCGCTCAGCCGTCGCGGTGGTCTCAAATGAACTCGGCAATAGGCGGCTATACTCCGGGTACTGCCCGTCCACCAGCCGGGTCACGATCTCAACCTCATCAACCAAAAATCGCGCTTGATTGTCATCGTATGACATAACAATATCGCCTGAATCATCCCGAATCGCTCGAGACACTTCTGCTAATGAGCTTGCCGGCAACAGGACGCTTAACCCCTCTGACACTTTATGAGATAGACGCTTTTCTGCCAGCCGATAAGAGTCGGTTGCAGCGCACACAAGCAAGCCCTTTTGTTCACGCAAGAGAACGCCTGTTAATACTGGGCGAGTTTCGTCACTCGAGGAAGCGAACAGAACTTGTGATAATGTTTCCTTTAATTCGCTAGCAGGCCACACAATCTCTTTAGCGCTCTCAATAGTCGGCATGGCAGGGAACTCATCAGCTGGCATACCATTGATAGTCGAGCTAAAGCGCTCAGCTTCGATATGCAGCTTCACGCCGTCGACATCAAGCTTTAACTGCCCAGGAGGGAGGCTGGCTACAAAATCCTGCATGAGGCGCGCTGGTACGGTAATGGCTCCTTGAGTGGTGACTTTCGCGCCAATATGTTCGGTAATGGCAATATCAAGATTCGTCGCGGCGATTGTTAGCCGATTCCCACTAGTGCGCAAAAGAACATTTGAAAGTACCGGGAGGCTGGCCCGACTACTGGCGACTCGTGACACACTCGCAAGGGCCTTCGCGAGGTTTTCTTGGTGGACTGTCAGTCTCATGGCGTTAGATGCTCCTTTTCTTTATATATACTTAGTTATTGTTATAGGGGCAGTGGAAACGTGGGAAAACCCCGTTACAACCGCTGTTATTTTGGCGGTGGAAAATCGTGGAAGCCTCATGGAAAGCGCTCGGACAAACCAGTGGAAAGCCACTAGGCCGTCTACTGCGGGTGTGGACATGATGAGTGTTCTGCACAAATTATGCACGCTTCCGATCGTCTTTACTCGCACCTTTTCCGCACTTAATCCACACACTCGCAGCATCATTTTATGCGCTCCTTAATGTCAGTGATTTGCTGACGCAGCATTGGGTTGATGGCCAACTCCTTGCTGATTTTATCTACCGAATGGATGGCGGTCGTGTGGTCTTTACGGC
This sequence comes from bacterium, assembly GCA_030427365.1. Lineage (GTDB taxonomy): Bacteria > Patescibacteriota > Saccharimonadia > Saccharimonadales > SZUA-47 > JAUHWW01. The sequence goes on along the minus strand of JAUHWW010000001.1, from coordinate 56,451 downwards.
CGCACTCATGAGCGATCTTCGGAAAACTAAGGTGTAGTTCTTCACGCATAAGGTACATCGCAATTTGCCGCGGCACGACAATTTCCTTATCGCGCTTTGGGCTCATGATGTCGACCATCGGAACGGAGTAGTAGTCAGCGACGGTTTCGACAAGCTTTTTCGGGGTAATGTGCTTTGCCCGAGTTGAGTTTCCAGCCAGCACCACTTTAGCGACAGCCAAGTCAGGATCGAGCCCCTTCATCTCGCAAAAGGCAACCAGCTGGTTCAGGGCGCCTTCAAGTTCACGAATGTTTGTCTTCACATGATTTGCGAGGAACTCTACGACATCGGCTGGTAAATTCAGCCGCTGCGCCTCAGCCTTGGCCTGCACAATCGCTGCCCTGGTCTCAAACTCTGGCGTGCGCATATCAACGGTCATGCCCATTGCAAAGCGGCTTTTGAGACGTTCTTCCAGTGTGGCGATTTCGTGCGGCGGTTTGTCACTGCTGATAATGATTTGCTTGTTCGCCTGGTGAAGCGCATTAAAGGTATGAAAAAATTCTTCCTGCGTCTTTTCTTTGCCGGTAATAAACTGAATATCATCAATAATCAGCACGTCGGCGCTGCGATAGTGACCGGCGAATTCAGTGTTCTTTTTAAAGCGGATTGCGTCCAAAAACTCCTGCACAAATTGCTCAGTTGATACATAGACGACGTGAGCACTTGGGTTTTGAGTTAATATTTCATTGCCAACTGCCTGGATAAGGTGCGTTTTTCCAATACCTACGCCGCCATAGACAAACAATGGGTTGTATTTTTCTCCCGGTGAAGCGGCAACTGCCTGACAGGCGGCGTACGCTAAGTCGTTGGCACCACCGACAATAAAGGAGTCAAAAGTGTACTTCTTGTTTAATCCTTGGCGGTATTTATGTGCGACGCCTGAGCTGGTTTCGAGCTTCTTTTTTCGAGGGGAGGTTGCGTCTAGATCAGGCGTCAGCTCAACTGCATCTGTATTTCGTCGCTTACTTGAACGCGTCGACGGTGAACTATAGATCTTAAACTCCATCGTCTTTGGTCGCACGCCGTTCTTGTCAAGTAGGTCGAGTAGGGTGTCTTGGTAGCGACGCTCAAGCTGCTGCTTGATAAAAACATTCGGCACGCCAATAACGGCTGTTTCTGGAGAATACTCGAGCAGTTCGGTGTTTTTAAACCACGTGACGTATTGTCCTCGCGTTACACTTAGCTCGATCTCGCCGAGCACTGCCTGCCATATTCCGCCAGTTGCCTGCACTTACGTTCTACTCCCTCGCTCACGTTTTTGCTTTACTTAGGTATGCGTATAGTACCAAAAAGAGCAGTGACTTTTCCACAGCTACTTTCACAACACCAAAGAAAGCCAGAAAAACAGCAGAATAGGGGTAGAATTTTCCACAGCCACAAACGACCTCTGTAAATTGTGTGGACAATAGGTGTGGATAGTGGATAATTCTGCTGATAAGGCGAGAGTTTTGCATCATTTTCCAAACAATGGAGTCGCTATTCTCCACAGCATTGGTGATGGTAAAAAGGACTCCTGAAACACCTTGATAACTTCTCTTATTTCTGCTAAAGTAATAAGCCAAGTTAAGAAGTAGTGCACCCACTCTCATTGCAACCTGCAGCTCGGGAAGAGTAGCCAGAGTAAGCCGGCTTTACCGACTCGCCCTGCGCGATGAGAAACCCTGAAAGGGTGTTTCATAAAGGATTTTTATGCCAAAGCGAACCTACCAACCGAAAAAACGACATCGATCACGCGTCCATGGCTTTTTGAAGCGCATGTCTACCCGGCAGGGGAAGTCAGTCGTGAAGCGTCGCCGTGAAAAGGGCCGCGCTCGTCTTACTCACTAAACAGCAGTACCCTAAATCCGGAAGGAGCTTATTGCAAAAAACTTGCAATAAGCTTTTTTAACAGGGAAGCGCGAAGTACCCACGGTTTTGAATGTGCGTAAAGCGCCTATTTGTTGCACTAGATACAAACAATAATTTCATCCATACTAGTTATTATGATTAATCGCAAAAATCGTTTTCACGGTCCGCACGCCGTTCGTCGTTTACGCGGCGCAAGCGTGCATACTGATTTGCTTAGTGCACGCGCTAGCAAAAACCCCAAACGTGATGATTATCGACTGGCGGTGGTGGTAAGTAAAAAAACGGCTGCAAAAGCTGTCCGGCGTAATCGTATTCGGCGCAGACTGTTTGAAGCAGTCCGCACGCAGCGCCGTTTAGACAACTTGCCGGTTGACTGCGTGATATACGTAAAGGACGAGTCGCTTGCGGCCCTATCGAATGATGAGCTCCAGACCGAAGTTGCGAGCCTCACCAAAAAAATACTTGCCCGCGTGCTACACTAGTTAGTAAAGAAGTCCAAAGAGGAGAACCACTTCGTGTTAACCACGCTTTTTGTGCAACCTATTTTTAACGTTCTGAGCCTTATTTATGCGCTGCTGCCAGGGCATAACTTCGGTTTAGCTATCATTATCTTCACTATTCTTGCCCGCTGGGTGATGTATCCTTTGCTGCGCAAACAGCTCAAGCACACCCGTGCGATGCGCGAAATGGCGCCAGAAATCAAGAAGATAAAGAAAGCTTCCAAAGGCAATCGCCAACAAGAGTCCATGATGATGATGGAGCTCTACAAAGAGAAAGAGATCAAGCCGCTCAGCTTTATTGGTATGCTTGTCGTCCAGATTGTCATTTTCCTCGCGCTGTTTTCTGGGCTCAACCGCATTGTGAACGACCCAAGCCAGCTCGTGAGCTTTTCGTATGAGCCGATTCAGAACCTTGGCACGATGCAGGAACTCGCTGAAGACCCGACAAAGTTTGATAACACCTTGTTCGGTATTGTCGATCTTGGCCGCTCGGCCGTAGACAGTGAAGCCGGATTCTACTTCCCGGCGTTCTTGCTTGTGCTCGGTTCAGCTGTGACGCAGTTCTTCCAGATTCGCCAAACGATGCCAAAAGAAGAAAATGCCCGCAAGCTGCGGGATATTCTAAACGATGCAAAATCAGGCAAGGAGCCTGATAACAGCGAAGTCAATGCCGCTATGGGCCGCAATATGGGGCTGTTTATGCCAATCTTGATATTCATCATCACTATCGGCTTCCCGGCCGCCTTAGCACTCTACTGGTTTACCAGCGGGCTCATTGCCTACCTCCAGCAGCGTCATCTGCTAAGCCAGGACGAGACATTGATGCGTTCGACCGCGAAAGTGGTCAGCAAGACTCGCTTAGATGAGAAAAAGTCGACAGCTTCTTCGAAAACCACCAGTAAAAAGACCGCTTCTTCGAAAACTTCTAAGCCGAAGACGAGTAGAAAGAGGAAGAAATGAGCGACGAGCGAAACGCCGAGGCAGCAATTCTATTTGCCAAGAAGTATCTTGAAGACATCTTGTCGTTTTTTGGCCTAAATGTCGACGTCTATGCCACGAGTGAAGACGGCGAAGTGATCGAGTTAAACGTGCCGAGCACGCATCTGAACGGCTTTCTCATTGGTAACCGCGGTGAGACAATGCGCTCCCTGCAATTTTTGACCTCAATGGCGCTAAAGACTGCCGAATATGAACTCGAGCGCGTCAACGTTGATATCGCTGATTACAAAAAACAGCGCGCCTCGCGCTTGGAAGACCGCGCCGAAGAATGGCTCAAACAGGTGAAAGAGTCAGGCGAGCCAATGCACCTCAAGCCAATGAACGCTGCCGATCGCCGCACCATTCACAAGCTTGCCGGCGAGCACGGTCTCGAAACAGAATCAGAGGGCGAAGGCCGCGACCGCCACATCGTTCTCAAGCCAGCAGGAGAATAAGTTGCCAGCATCTGACTTCGAGCGGGAACGAAGCATGCCCACATGTGTTTTAGAAGATCCAGAAACAGGCAATGTATTTAGAACGCGAATTCGAAGAGGTTATCTAAGTAGCTCCGAGCTGGTAGCAATAATTGGTCACGATCCTAGTGATTCAAATAGTGCCGAAATAGTTCAAGGTGTTTCTTCGTAAAAGTTTTCCAACTGAAACGCTTGGCGTTCTCATAGCCCTTTTTGATCAGATCGTTTCTTAGTTTTTCTGAGCTAATTACCTCGTCTATTTTCACTGCCATTTCTTGCACATCCAGCGGGTTAAAATAATGCGCTGCATCGCCGTTTACCTCAGGCAAACAGCTGGCATCAGAGCTCACCACTGGACAGCCATGCACCATCGCCTCGAGGCCTGGCAGGCCGAAGCCTTCATTGAGGCTTGGGAAGACGTAGGCTCGGGCGTTTTGGTAGTACCATTTGAGTTCTTCATCAGGGATAAAGCCGGTAAAGATGATGCGCTGCAGTAGCTCCTGTTTATTAATTTTTCGCTCCAGCTGCTTGCTGTGATATTCACGCTTTCCGACAAGCACCAGCTTCAGATTTGGGTGCTGCTCACGAAGGATGGTGAAGGCACTGACTAAGCGATCAAGGTTCTTGTGCGGGAAGGCGCTACCGGTGTACATAATGAATTCCTTGGGCGGGTTAACTGGCTGCTGTGCTTTACCGGGCAGCGGCGGCTCACTCGCCTCATAGATAGTAGTCACTTTACGGCTGGTGAAGAGGTGGTATTTCTTGACATCTTCCGCGACAAACTCCGTTGGTGTCACAATATGCGCCGCACGCTTATGGGCTTGTCGCAGCAGAAAACGGTAGCCAGCCATACGGATTTTGTGTAGCCACTCTGGCAAACGGCCTGCCCGTGCGAAACGCAACATACCCAAGTCATGCGTAAGTGTGATGTATTTCCTTGAGTAAAATAGCGGCTGCGATGGAGTAAGCCCAAAATAGGTAAGGTCAGGCTTTAGCCTGTGGAGTGCCAGTGCCAGGCCAATTTGGTTCAGCGGGTTGAAACTAAATATTGGGTAGTCGATCGGCTTTGCGGTAAAGTTCTTGGCTGTTGGTCGCCAGTCATCATCTTTTTTTATAAGGACGGTATAACGATGCTCTTTATCGATCTCCTGCAAGTGTTCAAGCAACCGTGCGATCGGTCGTCCTGTCGAAGCAGGGCGTATTCGGGCATCGATGACAATGTGTTTTTTCTGACTCATACAAGAGTATGATAGCATTAACAGAGAAAAGAGACGCTTATGGCAATAAAACCAATTCACTTAAGAGCCTTTTTCACCTATGCATTGTTATGGGTGCTGATTGCCGCGTGGTTTGCTGCGCCTTCAGTGTCAGCTCAACAAGCACCTCCTGTTGAAAATCAATGTGAAGCCGAAGAAATCGTCGACCTTGACGAGAATGGCGTTAATGATCTCTGTGAAACAGAGCAGGTTGAAACAATTGAAGACGAGCAGACAACTCCTGAGGAAAACGACGGCAACGTGCCCAAAGGTGAGGTCAGCGAAGAGACCGTCGCAGGCACTGAGGAAGTGCTCGATGAAGGCGCCGTACTTGCAGAGACTGATGACAAGCAGGCTGTGCTGGCAGAAACAGGCAGCGTCGCCACCCTGAGCGTGCTCGTTGCCATCTTGCTCATATCCTCAACGGCTCTTGTTTATAAAAAGTAACCATGATCACTTTACACGGTAACTAATTCTTGTATAGTGAAGCCTATGAGGCGTTTTGTGAGTTTTGCGTTTGCTGTCTTATTGTCTGTCACGCTTTTATTCTCATCTACCCCAGCTTTCCAGACGGCAACAGCTCAAGAGGCTCCTAATCACCTCTGGGACGGCCAACTATCATTTGAAGACCGCGGCTCAATCCCAGAAGCGTTAACTACCATAGACCCTAATTGTGAACTTCAAACAGTTTTGGAGCGAGTTGTTCGCGGCCCAACAGGGTCAAACCTTTCAATAGTCGAGTTATTAAACAGTTTTGACACTATTCAGATCCAGGCGAACCAGTGCGTTTATCGAAACGCCCAAGGTAACTTCAACAATCCGGATATCTCTAGCAAGAAGTTGTACGCGCCAGCAGGCGGGTTAACCAACTATATGGAGCTTGATACCGGATCGGAAGTACCGAGCCCGGCACCATCAGGCCCGCATGTCTTGCTGAAGAATTGGCGCTTTCCATCTAGTGCGACGTACCGGTTAGCCTACGCCCCAAATTTCCGCGATGACACATCGCTCGGCAGGCAGCTCAATATCCAGGTGATTCATCGGTTTAACGGGTTATCAACAGCTCGGATTCCTTTCACGTACAGTAATGGCAACGAATATGAAGTGACGATCCACGCTTTTTCACCGAATGGACGCTATGTTGTGGCGCAGGCGGGCGTGTGGCTACATAAGATCGATCTCGATACGCTAGAAATGACACCTGTGAAATACGTTCCTGGCAACAGTAATCGGTCGATTTCTCTTTCAATTAGCTCAAACGGACGCTACATAGCACACCAAACCAGCAACTCATTATCAGTTGTTGATTCTGAGGGTTGCGAGAGCACCTACGCGTTTGGTAGCTGGCAAAATCATGGATTCGCCGAGAATCCACCAGGCTGCGTGGTGTCAGGAAATCTGCTCGAGTACGCGCATAGCAATGGGATCATCGACATATATTCGGGTAATGCAAACCGCCAATACAGACGCGCATATTTTGATTTAGTGGGTGATACGCTCACCTTTGCGTTCGGCGAGAAGTTTTCAGGTCAGCCTGACTACACATGGAGAGAAATTGCGATTACGGCTGAAGATTATGTCTCAACAGCCCAAGGTTATTTGGCAATGGGTGATAGTTTTGTGTCTGGTGAGGGTGATCTGCAAGGCGGCGAGTGGTATGAGCCAGGAACTGACGAGCAGGGCGATAAAGAAACTTTTGCTGGCCGCAACCTCTGTCATTTGTCACGTCGCAGCTATCCTTACTTGATGGCTGTAGACCTTGGCTATTTGAGCTCTCCATCTACGCCACCAGCCGATGGTTTATTCCATTCAGTCGCCTGCTCCGGCGCCAAGATTCACAATATTATTGGCGGCACTGGAATTTTTGAAGGTGACGGTGATGCAACTGCATTTCAAGATACAGATAATCAGTTTCGACCAATCGATGGAACAACTCTAGGAGTCTTTCAACCAGGTTATAGATCACAAATCGATTTAATGCAGGTTAATAATTTACAGCCCGAGGCGATTTCAATATCAATAGGTGGAAATGACGCGGATTTTGGTGGTTTTATTATGTCGTGTCTTGGGCCGAGACCAGACAGTCTCACGTGTGATCAGGCAAGCGAAGGTTCTATCGGTAACGATTACCTTGGAGTGAGAATGGCCCAGCAAAAACATCGACTCGTTGAGTCATTTAAAAAGGTTAAAACAAGTGCACCTGAAGCTCGTGTGTATGTTCATGGTTACCCACAATTTCTGAATCCAGAAATTGAAGGAGTTGAAACGTGCAATTTCAATGTGCAGCTAAACCTGCAGGAACGCATCGCTGCCTCCCAGGGAGTCTCTTATATGAATGACATCATAGAGGCGGCGGCATTAGAAGCAGGCGTTTTCTATGTTGATGTTGAAGATATTTTAATTGGTGGCAGGTTGTGTGACACAAGAGATAACGATGAACTATTGTTTAATGGCATTACAGGTGGGAATGATATAGACCCAGGAATATTAGGTGTTGGACTTTGCTCATGGCGCGCTGGTTGTGCAGGAAACGAGACATACCATCCTCGCCCAGCAGGTCATGAGAAGTACGCAGAGCGAATTCAGCTGGCCACTAACGACTTAACGGCTGCAATGCCAGAGCCGCAACCACAAAACATCCCATTGCCCCCGGAAGGCGTTTTTGGCGAACTCACGAGGGCTTATGTGAACGCGGAGAATAGTCAGTTTGGTAGCAGTGTTTTGGTGGTGCCTCAGGCTGGTTCACTGCTGAGCCTGGGTGCAAGCACGGGACAAAGGTTCGTCTTTATTTTAGATAACATGCTTGCTGGCAGCGAGGCGGAGTCTTGGATAGAGTCAACGCCAACCGACCTAGGCACCTACACTGTGGATGAAAATGGGGTATTGCGCTTTGAAGTAGATGTTCCTGAGTCTATCGAACCTGGTACGCATACAGTCTTTATTACTGGAACAGATAAGTTTGGCCAAGAAGTGACAATATATGAGCCGATCATGATTGCATCATCTGACATCGACTTTGACGGAGATGGCGTGCCAAATGAAGAAGACTCATGCAGCACCATTCAAAATAGCGGAACTGACGAAGATCAGGACGGGGTGGATGATTCTTGCGACGATGAGGTTATTCCAGTTGTTAACCCACCTGAACCACCAGAACCTGAGCCACAAATCTGCAAAGTGTTGCGCAAGCTTGAAACAGCTCTGCCACGATTCCTAAGGCCACTTGTGCAAAAACTATACGATAAATTTGATTGCCCGGTGGTTGATAAACAGCCTAGAACAACTCATCGACGAGGCTGGCGTTTCCGGCTCTGACTGGAACAGGGCACTCAAGATAAAGCACAGCATCTCCAAAAATCCACGTACCATATGTACACTCCCAGCCTCCGTAGGTAGCTGAAAAACCCTGTTCTCTAAATTGAGATCTATCTTTAAACACTGTATTTGAGCTAACTATAAAGTCGAGTTTATTTGCATCTGTTTTTTCTCCTGATGTTGTCTCAAGTCGCATAAAACATCCAGTTTTCCCGTCACCAAATTTCTCCTGGGTCGTGAAACAGCCACTCTTATTTTCAACATCGATACCTAGCTCTGCCTCCAGATCACGCTCTAACTGTGCAAAATCAGCAGATATATTTCGCAACAGCTGTTCATTGCGCCAATCTTGGTATTGTGCCCACCCAATCAAGCCACCTACAACTATCACGAAGACAGATAGAGCAACAAACAGTCGTTTGGTGTCACTTAACTTCTTCCATCGCTTCACCGGATGCAAATGCTTAAGCTTTTTCATGTCTCAAGTGTAAACTGTTTCGAACTTTTCTCAAAGAAAGCAAAAGCGGATTTATCCCGTAGCAAGACAAGTCTGCGTACGGGACAGGAATCCGCTTTTAGGTTAGCTTCTTGTTTTTGTCTTCAGTCGCTACACTAGTAGTAATGATTCAGCGCTACGTTCTACCCTTTACCTTTTACTTATCACTCGCGTTCGTTATCTATATGCCGCTGCATGTGTTTATTGTGCAGTCGGCGAGTTTGCTGACTGGCGGGCTGGAAGTGTGGAAGGCGGCAAAGGACGTTCTATTGTTTGCTCTCGTGCCACTGCTGTTATTCCTGGCGTGGCGCAAGGATCTGTTTCGCGATAAACACTTCAGATTAATCGTTATTTTAAGCGCTTGCTATGCTTTTTTACATCTGTTATTTGTCCTATTTGATCAAAACGATGATACCTATTCTACGATTGTCGCCAGCGTCTACAACACGCGGCTGATGGGCTACTTCTTGCTCGGCTACGTTGCGCTTCGTCTGAGTAAAACGCCGCAGCGCCATTTAAAAATCCTTATGACGGCAGCGGTGTTGGTCTCCTCGCTAGTCGCGCTCTTCGGCGTCATGCAATATTTTCTCCCGCCTGATCTGCTCGAAAACGTTGGATACTCGCTCGAGCGGGGGGTGAAGCCTCTGTTTTTCATTGATGATCGGCCAGAATTGCCGCGCGTTATGAGCACGCTGAAAGATCCAAACTCGCTTGGCGCCTACCTCATCCTGCCGATTCTGGCGCTCGGCTACAGCCTGAAAAGCAGGGCAGCCAACAAACAGTTATTTATCAGGCCATTACGCCGCGAAACCTTGAGCGTTCTGTTGGCTATACATCTATTTGCGCTCTGGCTAACGTTTTCTCGGGGGGCTTTGCTCGGGCTGGCTATTTCGTCTGCCGTCCTCGTTTTTCTCATCAGCCGCGAGAAACTCATCCTGTTTGCTAAAAAGTTTGGGCTGCCCCTCATCCTCACGCTCATCTTCAGCATCGGTACGGTCTACGCAGCGCGTAACAGCGCTTTCGTACAAGACTACGTCCTGCACGCTGCCGTCAGCACCGACGAGCAGGATCCGAATGCAAAACGCGTGAGTCTGCAAGCTGAAGCGCTCGAGGACATCGCAGAGACACCGCTTGGAGAGGGGCCGGGAAGTGCAGGACTGGTCGCCATCACCAATCCAAAAGGCGGATTGCTGACGGAAAACTATTATTTGCAGGTGGCGTACGAAGTCGGCTGGCTAGGATTGGCGTTATTCGTCGCAATCATCTATCTGCTTGCTCGCCAATTGCAAATTTCTTGCAATAAGAAATCAGAAGCTTCATCGCTTGCAGTAATACTGCTTGCCTCACTAGCCGGGCTTCTGTTTTATAGCCTTCTCATCCATCTTTGGTCCAACGAAGCCATAGCCCTCCAGTGGTGGCTCCTCACCGGTGCAGCCATCGGCTCTGTAAATACTGCAACGAAATCAAGAAAATAACCCTTCGGGCACCTGCTATAATTTTTATATGAGTAAAACAGCATTTATTACCGGAGTTAATGGACAGGATGGTGGACATCTTGCCAAGTTATTAAATGATAAGGGCTACAAAGTCTATGGCGTCATGCGCGGTCAGATGGAGGCTTCTCACCCTCGCGCTCAGAAATTCCTCGAAGAGTTTCCATACGTTAATCTCGTTTTTGCAGACTTGCTTGACCTATCCTCGTTGACGCATGCAATGCAAGAAATTCAGCCAGATGAGGTGTACAATCTTGCTGCAATCAGCCATGTCGGCTATTCATTCAGAGACCCGCTACTAACAGCAGACGTTACCGGCAAAGGCGTTACGAACGTCTTGGAGGCGATTCGCCTTGCTGGTCTCGCAGATAAAACACGATTTTACCAGGCATCGACATCAGAAATGTTTGGCGGACTTGATTATAACCGCCCAGAAACTGGTTACACCGAAGAGTCAACCTTTCATCCGCGCAGCCCATACGGTGTCGCGAAGCTGTACGGACATTGGATTACGCAAAATTACCGTGAAAGTTACGGCATGTTCGCGCTCAGCGGCATATTGTTTAACCACGAGGGTGACAGGCGCGGACCGGAATTTGTCACACGCAAAATTACGAAGACCGTCGCGCGCATCAAACACGGTAAGCAAGAGTTTATGGAGCTCGGCAACATGGACTCAAAGCGTGACTGGGGCTATGCAGGAGACTATGTCGAGGGAATGTGGCGAATGCTGCAGCAAGACAAACCGAAAGACTACGTTCTAGCGACTGGTGAAACGCACTCAGTGCGCGAATTCGTTGAACTAGCATTTAAGGAAATTGGTCTCGACATTTCATGGCGCGGTGAAGCAGAAGATGAAGAAGGCGTTGATCAAAACGGCATCGTCAGAGTCAAGGTGAACCCTCAGTTTTATCGTCCCGCAGAAGTTAATCTACTTCTTGGTAATCCGACTGCTGCTGAAGAAGAACTTGGCTGGAAACGTAACGTAGACTTCCCAGGCCTCGTCAAATTGATGGTGGAAAAAGACCTCGAAGTCGAAGCTTAGCTTCTAATGGGCCATCCAAAATTTGCACCACGAGAAGTTTTCGAAGAAATACTTGAGTGGTCGGTTATTCCAACTTTTGATTTGTTGCTGCGCTACGGAGACAGCGGCTTCATTGTTCTTAAAAGAAAAATCGAGCCTTACAAAAATGTCTGGGCGCTACCTGGACTTAGAATGTACAAAGGCGAAACCATCGAAGATACATTAAAGAGAATTGCCAAGAATGAATTGGGAATAAACGTAGATACAACCAATAAAGTATTAGTTGGTCAATATGTTGGAAAATTCAAGACAGAGAAAAATCGCCAAGACATCTCAACATGCTATTTGATTGAGCTTGCGGGTGATGAACATATTGTGATGAATAAAGATCATTTTAGTGAGATGATGATAACGAAGGAAATACCCAAAAGAGTAGGTGCAATGTACGCTCATTATCTACGCCTTGGGTTAGAAAATATTCGCTAAGCTCGCTATGGCCTTAAAGTCTGCTCTTATAAAACGTCCAGCCTGCGAGGGCTGTGTAGTGGCGGATTTCGTTTGTCGCAATTAGCTTGTCAATCTCGGCTTCGGTGAGCCAGTGATCTTCAAGAAACTCTTCAGGATCAGCTGGAAGGTTGAGTTTTTCCAGGTTCGTTGCCACAAAAAAGTGCATCTTACTGCCAGTCCTTCTGTTGTTGAAATACATCCATCCGATTTTCTGCAAGGTACCTTTTAGTTTTCCTTCTTCTGCTAATTCTCGAGCTGCACCCGTTTCAGGGTCTTCACCTTTTTCGACGACACCACCAGGAAACTGCAATAACACCTCGTCAGGAGGGTAACTGTACTCTTTTTGCATGAGGAGCTTCCCGTCTTCTCGTTTTGCAATAACCATGGCTGTATCGGGCATGTCGCCAAAATGCAGATAGTCAACGATTTTCCCGTTTGGGAGCTGCGCTTTATCTTCGTACAGGGACAACCGTGGATGAGAGAATAGCTTCTTTGATGAAATCTTCTTCCACTTATTAATCATTGAGTTGTTTCCAGGCAGCGTAATCACGCACCATTTGCTCGACGCTAAATTGCGGTTCCCAGCCAGTGTCATCTGTCAATCGTTGTCGTGAACCATAAATATCCATGACATCATTTGGGCGGATGCGTGATTGGTCAACTTTTACCTCAACATCGCTTGCACCAAAGGCTTTTTTTAGCAAATCTAAGATATCGGTGCCTTTCGTGCTTTGACCGGAGCAGATGTTGTACAGGTCATAGTTGAGGGAATCGGCCAGCGCTAGTTCGACGTAGGCTCTCGCAACATCTCGAACGTCAGTATAATCACGCTTTGTTTCGAGGTTACCAACGAGTAGAGGTGTGTTGTCTCGTGATGCATCTGCGATTTGCTCGCCTAGATCAGGGAGTAAAAACCCTGGCAATTGGCCAGGTCCTGAATGGTTGAAAGGCCGCACGATAATCACATCAAGACCTTTGCCCCTAAAGCTGCGCACCGCCTCCTCCATCTTTTGTTTACTAACAACGTATTCGTTCGTCTTGTCACGTGGGATAAGCTGAGAGTCTTCGGTAATTGGTAGCGGCTGGTTCGGATCGTAGACGGCGCCGGTGCTGACAGCGATGATTCGTGGCCGTATGTTCTGGCGAAGCACTTCATCGTACAGAACGGTGTGGACACCAATGTTTACTTTGTTGTATAAGTCTCCTTGACCGTGCGAATCACCGACTTTTGCGAATCCGGCTAGGTTTATGATGGCGCCAATATCGCTGAGATTGATTGAGGCAACCTCGTCAGGGTCGGTAAGGTCACACGATGTGTAGGTATCGACAACGTCTTGCAGATCGTCCTCTAGTGCTGGTTGATTGCCCACACCGACAACTGAAACTCCACGCTCTGCTAGCAAACGTGCAACGTGATGACCAACAAATCCATTAACCCCTGTGACCAGAACTGTCTTTCTCATGCACCCATCATAGCATTTGCAAGGGTTTTCTAGAGTAGTAACGTATACTATTGGTAGTGAAAATGAACAGTGTTAAAAGAACAAGTCCAGCTTATTCTTTGATATTGCTGCGGCAGCTTGTTAAGACTGATTTTAAGCTCCGTTATCAGGGATCAGCCCTCGGTTATCTATGGTCGCTTTTAAAGCCGCTATTTCTATTCGGTATTCTCTATATCGTCTTTGTTGAAATCGTGAAGGTTGACTACGGCGTAGAAAACTCAGGGGCGTATCTGCTGCTTGGTATCGTTATCTGGTCATTTTTCTCTGAGGTCACGGGGGGCAGCGTCACGTCAATAGTTGGAAAAGGCGATTTGATCCGTAAATTAAACTTTCCTAAAAAAGTCATTGTCCAGGCGGTCACATACTCTGCGCTTATCAACCTAGCGCTTAACCTCTTTGTGGTTGCCGTGTTCCTAGCTATCGGAGGCGCAAGCATATCGCTTGAAACGCTTGTGTTGCCACTTTTATTTCTCCAGCTTTTCGTGCTTAGCCTGGGCATCGGCTATTTTCTGGCGACAGCGTATGTAAAGCTGCGCGATGTTAATTACATATGGGATGTTGTTATGCAGGCCTTGTTCTATCTCACGCCGATCCTTTTCCCGATCACGTTTGCGCCGCTCTGGGCACAGAAGACTCTCATGCTCAATCCGATGGCTCAGATCATCCAGGATATGCGCTATTTACTCGTGTCCAAAGACACCGCGACAATTGCCGATGTATTTGACGGTAACGAAGCAATTAGGATTGTCCCTGTCGTTTTAACAATTCTGATTTTTGCTGTCTCATCACTGTACTTCAGCAAAAAAGCCAAATCCTTTGCGGAGGAGATATAGTTATGGATGATCAAACAGTCATTTCAGTAAAGAACGTCCACAAATCATTCCGTTTGCCGACGTCAAAAGCCGGATCAATTAAGACCTTGTTTACAAACATGGCGAAGCTTAAAAAATACCGCGAGTTCGAAGTGCAGAAAGCCTTACATGGGGTTAGTTTTGAGGTAAAAAAGGGCGAATTCTTTGGCATTGTTGGCCGCAACGGAAGCGGAAAAAGTACGCTGCTCAAGATGCTTGCTGGTATTTACCAACCTACAAAAGGTTCAATTGAAACCACAGGGAAAATCGTACCATTTATTGAACTTGGTGTTGGGTTTAACCCAGAGCTTAGTGGTCGTGACAACGTCTATCTCAATGGCGCACTGCTGGGCTTCACTGAAAAACAAGTCGATGAAAAGTACGATGCTATTGTTGAGTTCGCAGAACTCGAAAAGTTCATGGGTCAAAAGCTCAAGAACTACAGCTCGGGCATGCAGGTACGCCTGGCATTTTCTGTTGCAACCATCCTCGCCGACTCAGACATACTGCTGCTAGACGAAGTGCTGGCCGTTGGTGATGCGGATTTTCAACGGAAATGCTTTGATTATTTCAAGACACTGAAGAAAAACAAGAAGACGGTCGTTTTTGTCAGCCATGACATGGATGCAGTTAGAGAGTATTGTGACAAGGCAGTTCTAATAGACGACGGTAAGGTAGCAGAGTATGGCGATGCGAGGACTGCCGCTAAGAAATACACGCAGCTATTTACGGAAACTGAATCACTCTCAACTAGAAATAGTGACAGTCGGTGGGGCACAATGGAGGCGACAATCGAAGACATTCAGGCTAAAGCATCAAAAACAGGTATCAGTATTAAATTTCAAATTAAAGCACATAGAAAGATTCAGGACATTGTCTATGGATTTTCGATAAAGAACGGTGAAGGATTGTCTATTATAGCCTCCAATTCAAAATTATTAGAGCTTGAAACAATTGGTCTTAATGAAAAAGAAAGGTATCTTGTTAGCTTTGACATGCCGAACTACCTGAATAACGGCATACATACAGTAGACCTGGCAGTTTTAGGTGGTGACGGGGTAACGGTTTTTGATTGGCAAGAGGATGCAGTGCAACTTCTGATGAAAGGAAAAAGGCGCGTACCATCGATTACAAATCCTGAAGTGAAGTGCAGCGTGACCCTAAAAGGAGCTAAGTAATGTTAAGAAAAAAGACCAAACATAATCAAATGCCCGACCCCGTTCAATATCTAATTGATGCCCCGGGACTTTGGTCTAAAGACGAGCATCAGCGCAAGCAGATGACTGTTTCATGCAGAGACACTGATTATATTCCAAAAGTTGAACATGCAGGATTAATTGAGGATACAACCAAAGGAAAAGTACAAATAATGCACAATGGGCTCAGGGTTTCTTTGGGGGGATATCATGGTGAGTGGATGTCGGAAATAATCAAAGACTTAAAAGGTCATCATGAACCCCAAGAAGAGAAACTTTTTTATGAAGTGCTGAAAAGGGTAGAGGCAGGCTCAGCAATAATTGAGCTCGGTAGCTTTTGGTCCTATTATTCACTGTGGTTTCTCTCAGCTATAAAAGGATCTAAAGCATTTTGCTCGGAACCAGACCCAAAAAATAGAGCCGTCGGAGAGTTAAATGCGGAATTGAACGGCATGGATGCCACTTTCTTAAGCGCAGCTGCCGGGAGTCAAAATGGTGTCAAGATTAGTTTACCCCTCGACTCGAATCCAGCCGAGGAAGTTACAGTTGAAGTAAGAAGCGTTGATTCCATTGTTTCAGAGAATTCGATCAAAAAAGTAGGTATTTTACACATGGATGTTCAGGGTGTTGAACTCGATGCACTAAAAGGGTCAATAAAATCTATCAAACAACAAAAAATTAGGTTTGTATTTGTTTCTACGCATCATTATTATTTCTCGAGGAATCCGAACACACATAGCGAATGTTTGACATTCTTAAGGGAAAACGGCGCACACATAGTATCCTCTCATACCATTGCCGAATCGTTCAGTGGCGATGGGTTAATAGTTGCATCATTCTCAAATGAAGATAAAGATTTGCGCATAGAGACGTCTTTATGTCACAGTGACGATTCGCTATTTAGGTCTCCTGAAGAAGATGTTGCACTATTAGCTTCACTAGTAAATAAACACAAAAAGGAAGGCTAGATTTTACGCCGCATGGACAACTTAGACGTAGTTTACGCTCAGTATCATGAAGACATTGTTTTAGCTGCTTTACTTAGAAATGTGAAAAAAGGCTTCTATATTGATGTAGGAGCAAATCACGAAGAGTATCATTCAGTAACAAAGTATTTTTATAAGAAAGGATGGTCAGGAGTCAATGTAGAACCTATTGAAAGGCTAATAAAGAAATTCGACAAAAAACGAACTAGAGATATAAATATACAGGCAGTTGTCTCTGACACTCCGGGGACAGTAGAATTCAGAGAGTACCCTAATCATGATGGGTTATCAACCACAGACACAGAGTCAATAAAAGAAACAGGTACAAAAATTGATTTCCTAGACTATAGGGTAAAATCGATTACCTTAAAAGAGATTTTTGCTAAATATGCAAAAAATACTAGGGTAGACTTTATAAAGATAGATGTAGAAGGCGCCGAAGGTGCTGTAGTAAGAAGTAATGATTGGAAGCTATTTCATCCAAGAGTAATTTGCATAGAAGCGAATCATCGAAACAGCAAGGATGGGTGGAATAAGTTTCTTGAAAAGTCTGGCTACAGTATGGCAATTTTTGACGGACTCAATGAGTATTACTTGCTTAATTCTGAAAAACAGGCCATGTTGAGTGGTTTTGCTGAAGAGGCAGCAAAGATAGCCCACCGCTCGATCCGAGAGCATCACGCAAAAGCATTTAAACAAGAAAAGAAATCAATATTAGTCAAGCTTGAAGAGTATGTGCATATTACTGAAAAGCAGCACTCAGAGCTTGTTGCGATCTCAAACAACTACGCAGATCTTTCCAGCAAACAGCATAGTATCAAATATCTAAGTAGAAGATTTTTTGCAGAGCTTTATCTAAGACTTAAGAATTTCTTCTAAAATAGATGTGGCCGTTTGCTCCCAGCCAAACTTTTGAGCTTGTTTTTCGCTTTTCTCAACCATTTCTTTTCTGAAGCTATTGTCATCAATTAGTTTCACGAGCTGCTTTCTAATCGTTTTTTGGTCTGATGCATAGAGAGCTGCATCACCCCCAACTTCAGGAATCGAAGAATTATTATAGGTGATAACAGGACAACTGTGTTTCATAGCCTCTAGTACGGGCAGCCCAAACCCCTCATAGACACTTGGGTATACACAGGCTAGAGCATTTTCATAGAGATACTGTCTCTCATCATCAGATACAAAGCCAAGAAAATAGATATCATCAATATAGGATACTGATTTGTAGTAGTCCCTATGCTCCTTGATAGGTGTTGTGCCTGGACCTCTCATGATATCACCCGCCATTACTAGTGAAATTTCTTTTTCTTGCGCACGAAGGCTGTTAAATGCAGCTAATAGGTCGACAAGTTTCCTGCGCTGATCACCACCCCCCAAATACAGAATGAATTTTTCAGGTAATTTAGTTTTGCGAGGCATTGGGCCCCAACTCGTTTCAATAAATCGACTAAATGAAGGTTTCTTACTGCTTTTAGCCTTATCATTTTCCACCCCCAACAGAACAACACTAATTTTCTCTTTAGGAACTGATAAGAATTTTATAAAGTCTTTTTTAGTATGCTCCGATATCGCAATAAGAGAATCGGCATTCTTGCAGTTAAGTTTGGTTGTCCAATAATACGTAAGTCTTTTTGCAGCTAGTCTAGCTGCGTTCTTCCTGCTCCTACCATGTGCACGAGCAGTTTTGTAGCCCCATAAATAGTCAGACTCCATAACAAAAGGTATTAGGTCATACAGTATAAGGGTAGAGCGCACCTTTCGTTTATTTGGAACTGGTTGGTTCTGATCAAACTGTATGAAGTAGTCAACGTCTTCAAGATTAGTAATTCTTGAATCACCGAATACTGAATCTCGAAGTACGACAAACTGATTACGGACGCCTGTTTTTATAAAATGTACCTTACCCTTATCTCTTGAATTTTCAACTTTTACTGAGGTACCCGAAACTAATCGTTTTTCATACTTATAACCATCTAGATTCACTAACTGAAGTGGGTCGTCTGAAGCGCTGTCTATGTAGAAGATAAAGGTGTGGTCTTTTTTTTGTGCTTCGGGCATGTAGTTAAGAAAGTTTATGAGAGTATAGCCTATGCCTCTCATACGATGAGCGGTTTGTAACACTGTAAGGTCTATCCCGATTCTCATTCTCTATCTCCGAGCACAGCCGATAAGTAGACGTTTGCACTTTTTTGCCAATCAAATTTCTCTGCTTGTATTGGTCCGGTTTTCATGAATTCCTTTTTTGTCTTCTCGGAATTTTCCAGGTGTTTTGCAATCTGTCTTGTGAAGCCATCAACATCATTACAGTCCAGCATGGTGCCTGCGTCTCCCACTACTTCTGGCAAGGAAGAATTATCAGCCGTAATTACAGGTACTCCACATGCAAGTGCTTCAAGGGGCGGCATGCCAAACCCCTCATAATGGCTAGGATATACAAGGACTGAAGTGCCAGAAATAATTGCTGGCTTATCAATGTCAGAGACGTATTCATTCGGCCGGATAATATCGTAGCCTTCTGCAACAAGATCTTTGATTTTTGAAAAAAGGGCATCAGTTCTCCATCCACTTACTCCCACCAAAAGAAGGCTGTACGTATTTCTTATATTTGCGGGGAGCTGACAGTATGCGTCAACAAGTGTCTCAAGGTTTTTTCTGGGCTCTAGATTTGAAAGAGCAAGGATATAGTTTTTCCCTATGCCGTACTTTCTCTTTATATTTTCTATTTCTTTATCACTACGTCGGTAAAAGTAGGCCTGATCGGCAGCAGGTGTCGCGACATAGATTTTTGATTTTGGAAAACCGTAGAAATCTGCAATTTCGCGTTTGGAGTTTTGTGAAATTGTGAATACATTATCGACTGACTTAATTGATTTTCGAGTACCTTTGGATAAGAACTTAGCATTTTTAGCATCAGCAAAGTCTGCGTATAGTTCAAAAGAGAGATCGTATATAACAACTGAAGACTTACTAAACAAGACGGGCATAGTTACAAAACGAGTAAAGATATAATGACCTTTTCCAAAAAATAAATCCAGCGGAGGCATCATTCCTCTGTGCCACAAAGCCGCCACGTACTTAAACTTCAAAGGGAGCTTTTTTGCTCGTATGTGTTTAAAATTGTACTCCTGAAAGCGGGGGTACGTGTCATATGGAATGATAACGAACACCTTTGGGGTTTGTTCACCCATGAGCATTCTCTTATCAATCTCTTCATCTACACCTTTTAGGATTCCTAGGATATATTGACCAATTCCGCTAAAGTGCCCCTCTACCAAGCCAAGACCTTCAAAGAAAATATTATTAACAGCCATGTCGAATAATTATATCAGTCACGAAGACTAGGGTAGTCACTTTCCACGCTTCAATTAGCTCCTGAACTCCAAATCGCCTTATTACTCGAATTGTACATAACCAGGTTTCCATCACCTTGCATAATGAATCGATTACCACCTTTGGTCCCACTTGACCAAATCGCCTTATTACTCGAATTGTACATAACTAGGTTTCCATCACCTTGCATAATGAATCGATTACCACCAGACGTTCCAGAGTTCCAAGTTGCTTGCCCTTCTGGATTGTAGACAACCAGGTTTCCATCACCTTGCATTATAAGTCGGTGACCACTAGAACGGAGCTCAGTACCCGGCAGCAGTCTCTCTCCGCCAAATAGCCTGTCAATAGTACTTGAGGATCTTATGACATCAGAGAAATGAGAGTTGCTTATCCAAGCCATCGACTCAACCACCAGACCTAAAGACTCGGTAAAGAAGCCATCAGATCCGGGTGAGACAGAGGTATACAAAAATGTACCAATTTGACCCGTGGCGACAGATGACTCTTCCATGAGTGTTGGACGGCTTGCAGACTCCCAAGTCGCTGGGTCGAAGAAACTACTAGATCGATTCAATGGATCAACGGTACCTATTTTTGTGCTAACGTTTGTCCAAGTAACTGATCCTGTATTTTTATACTTCACTTCCCAGTAAAGCTTTTCACCTGGTCGAATGGTATTTCCAACTTTTGCTGTTTGAGCTTGGTCTAAATAAACACGTCTAGAAACAAGCTTTGCTCGATAAGGAGTATCTAATGTAGCTGTGATATCGAACCTTGAACGATATTCCATCCACGCCTGACCCTCTACGATAAGCTGGAACTGGTCAGTATACTGACCATTGTCTTCGTCGAGTAGCAAAGTAAAATCAAAAGTCGCTTCTTCCCCTGGCTGGACAGAATTTTCGCTCATGGTTGCTGGCCTAGCTGCACTCAACCATGTCGAGGGATCGTAAAACCTACTCGCATGATTAAATGGACTTCTTGTACCAACCCTCGTTGTGCTTTTTAGCCATGTTCTACTGCCAACATTTTTTGCAGTAATTCTGGCATATAGTTTCGTCCCTGCAGGATATCCCGTAAGGCCTGAGGTTTCGTTTGTTCTAGCTGGATCGGTATAGAGTTTACTTTCAATCATTTCAGCTGCGTAATTTAATTGTGTTGATCCAAACCAATCATTAAACATACGCCAAAAATTACGATTGCCATACGCGCTACACCCATCACCAGTTCCATAGAGGTTATTTAATGCAGCTGTGTTTGGTTGGTACGGGGTATATATATAAAGATTTGCAGTCGCTTGGTTATCAATGAAAACATTTGTACCTCCGCAAGCAGCCAAACTAGGATGATAGTAGATATAATTATTGCGGTCTGCTTTGTAGTTATAGCTATCAGGATTAGCTTCGTAGCGACGGAAAGCCTTGGCTGCTTGGTAGACTTGATTAAAGAACCCATAGTATTCACTGTCACATGGAGCAGTGTCGGGACAGCCGTATCCTGTTGCTGAGCGGTACTGTATTGACCACGGCCAGTCATCCGTTACAAGTGACTGCTCTTTCTGCAATAGAACAATTAGTGTCTGAGGATTTATGCCACACGCTTTCGAAACGTCATAGATAATTTGAGCTGCAGATTTTGTGCCCCCGCTTATGCTCCCGCCGCACAGGTCACTTCCACTATTGGTAATAGAGGGTACGCTTTGTGAGTAGTCTTTTAGGCACGTATATGGAGCAGGGTAGCCCCTTGATGCGCCATATGCTGCACGGGTTGTGCCTCCGTAGGGTTGTGTACCATTGGTGTCGCATACAGGTACTTTAGAGTCCAAAAAACTCTGTATCTGTGAAGTAGACATAGACGAAGAATTGTAGAATATAGAATCACTTATTATATTGCCGGCATCGAAGTCTGATCCCGAAAGTCCACTAACGGAACGACCACCTATCATTTGAAATAGAAACGTACTGCATAGCAATACAGAAAGTAATAGAGCTAACGTTATTTTTACAGATTTTGCTCTAAAAACTTTTACGTTCATTATTCTATTACCACTGTTGTCTCTGCGCTACCTGATGCACTCTTGCCATCGTCGTACGAGACTTTTAATTTCCAATTACCGCTCTTTGGGAAATCAGCTCTAGGCACGTTTAGTGTTAAACAAAGAGTTGTTGATGCATCTGCTTTTGCGACGGTTTCTCTAGTAATAGTTTCGTTTCCAAGACTGAAAGTCATAGTACACGTTCCATCCTCAATATAGTTTGCAACAAACGAGCGCACCTCAATTGTATCGTCATACTGGCTTGCGTCGGTTATGACGAGATCGACTGTTCTGTCGCCAGAATTTCCGTTTTGAGGCTCACTATCTGCATCGGGAAGCTGAGGTTTTATTGCGTCCCCAGCTTCTTGTTCTTGTGAAGTCGGGGGCTCTAAGTTGATCATATCCTGCGGTGACTGGACGTTGCCGTCGCTTTGCTCATTTGCAGAATTGTTATCTCGATTTGATATGTAGACCAAAGCAGCTAGAGCTCCTAAAATAAGGAGTACAATCAGGCCTATTAGTAATTTTTGTTTTTGGGGATTTTTATTACGCATTACTTCATGATGATAACATAATTTTACAAAAAACGCTAGTGCTTACTTATGATAACTAGCGGTCCGGTATACAATCGACTGTATACTAGAGGGAACCTATGAAAATAAGTGACTACTACGAGAGTGTGTATAGTTTTGCAAAACGCAACTGGGTACTTCTGCTAGTCTTGGCAGTCAGTAGCATGTCCTTCTGGGTAGGTGTTTTTTTTGATGACTCTGTCGTTACGAACGGCGCGGGTTGGGCTGATCAAGAGCTATACACAAACACCGTGACATCTCTGAGAGAGGGGATGTTGCCGAGTAGAGCACAACTGCACTTTCCTGTTGGTTTTTCATTGCTCGGGTTGCTTGGGGGGCTCCTTCTGCCTACGCACCCATTTTTATTGGTTTCCTATCTACTACTTAGTGCTACGGTAGTTTTTGCTTTTAAAGCTGCATCTAATTTGCTCGGACGAGGCTGGGCAGTAATGTTCTTGGGTTTTTTGCTTGTATGGGACGGTGTAGCAAGAACACTCCATACACTTACAGAAGTATTTCTTGTTCCTTGGAATAATCAAGTTGGGATATTCATATTTGCATACTTTTTCTGGCTTTTTTCACGAAAGAACCACAGTTCGTCCTTGACTATGGTAATTTTGAGTAGTTTTATTGCAGGATTTGGAGTTACAACAAGAGAAGAGTATATACTTTTTACGCCTATATTGTTGCTTGGCTATCTTCTGATTACAAAAGCCAGCCTGAAGAAGTTTTTGGTTGCAGGAGCAGTTTTTTTCTTCGCTTTAATGCCGCAACTTATTTCGAAGTTAAATGCCTTCGGCAGTCTCACAACATCAGGTCACGATGATAGCTACTCAGTTACTGTCGGTGAGAAGTATTTTCAGCCAGATAACCTCGTCCGCAACACTAATGAAGTGCTCATAGATAGTAATGAGGATGAGCGACCAGAGGTTCGCCGGAAAGCGCTTTTTCAGGCCTCACCGTGGCTCTGGCTTGCGTTGCCAGGAATTCTGCTAATCCTGTTTGGACGCAGATATCCTTTTTCAATCAAGTTCTACTCCCTTGTTTCTATAGGTCTTTTAGGATTCTATCTTGCAGGTTCTAACGTGTCTGCTCAGAAACTGGCCTTTCACTGTATTAGATATTTTTCACCGGTGTTAATTCTATTTAATTTTGCTACGGTCGTTTTCTTAAAAGAATCTCAAACTTGGATAACTAGTAAAATGAAAAAGGCTAAAAATAAATGATGAAGAATGTATCCTTTTATGTTTTTCTGGCTGTTCTAACACCACTAATAGCACTTCCAGTTTTTGGCAGTCTGTTGATAGTATTACTTTTACTGAAGCTATTTTTGACATTTGCAGTAGCTCTCGCTTTGCTAGTGTCAATAAGTATTGGCGTATTCGTAGCAAAAGCATCCTATAGCGGTTTAAAAGCTCAGATTTCTAAGGAGTGGCTAATTGCGAGTATCTTGATGCTCATTTTTTCTTTTGGATGGTTTCTTTATAACGTCCCTCTCAGCGCTGAAGACATATTTGTTAATAGAGATCCAGCAATCTATACCGTGAGCGGGAGACACCTCATCGATAATGAAACAATAACAATAGTCAATGAGCATCCAAATTCATCAGAATACGATTTAGAGTTTACTGCTGCAGGATTTGGGAGAAGTGTTACAAATAAGGACGAGATCGATCCACAGGGTCTACACATGCTACCTGCACTGCTAGGCGGAGCCGGCAAGTTTATAGGGGAAAAAAGAATGCTGGACGTTGCTCCATTATTCGGAGCAACTGCCATTCTTTCTCTGTATTTACTGATGACACTCTATATGAAGCCTCGATGGGCGGTCTTTGGTGCGGTTTCATTCTCGCTATCTTTTCCTCTCGTTTACTTTTCCAGGGATACATTTACTGAACCGCTGTCCGCGACATTACTTCTAACTTCTTTGAGCCTACTTGTATTAGCAATTAGAGAAAAATCTCAAAAAGCTAATTTGCTCGCAGCTGCAGCTGGAGTTTCCTTTGGCTCAATATTCCTCACAAGAGCTGACGGACTTATTCCCGGGCTATGCGCAATTCTGGCGATACTTGTTTTGAGTTTTTCGGGAAAGAGTTCAAAGTGGAGACAGCTTTATGCTTATTTCAACGGAGGTTTTATTCCAGTCGCTGCATTAGGCTGGCTCGATATGAGCAAACTGTCAAGCAGCTACTACACTACACATGGTGAAGATGCTAAAGTACAGCTCTTTTTACTTGCGGTAGTGTTAGTCTCTGGAACTCTTTTGCTTATGTTCTCTGGGAGATTCAAAAAACTTAAGAAGTTGGCCAGAGGTATATATCAGAATAACTATGTAAAAGCCTCTATGGTTATCTGTTTCATTTTGGTTCTGGCTTTCTTCATTTCGCGACCATTTTGGTATGTTGGCCACGACTACTCGTACCCTCCAGGGATAAGCAGCTTCATAGAGGGGAACCAGCGTCTAGAGGGACTTGAAGTAGATGGGACGAGGAACTACGCAGAGCTAACGACAGTATGGATGGTGTGGTACATGGGAATTCTCATCACGGTGTTATCAGTTATTGGGCTAATAACTTCATGGGTACTTGTGCTCTATAAAAATAAAAAGGAACTATTATTACCAATCGCAGTATTCCTCCTCCCAAGTCTTGTTTATCTGCAATTGGTTGGAATAACGCCAGATCACCCGTGGGCTTCTAGAAGATTCCTACCGGTAACGTTTCCAGCAATTTGCTTTTTTGCGTTTTACTTTCTGCATGTAGTCGCTGAATATTTGAAAAACAAGAAAGGCATATTTAGTAAATATACTGCTGTAGTTTTGCTTATCTTCTCAGCTTTGGTCATAAACAACGTAGCTGCACAATCAAAAAACATAAAAAACCTAAAGAGGTACGCAAACCAGTATCAACTAATAGATTCTTTGTGTGAGAAAGTAGATGAGAACGATGTGATTTTATGGGCAGGAGATAGTGGTTGGAAATCTATCCAAACAGCAAGAAGCTATTGCGATGTACCAGCGTATAGAACAAAAAACTTAGTCGACCAAATAAGTTTGAAAAAGTTTTACAGTTTTTCCCAAGCAATAGGCAAGCGCCCGGTGGTCGTAATCACAGGAGCTGATTATGATTTATTAGCGGTTTCTAGAAGGATGAACCTTCCTGAAGTTGGACAAATCGTCTACGAGGTGTTTCCAGGCCAATTAAGCGCTCTACCAGAAAAATCAATCAAGCAATCTCGATCACTATTAATTGGATCAGTGAATAGTGAAGGTGAACTGATTTCGTTTGATAGACTATAGTATATTAAGGTTAGATTCTAAAGAAAGGCAGACCTCTAAATTGACTAAGAAAAATACACGTGAGCTAAAAGCAACGCCAGAATTGGAAGATTTTGGTCATAAGTATACAGAAGAAGGTCAGGGCAAGATCGGCTCGAAATTACTTGATGGCTATTTCGCTGCAGTTGAGGAGCTCCTAAAAAAGTCCGGAAAAACTGGCCGTAAATCAAAGGTCAAAGTTATTGAGCTAGGATGCGGTGAAGGCTATTCAACGCAACGATTAGCAAAAATGTTCGGTAAAAAGGCTGACATTATGGCATCCGAATACGTAGATGAACTTGTCCCAAAAGCAAAGAAGCTTAACCCGAACGTCGAGGTTATCCAAGAGAGTGTGTATGAACTAAAGCATAAAGATGAGACCTTTGACGTTATTTTCTTGCTCGAAGTGATGGAGCATCTTGATTACCCAGACACCGCTCTAGAGGAGATTAGTCGTGTCTTAAAGAAAGATGGAGTTCTGATTTTGGGCGTTCCTCGTGAACCACTGTGGCGTATGCTAAACATGGCAAGGGGTAAGTACCTAAAGGACTTTGGTAACACCATCGGCCATCTTAACCACTGGTCAGCAAGAAGCCTGGTCAAGCACGTTGAAGCTCATCTTGGACCAGTTTTGCAGCGAAAAAATCCGCTCCCATGGACGCTTGTGCTAGCAAAGAAGCATGCAAAAAAGTAACCTGCTAAAAGCAGCTAGCCTTTTACTAACTGCTGGAGCCATTGTATTCGGCTTTGTGTACCTGAAGTCCTTATATAGTGATTTTTATGATTCACAGGTAGAGATAAACTGGTATTTAGTAGCAACTTCCGTACTGTTATTTGTAGCATTCTATACAATTCTCTCCAGACATTGGTTAGCGGCCTGCAAGCTTGTTGAACCAAAGGTAAGTGCGTCGCAAAAAAAAGCATTTTTGGCTTCCCAGCCTTATAAATATTTACCTACAAGCCTGTTTACGTTTTCGTTTCGAGCAAAATACGCATCTGAACTCGGACTTGGTGTCAAAAAAAGCAGCATTGCTCAGCTTATCGAAAACGCTAGTATGCTTTCATCAGGCCTTCTCTTAGCTGCCATGAGCTGGGCTGTAATAGATAGACCGGTTCTTATGATTCCTTCTCTATTTGTGCTAGCAGCCTTTTACTATCTGTTGCCTCAAAAAATGATCATGAACAAAAAGAGATTTAAAATATCAGTTGAGAAAAAAGCGGGACTGAAGCTTTTTTGCATTGCTTTCATAGCTTGGGTTTTTGCCGGACTTTCCTTTTACACGCTCGCTCTTGCAGCGGGAAGTAGTATAGGGATTCCTGAAGCCTTTGCTGCGAATGCAGCTGCATATTGCCTAGGCATACTCGCATTTTTTGCTCCCGGAGGAATCGGTATCAGAGAGGGTGTTTTTGCTTTCTTCTCAGTATCAAGCGTAGTAATTTTATGCTGGAGATTGCTAACGCTAGTTTTGGATATGCTTCTAGGTGCTATTACCATTCTATCCATAAAAATGAACACTAAAAGTTCGACTAGTTAAGCTGTTGTCTTCGGACGTGCTCTAGAATTTTTTCGTTTGTAATTCGGTTCGTCTTTATGAGGTCTGCGAGCACGCCAAGTACGCTGAATAACAGTCCAGCAGTAAATAGGGCGATTCCAAGTAACAGAGACTGCACATGCTGACCTGGATCAGAAGCGCCAACGGTGAGTACGAGATAGCGCACAAACGGGATAGCACTGACGACTAGCAGCGTAAGTCCCGGAATAACAAAAACTTTCAGTGGCTCATGCATGAAATAACTCTTTGCTATAACGCGTCCGGACTTGTACATATGCTGAAAGATATTCTTGAACAATCGTGATTTGCGGGTCGGCGGATTGGTTGTTACCGGCACGCTCTCAATGGCCATGCGATTGCGGCCAGCGCTAATAATGCTCTCGGTGCAGTAGCTAAATGAATTAACAATATTCATCTTTAACGCTGCTTCTTTTGAATAGGCACGGAAGCCGCTAACGGTGTCAGGGACATTTGTTTTGGCGGCTTTGTTGACCACCCATGAGCCAAATCGCTGCATGAGCTTTTTAAATGTGCCGAAGTGCTGGATCTGTCCAGTTTGGCGATCACCTATGACGATGTCGGCACGTCCGTCGAGGATAGGTTCAGTGAGTTTTGGAATGTCGGCTTGGGGGTACTGATTATCGCCGTCCGTGTTAACAATAACGTCAGCACCATGTGATAAAGCATAATCAAGGCCGTCGGTAAATGAGCGGGCTAGACCGCGGTTAGTGCGATGGTACACAAAATGCTTCACGCCGTGCTTCTTTGCAACTTCGACAGTCTTATCCGTCGAGCCGTCGTCAATAACTAATATCTCTACCGATTCAAAGCCAGGGACTTTTTTTGGAATCGTTTTCAAGACGTCAGGAAGCGTCTGCTGCTCGTTGAGGCAAGGTATCTGCACAAAAAGTTTCATATTGAACGCCTTCCTACACCTATGTATTTCATAGAGAGATTAGCATATGTAGAGGGCTCTAGACAGTTCATAGCATCAACTAGGACTTTTGCTGACGTTTGGGTATAATCATAGTCGACAAATTCTGGCCAAGCGGTTGCAACAAAGATAATCTCTGCGCCATCAATTACTTCAATCATGGTGTCTACAACGTTAACGCTCGCACGCAACTCGTCCTTGGCTTCTTCATTCGCTTTCGGATCGTAGGCGGACACATGTGCTCCAAGCTTATCGAGCATGTTGGCGATTTTTGCACCTGGTGACTTTCGAGCATCACTTGTGCCTGCTTTAAACGCCAGTCCAAGCAGGGCAATTTTCTTTCCTGCCAGGTCTCCAGCCGCTGCGTGAGCTTTTTCAACGACGTAGCCAGCCATGCTCTCATTGATGTCTTGTGCAGCAGACAAGATCGGCTGCTCAACGCCAAATGTGTTCGATGAGCTGATAAGCCCCGCAACGTCCTTTGGAAAACAGCCGCCACCATACCCACGCCCCGCGTTGAAAAAGGCTCGCCCAATGCGTTCATCGTCGCCAACTGCGTCCATAACTTGTTCAATATCGGCCCCAGAAGCGTCAGCAAGCTTGGCAATAGAGTTCGCGAATGAGATTTTTAGCGCTAGAAAGGCGTTCGATGTGACTTTAATAAGCTCAGCACTCTCCAGGTTTGTCGTGATGTATTTCCCATGACTTGGTGCTACTATCGATACGCCTGACACCTCAGCGATATGATCACGGTGCTCATCGATAGCGCGGTATACGTCAAAGACTTTCTCGATAGCCTGCCCATCATCGCTTCCTGCAACGATGCGATCAAAATGCAGTGTGTCATACACTGATTTGGCCTCACGCAGGAATTCAGGATTTGATACGTAGGAGACAGTTTCTGGCAGTACCTCCCGCACTTTTTTGCCGGTGCCGACAGGGACAGTGCTTTTTTGCACAAAGATGGCATTTTCTTTCAACAGTGGGGCAGCAGTTTCTGCAGCCGCAAATACATACTCGAGGTTTGAGCTACCGTCTGGGTTGTCGGGTGTACCAACGCAAGAAAAGATAATATCCGCTTCAGACACGCCAGGTTCGTATGAAAGCGACGGAATAAGCGTGCCGTCTTCGATAGCTTGCGCGAGCAGCGGATCAATTCCTTCCTCATAGAAAAATGATTTGCCGGTTTTAAGCACGTTTATGCGATCTGGATTAACGTCAATAAGATGCACCTTGTAGCCGGCGTGAGCAGCAATAGCTGCAGTCGAAACACCGACATACCCTGATCCGATAACGGCAATTGTTTTTGTACTCATAACTTCTTTCATAACAGTATACCAGCCCGCGCAAACACTCGGATGGCTATGCTATGATTGATGGCGATATGATTGCTTGTATTATCGCTGGAGGAAGCGGCACGAGGTTGTGGCCATTGTCTACTCCGGATTATCCAAAACAGTTCCTAACCCTCGACGAAAGCGGCAGATCGCTGCTACAAAAAACCTATGACAGAGTCAAAGATGTGGCCGACGATGTCTACCTAGTTACAAGCGAGGAGATAAAAGCAGAATCGATTGCTCAGCTCCCAGAGCTAAAAGACAACATAATCGTAGAACCATCCCGGCGGGGCGTTGCAAACGCGCTGTATCTCGCTTTCCGCCGCTTTAAGCAAGACGGCATTGCTGATGATGAATCAGTGTTTGTCCTCTGGGGAGATCACCTCATACACGCCGAGAAAACCTTCCACGAGACAATCGAAGAAGCCTGCACGGCGATGAAGAAAGGCGCAAAACTCATTCAATTTGGTATTGTGCCGAACCATCCTTCGAACCAACTCGGCTACATAAAAAAGGGTTCGAATGAAGACTACGGCGACAACGTCTACAAAATTGATTCGTGGAAATATCAACCAGACCAAGAGACGGCGAACCAATGGTTTGAAACCGGTGAATATCTATGGAACGCCGGCTATTTTATGTCATCGATGTCATACGTATTAAGTGAGATTGAACGCGCTAGCCCGGAAAGCTACAAGGAGTTTGAGGCGATTGAGGCAGCTTCTGATGATGAATTACAAGACGTATACAACGCCCAAGAAGGCGCAATCCTTGACCATGTGTTATCAGAAAAAATGGAAGGTGCTCACGCGATTGCTTGCACCTTTGACTGGATAGACATTGGAAATTTCCATGACCTGCACTCGATCTCCGCACTTGCTAGCGACGATAATCACATCAATGGGGACATTACGCATGCCGATGTGAGTGAAAGTTATCTTCGCAATGAGCTAGATATTCCTGTCGCTGTTGTCGGACTTGATAACGTGGTAGTAGTAGCTACAAAAGAAGGTATTTTAGTGGCAAACAAGAGTCAGGCCCGGAAGGTCGGAGATGTGGCGAAGCAAATAATCAAACGAGGTGAATCGAATGAGTAAGAAAAAAGTTATCGCTTTTGATCTCGATGGTACATTGGCAGTTTCAAAATCACCAATCAGTGATCGCATGGCAGAGCTAATGAGCTCCTTGCTACAGACGCATCAGGTGTGTGTGATTTCAGGAGGAGCATTTCCGCAGTTCCAGAAGCAGTTCATAGATAACCTCCACGTTGAGCATCACTTGCTGCAAAACCTGCACCTTATGCCAACGTGTGGGACCAGGTACTATCGATTTGATGATATTTCAGGAGAATGGAAGATTATTTACTCAGAGGACCTCAGTAAAGATGAACGTGAAAAAATTATGAAAATTGCTGAGAAATCAGCAAAAGAGCAGGGAATTTGGCCTGAGAACCCACATGGTGAAGTGGTTGAAGATCGAGGAAGTCAAATCTCAATATCGTTGCTCGGACAGCAGGCACCAACAGAAGAAAAAGACGCATTTTTTGAAAAGCATAATGACAAGCGTCTTACGCTGCGAGCAAAAATCGATGAGCAATTACCTGAGTTTGAAGTACGAGCTGGAGGCACCACCACAATTGACATTACTCGACTTGGCATCGATAAGGCTTACGGTATGGAAAAGCTCATGGCAGCACTAGAGATAGGCAAAGACGAGGTGCTGTTTGTTGGCGATAGACTCGATGAGGGGGGCAATGATTACCCAGTGAAAGCCATGGGAATCGATAGCATAGCAGTAGAGGACTGGGAAGACACCGCACTCGTTGTGGAAACAATTTTGAAGTTAGGGGAGTAGGATGGTTGAGCTAAACTTTTCAGACCCAAGCAATAAATGGGCTGTGTTACGAGAGATAAAAGACAAGCTCATCATGCAGCCTGGGTTCATTATGGATGACGTCGACGAACACAAACCATGGGGGGCGTATTACCGCTTTGTTGGATCTCAGAAACAGAAATTTCTTGATGAGTATTATAGTGATGTAGACATAGATGTGCCGGGTGAAGTAAACCCTAAGTACCTCGTGTTTGAGCCTGGGAAAAAACTAAGTTTTCAATACCACGATCGCCGAGCAGAAACGTGGAAAGTGATATATGGTGAAGTGGAAGCCTATAACGGACCAGAAGATGAAGTCGGTGAGTACAAGACGTATAAGACAGGCGATGTGTTCACTTACGACGTGAAGATGAGACACAAGGGTGGTGCAACGGCGAATGGGTGGGCAATAGTTGCAGAAATATGGCAGCACGTTGACGCCGACAACCCTTCAGACGAAGAAGACATTGTGCGTCTAGCTGACGACTACGGCCGAGCATGAACACCAAAGATGAAAAACAGCTTGTCGAGCTGCTGAGGAAACTGGAACCAGGCTTTTATCCACTGGAAATATTTATTGAGTTCGCCCGCCTCAACGTTCTTTCAATTATTGAATTCGTGCCTCTTCGCATGAATGGTGATGAAGTCGAGGTGTTGCTTATTAAGCGATCGAGCGACGATGTATTATTCGCGGGAGAATTACATACCCCTGGAACTGTCATAAGGCCTGGCGACAACGAGGCTAATTCTTACCTGGCATTTGATCGCATACTGAAGGATGAGCTGCAAGGTGCAGCGTTTTCCGATCCACATTATGTCGGCAGCATCTTGCATAAAAGTAGACGAGGCTCAGAGCATGCGCAGGTATATTGGATTGAACCAAAAGGAGAAACAGCAATTGGCGAATGGTACTCAGTCAACCACTTGCCGGAAAGTTTCATGCATTCACAAGAAAAATTCGTTCAACAGGCGACAGCATCGTTTTTGAAACAAAAGCGGAGTTAAAGCGGATTTAAATCCGCTTTTGACTGTCTTTCACAATGGCTTTGATTTTGGCTTGGAAGTTGTCGTTTGAGAAGCGAGCGGCGTTTTGAATGATCGACTGGTGGTTATAGAGTTTGTAATTGAAATTCTTGATAACTTCCATTAGGCTCTCTGGCGTTTGTTTGTCAAAGAATTCGCCAGTGACGCCTTCTTCCACAATGTCGAGCGCTCCACCTGCGCGGTAGGCAATGACAGGCGTTCCTGCTGCTTGCGCCTCAACTGCCACAATGCCAAAGTCTTCCTCATTCGGGAATAAGAACGCCTCTGCTCGGGCAAGCAGCTGCGCCGTCTTTTCATCGCTGACATGGCCTTTGAAATCAATCGTTGGGCCAGCCATGTCCTTAAGGCGCGGGGTGGCTGGTCCATCGCCAATTACGACGAGTTTCTTACCCAATTCATTGCAGGCGCGGATAGCCAGGTCAATTCGCTTGTGCCCAACATGCCGGCCGACGATGATAAAGCCGTCGCGGGATTGATTGCCATCTTCATTGAACCGCTCTATATCAACTGGTGGGTGCAGTAGATCACTGCGCCGCTCGTAGAATTTCTTTATGCGCTCTTGGACAGCTTCAGAAATCGCCAACATGCGGTCCGGGCGTTGCGCTGCACGTTTGTCCCACCAGCGCACGTACGGGAGCAGCAGCCGCAGGCCGGTTCGCCAGACGATATTGAGTCCATCACTGCCTTTTTTCAGGTAATTGTCCGGTTTGACCCAGTACTGCAATGTTGGGGTATAGCAAATGTTGATATGCATGCCGTCAGGAGCCCTGGTCGCTTTCGCTTCGCCGCTACCAGTAGAAATAACGACATCGTAGCCGCGTAACTTGAGGCCACCGAAATACCATTGGCGAGGAATGGTCAGCAACTGATGTTTGCGCAGCGGTTTCGGGAGCTTCTGCATCCAACTGGTGCGCACGTCGGCGCGGCTGAAGGTCTTACTTTTGCCTGGCTCGTAGGTTGCCGTAAATATCGGTGCGTCAGGAAAAGCTTGGTGCAGTTGATTCACAACGCGTTCATGGCCACCTGTGTCAGTGATCCATTCGGTAACAATCGCAACCTTCATGTTAGTCCGCCTTTCCGCTAAACGCTCGTCCGATAACGTGGACTGCGGTACGCAGAATAATCACAATGTCCAGCAGGAAGCTCCAGTTTTGCGAATAAAACATATCGAGTTTTCGTCGTTCTTCAAATGGAATGTCTTTACGTCCGGAAACAACAGCCAAGCCGGTTAGCCCTGGCTTCACGCTCAGGATAACGCTGCGTTGATTAAACTGCTTCATCTCTTCAGGAATAAGTGGGCGCGGTCCAACCATACTCAACTCACCCCTCCACACGTTATAGAGCTGGGGCAGCTCGTCTAGAGAGGTCTTCCTCAGTAAACGGCCAATTTTTGTAACGCGCGGATCATTCTCCAGAAAGTCGCCGTTATCGCGATACTCTTTTGCAAGCTCAGGTTTGCCCATTGCT
Source organism: bacterium (assembly GCA_030427365.1). Classification (GTDB taxonomy): domain Bacteria; phylum Patescibacteriota; class Saccharimonadia; order Saccharimonadales; family SZUA-47; genus JAUHWW01. The sequence continues at coordinate 22,524 of JAUHWW010000001.1, read as the reverse complement.
TCAAAAGCTTCTTCGGGGGTTGTCCCATCGTACTTTTGCTGTTGGGTGCGGAACTTATAGATCTTAAATTCTCTGTTGAAGCGCGTCATGCGTTTTTGGGTGAACAGAACGGAACTTTTTGGGTCATTCGCTTTCATGACGAGTGCCGTAAGTAAAAGTATCGGCGAAAGCAAAATTAAGCCAAGTCCGCTGACACTCAGGTCAAAGCCTCGTTTCAGCACTCGGCCCCAGCCGGTCAACGCGGTTTGATGGACGGTGACGGTCGGGATACCTTCGAAGAGGTTTACTTCCAGCGAGCCAACAAACAGCCGGGAGCTTGATGGAATAAAACGGTAGGCGATGTGGTGCTCCTGCGCGTAGGCGAGGATTTCATCATTTCGCGCATCGTCGTTAAATAGCTCGGTTTGCATAATCATATGAATCTGGCTTGTTTTGAGGTATTTGCTTGCGACGCCAAAATCACGGAATTGAATATCTGGGTCAACGTGCGCGATGGTTTTACGGCGGTCACCGACAACGCCAACAACGCGGAAGCCGTTGTGCGGCTGGTCTAGTTTTTGTGCGAGTTCGCTGGTGATATCCGTCGTGCCAACCAAGAGCACGTTCGTCACGCCAAAGCCGCGCCTGTGCAAGATACGCTTCACGGCGCGGATAATGGTGCGGAATAGCAATGTGAGCAAGAAAGCAAAGAGAAAACCGTAGACGGTGACGAGACGGGCAGGGAAAATGGCTCGGTTAAGAGCATACTCAGTGCCAATTAAGAACAGGATGCCGATAAACGAACCAACCAGCAACATGGCGAATTCTTTGAAGCGGTTTTCGTGCACCTGCGCGCGGTAGAGCCCGAGTAATCCGTAGATGATGAGCCAGAAAAACAGTAAGACCGCGACCACGCCGATGTAGCCGTAGGCGGTAATTGGTTCGAGGAGTGGCCTATCATCGAGTTTAACGCGGATGACGTAGGCGAGGGTAAAGGCGAGCGTGAGCGCCAGAAAGTCTGAGACGAGGAGGATGAAACTGTATAAGAGCGACAGGCTATTCTTCATTTACTTTCATTTTAACAGAGTGTGAAAGCTGATGAGTGTTTGGTTTTTGTTTAAAAGAGCGGTAAAATAAGTGTGAGCAATTCAAAAATGGCAAAACAGAAAAAGAAACGACTGACAAAAGCCCAGCTTGCAAAGCGGCAACAGCGCGCCAAACAGCGTCGACTGAAGCGCCTTGTGGTGCAATTCGGTGAGTATATGGTCACCGGCGGCGTGTGGTTTTGGAGCGGCTACATCATTATCGTGACACTCGACAATCACATCGGTTTGTTCTGGGCGAACTTACTCGGTAACGGTGTTGGCCTGACGCTAAATTTTATTCTCGAACGATACTGGGTCTTCCGCAACAAGAAACAGGCGCAGATCGGCGTGATGGCCAGCCGCTATATTATCTATACCGTCCTCAATGCATTTCTGCTCAACTACTTTATTCTCGAGGGGCTGCGCCGCAATGGTATCGAGCCGGAGTTCGGTCAGTTCATCGCTAGTGGCTTCTTCACCGTTTGGAATTATCTTTGGTATAAATATTGGGTGTTTGCCGGCACGCACGCTAAACACCGCCCGAAAAAAGCATGAGTAAGCAGACAAGACCCACCAAAAAGCAGTTCGAAACACTCGAGTATATTCGCAGCTTTATTTCTGAGCACGGCTACTCGCCGAGCTACCGTGAGATCATGGGCGGCTGCAACTACACATCGGTTGCGACAGTCGCGCTACACGTAAAGAACTTGATTGCCCGCGGCCATCTGGTGAAGCGTGATAAATCTGCTCGGTCACTGGAAGTGGTCGGAGACGTTCCGGAAGAAACGCCAAAAACAAAATCAAATGAACTGACAAAGGCTATCGAATCGCGCATAACCACGCTCGAATCGTCGTTCGATGCAGCTGTCGCGGATGAAGCGTATATTTTGCTGGCTGCGTTATCACTACTGGGTCATAGTGAGGCAGCACGTGCCTACAAGCAGCGCATTACGTCGCTGCAGTGATAGATTCTTGCTCACGCTTGCAGCGAAGCTGGTTTGTTCATTACTATTACCAGAGACTATTAATGCAATGAGGGATGTCAGGTGAGCGAGCAGCAAACGTATCGCAAACGTCGCAGCGTGTTCGCTGGTGTGCTGGCACTTATATTGATGCTGCTGACGGCGATTGGCGCTTGGAACGCGCAGCCGACTGATTCTGATGAGCCAGAAGTACTTTCGGCAGAAGAATTAGCCCAGCCGCTGGCTCGAGAGGCATTAGACGAGCTACCAGTGCGCGGCCGCGCGCCCAAAACTGGGTATACGCGCAGTGAATTTGGCGCTGGGTGGGCGAGCTATGACGGCTGCGATACGCGCAATCGGATTTTAGCCGAAAGTATGGAGGATGTTGAACGTTCCAGCGATGACTGCACGGTGCTGTCTGGATCGCTCGACGATCCTTATACCGGTTTGACGATTGATTTTATGCGGGGCTCCTCAACAAGTGATGCGGTGCAGATCGATCATGTGGTAGCACTGAGTGACGCGTGGCAAAAGGGCGCGCAGAACCTTAGTTTTGAAGATAGGGTGGTGCTGGCTAACGACCCACTGAACTTACTGGCAGTCGACGGCGAGGCAAACCAGCAAAAAGGCGACAGCGACGCGGCCAGCTGGCTGCCACCGAATCGCGGCTATCGATGCCAATACGTGGCGCGGCAAATTGCCGTGAAAGCGGATTATGAGTTATGGATAACGACTGCTGAAAAAGCAGCTATGGAGCGAGTCTTAAACGGGTGCGGAGAACAGCGACTGCCACTTGTCACGTAGAATTCATTCGTCATGGCTCATCGCGCTGGCGAGCATTGGCGTACTTGTGGGCACGTTTACTGCGCAATACTGGCAGTGGTTTGCGTCGCCTGAGTGGCTGATTGTAGGTATATGTTTCAGTGCTGCAGGGTTTTACTCGCGTCGGAGTGCAGTTGCGATTGTAATGATTGTTGCCGCTGGCTTACTGATTGGATTGCAACGCGGTGGCCGCGAATTACAGTTGCAGGCTCCGTTGCAAGAATTTGTGGGCGCGCAAGTGTTGCTTGAGGGGAAGGTGGCTGAGGATCCGAGCCTAGATGCTGATGGAGATGTGCGTTTTCGCTTGCGGGATATTGCCGTTGATAACGTTGAGTACAGCGGCGAGGTGTGGGTGGCGAGCAGTAAGCGCAGTGATGTGCGCAGGTCCGACGTTATCCTGGTCCGCGGCCGAATAAGTGATGGCTTCGGCACCATTCCAGCCGCGATGTACCGCGCCGACATCATCCAAATTACGCGGCCAAGTTTTAGTGATGTGGCGCGCGACACCCGTGACTGGTTCGCAGACAACATTCGTGAAGGCGTACGTGAACCAGAGGCATCGCTGGGCGCTGGATTTTTGCTTGGTCAAAAGTCGGCACTGCCAGAAAAACTGGATATTGAACTGCGCTTGCTGGGCCTTACCCACATTGTTGTTGCCAGCGGGTATAACCTAAGCATTTTGGTTCGATATGGCCGCCGGTTATTTGAGCGGATTTCACGCTTCAGCGCAGTCGCACTGAGTGGCATGCTAGTGCTCGGATTTGCGAATATTACCGGCTTTAGTCCAAGTATGACGCGGGCAAGTTTGATTACTGGTCTTAGTTTGCTGGCGTGGTACTACGGACGCAAGTTCCATCCAGTTGTGCTGCTTAGTTTTTCAGCCGCAGTTACGGTGCTCATCAATCCAACGTACGCCTGGGGAGACTTGGGCTGGCTATTATCATTCACGTCATTTATTGGCGTGATTATGCTGTCGCCGCTCATCCACAAGTACTTTTGGGGTGAAACGAAACCGGGCAACATTCGTCAGGTAGTCATCGAAACATTTAGTGCGCAGCTGCTAACACTGCCGCTTATTATGGCAACATTTGGTGAATATTCTCCGCTTGCGCTGCTAGCCAATGTGCTTGTCTTGCCGCTAATTCCACTTGCCATGCTTTTAACGTTTATCGCAGGTGTAAGCGCTATTTTGTTGCCAAGCGGGCTAACGCAGATCGTCGCGTGGCCGGCGGAAACGATTATGGGCTATATGACGGGCGTGGTTGATTATCTCGCCAGGCAGCCGCTTGCATCGCGAGAATTGTCGCTCACCACAAGCGGCGCAATCGTGATGTACTTACTCCTGCTAGCACTCATGGCATATTTGTGGCGCCGGACAGGACATCGCTTCCGAGACTACAACATTGTTGAATAGTGTAGAAAATACGTTGACCATGGACTTTACCGCGGAGCATACTAAAAATTATTGGAGGTTAACGCGTGAAGTTTTTGCGGATAATTTTATCGCTGGGACTCTTATTTTCTTTATTTACGCCATTACCTGCACGTGCTGTTTCAGCCTCGCTTGTTATCGCTCAAGTTCAAACCGGCTCATCAAGCTCAGCCAGCAGCGAAATCGTCTTGTTGCAAAACACCGCGTTGACTGACGTCGATGTGACGAATTGGTGCATCAAGTACTATTCATCAGCTGATAATCTCGGGTTTCAGAGTTGTGTAGCGCCACCAGACACTCAGACAAAACTTCTTATTCCATCTGGCGGCATTATCTCATTTACTTCGCAAAGCTTTATTGATGAACATCCAGGTTTTTCACCTGATGTCATTATGAGCGGCGGTATGGCGAGTGGTAGTGGCCACGTTCGCTTGCATGATGCAGCCGATACCGTTATCGATACTGTTGGCTGGGGAGCGGCAGCAAACCCAGAGACATTTGCAGCCAGCGCACATGCAGCGGGAGAGGTGCTGACCCGAGATCTAAGCAGTCTCGCTGTTGATACAGACAGTAATGTGGCTGACTTTTCATCAGGAGTCCTACTTAATCCAATACCGCAAAGCCTGTTCGAGGAAGTGATTATTGTCGATGTGTGTGGGAATATCGACGAGGTGCAAGCAGAGCCCCCAGAAGGAATGCTTGTCGATGAAAATGGTGATTGCTTTGTTGACGTTTGTCCGCTCATAGATGGTTTACAGATTGCCGTTCCTGACGGCTATGAAATTAATGAGAATGATCAGTGCGTGGTATTGCCGCTTGAGGACGCCACTCTTTTTATTACTGAGCTATATCCAAATGCACCGAGTGTTGATGATGGCCAGGAATTTATTGAGCTATACAATCCCAATGATCGCGACATATCGCTGGCTGGCTATGAATTGCAACTAGGGCCAAGCTTTACAAAGACATTTGTATTTGCAGGGGGCTCTCTGGCGAGCGATGAATATCGTGCGTTTTCTGATAGCGAAACGGGCATTGTGTTGCCAAACTCAACCGGGCAGAAGCTGCGACTCGTCAGTCCTGCGGGTGAGGTTGTTAGCGAAAGCGAGCTATATTCGAATGCACAGGATGATGAATCGTGGTCGCTTATCGAAGATCAATGGATTTGGACGAACCAGATTACCTCCAATGCAGCGAATAAACCATATCTTGCCCCGGCAGTGAACGAAGTGGATGGAGTCACAAGTGTTTTAGCACCCTGCCCAGCGGGTAAATTCCGCAATCCGGCCACAAATCGCTGCAAAAACATCGAATCAGCCGTAAGCCAGCTAGCACCGTGCGATGAAGGCGAAGAACGAAATCCAGAAACCAACCGTTGCCGCAAGGTTGGGGGCAGTGCGTCAAGTCTAACGCCCTGCAAGCCGGGTCATGAACGTAATCCTGAGACGAATCGATGTCGGTCGGTAAGTGGGAGTTCTTCGGACTTGAAGCCGTGCGAGGATGATGAAGAGCGCAACCCAGATACAAATCGCTGTCGCAAGATATCGGCAGTGCTGACGAGTGCGGACGGGTCGGTGACAGACCTATCAGTCCAGCAGACTGAGGGGCAGCTCAACTGGCCGCTTATCGGTGGGACGCTACTTCTAACCAGCGGTTACATGGTCTATGAGTGGCGGCGTGAATTGCAGCAGCGCTGGCGGCTGTGGCGGCAAAGTTAAAACTAGTCGTTCAAAAGCGGATTTAAATCCGCTTCCCAAATCTTTAGTGCTCATGCTTGCTATCTGAAGCAAGACTTGTAATTATTGCTGCATAAGGAGTGTTAGATGACATCAAACGAAGTTGAGCCTATTCACATCTCTATCGACGAATATATAGCAGGAGTGAGAGATGCTGGAGCAAGATTTATTATTGAAGACACAAAGTGGCCTTGGCCGAATGAAAAAACAACTCGCACATACTGTGCAAGTGTTGCTGCATTCGGGTCGGCACTGGTACTGTATGGTGCTGCAGATGTTGCGCTAACAGCATCAGCGAAAGCAAAATATGACGTCGATCAATTTCGAACCGAGTCTGCATCAAGGTTTGAAAAAGTAGGCCAAAGTATCGGTAACGACTTAGGTAGACATCCAGATGAAACCTCACTATGTATTGAAGAGGCTGGTGATGTATGTTTACAACTAGAAACCTATGATGTCTCATCCGAAGAGGGCGTTGTTCGTTTTGTGACGGATACATTGGATCGTTCATTCGTAATTGGAGGTGACAGTGAACAGCTAACTGCTACAGAAATGAGCGTTGCTGAGCAGGGGTTGCAAGGGCTTGATGCCGAGGGCGGCCGAACACCCGACTTTGACGCAGAAGTTCTTAACGCGATTGAAGAGGCTAGCACAGAATACGTGGCTACGCTTCCAGACTTTCCTGAGCACACCACCAACGAGCACACTGGAGAAACGATGCTACTAGGCGGTGGCATAATTGCGTTAAGTGCGATCGCTATGGTTGGAATAAAGGCAATGCGCAAAAGGGCACGAGGTCGCTTGATGAAAAAATGGAAAGAATATGATCACGAAAAAACAGCACTTTGGACGCAGGCAGATGAACTCTTGAGAACAGATCGTGGAATGGCAGAAATACATGTACCTATTATTGGGCTAAGAATAAGCGACAGTAACGGCCAGATACCAGACTATGATTTCAGAGTTCAGAATCAGCGGAAAGGTGGCGGCAGAGTTATCCGAAAGGATCGGCTTAGCCAGCTCGACAGGCTGGTTAATGAATCTCGTGAAGGTGTACAGCGCATTCAAAAACGTCAGAAAGTAAGTTAAATACAAACAATTTAAATCCGCTTTTGAGCATATTACAGGCTCTGTTATGAGTGTGCTATCTTTTACCACCCTTGTTTAGTCAAAGAACCACGGCGTGTTTTATCGTCGATCTTATAGCGACGGTGTAACGCTGGCTGTAAAAGTAGTTTGCGCAGGAGAAAAGGTCTGCTACTATCAAGACGTAACGATAAGCACATTTGAGAGAATAACGTTAATATCTCAGAAGTAGAGGGCAAAAAATGAAACTTTTAAAGTTTGGGAAAAGTAAAAATAAAACGAACAAGGCTCAAACAAAAAAATTCTTGAACTATAAAATGCTGGTGATTTTTGCTGTTGTTTTTGCAGCAGCTGGAGCGGTAACAATACTATCGACATCAGCATCACAGAAAGTGTTGTTTGAAGAAGACTTTACCGGTAACCAGGGTCTAGAACGATTCTCCTACGGTGCCTATCATAGAAACCTAGGCTATGGCGTTGCTGGTAGCAATTTCGTACGGTGGGGTGATGGCAATGCCGGGCACGGTGGTTCATGGACCGGTGATCACGACCTTAACTGTGGTAGTCCTGACACGCAGCGTTCATTTACCACGTCAAAAAACAACCCCGAGTACAATAACGTTGCTTATAACTGTCGTGACCATATGATGACATCGATGGGAGACGTCGATAACTACTCTATTGTCTGGTTCTCACCGAATGAAACACTAAATGATGTCAAAGAAATTAGTTTTAATGTCAACCTCACCTATCAAGGAAGAAGGCAATGGTTTAAAGTTGGTCTCGTCTCAGAGGAGAGGTACAACCGTATGTATAGCGGTGGATCTTGCCTGAAGTCATGCCAAGTGCCAGGATTTATTGTCTCTGACATCGGTGCAAGTGGTGTACAACACCCACTTCAAGGCAACGACATTCTGGTCGCAACTTGGGGTGGAGGCGCTTCAGGTGGTGATGGCGGTGGTATGAAAATCGGTGATACAAAAGTCGGGTATTCAGAAAACTCTGGCAACGATAAGGCAACTCGATTCCCTGTAACGCTTCGAGACAACGGCAACGGAACTGTCTCATTTATCGTAAATGGTGTTACAACCACAAGATCAGGCTCATTCCCAACCGGTCCTGCACGTGTCGTCTTCTACGACCACAACTACACCCCTGATAAGGACGGCAGGCCAATAGGTCATACACTGCACTGGGACAACATCAAAGTCCTTGGTGAAGCAACTGACGGACCAGCACCTGATCCACAAGAGCCAGAATATCCAGATCCACAGAACGAGCTACCGACCGTTTCGTTGGCAACAAGTGTTACGAATGTTACTGCTCCTGGGAACGTGACCGTTACGGCAAATGCAAGTGACAGCGATGGTTCTGTCTCTAAAATTGAACTGCTCCAAAACGGAGAGGTAATAGAGACATGTACGAACCGAACGTCGTGTTCTAAAACGTTGACAAACCTCTCAGCAAACACCTATCAATTCACTGCTATTGCAACAGATGATGATGGCGGCGTGACAACGTCACAAAATAAGAGTGTGGCGGTGAACGAACCCGATGATACGCCAATCCCGAATCCTGATCCGGGAAGGTTTACGACCCTTCCGGTTGGTTCGACCCTTCCAAGTGGCACAGAATGCGCCAGCCGAGTACGACCGGCGGCTGAAGTGCGACCTGCGAATGCAGAAGCCAACAATACAAGAGGTGTTGGTGGCAACTACTTCTACACGAGAGTGGACGGAAATTACACTGGAACCACGGATGAGATAATCCAGTGGGCGGCATGTAAGTGGGGTATGGATGAAGACCTCCTCAAAGCGCAAATGGTACGAGAATCATACTGGCATCAATCCGCAATTGGTGACTTCAGCAGTAATCCAGACGCATGTTCGAATGTATATCCAATCGGCAACTACCCACCGCAATACGGAGGAGATAGTTCGCATAATAACCAGTGCCCAGAAAGCTACGGTCTGTCACAGGTTCGATGGCTCTACCACAAGTCTGCTTTCTTCACCAGCGAGAATGAAGTTCAAGCAAATCTGACGAACAACGCTATCTATTCGACTGCTTACAACGTCGATTACTGGGGTGCGGTATGGCGAAGCTGTTTTGATGGAGAAATGAACTGGCTGAATTCAGCAGAAAAAGGAAAGGACTATGTTGCGGGAGATGCCACTGGCTGTCTAGGTGTCTGGTTCTCAGGACGCTGGTATACCCAGCGGGCGGTCGACTACATCGCAGCAGTCAATGGAATTTTGGCGGATAGAACATGGGAAACCACTGCCTTTAAGAATTCACAACCGGTAAACACCATACCAGAAGGCTCAAACGATACTGGTGGAGGAGGCAGTCAACCAAAAGAGGGCGACGTGAATGGTGATGATAAGGTAACAATTGTTGACCTTAGCATCCTTCTCTCAAACTATGGTCGCACCAGCGGTGTCTCACGAGCTCAGGGTGACCTCAATGGCGACGGAAGAGTAAATGTAACAGACCTTAGCGTCTTGCTAAGAAACTATGGGAGCTAGATAAATGATACAAAGAATCGTTAATACTCGCCTTAAGAAACTAACAGGTGTCATTATAGCTACTGCTGCTGCGCTATTGTTCTTGGTCAGTTTCTACCAAGTACGCGGTAATGCTGCGGGTTCGTCGACAATTTCACTTTCTCCGTCCTCGACGACTGTCCAGACAGGCGGAACCTTTGAAGTCTCTGTCTTCGTAAATAGCGGCTCGGAAGCTGTGAATGCAGCGCAAGTAAACCTATCCTATGACGCCTCAAAATTGCAGCTGTCAAACCTCAATACCACTAGTGACAGCTTCAATATTGATACCACACCAGACCTTTCAAATGGCTCAATAAAGATGGGAAGCGGTGTGATAAGCCCAGTAAGCGGTAATCAGCTGTTTATGAAGGCTACATTCAAAGCCTTAGCGTCTGGTAGCGCGACTGTGCAGGTTGCAAATGGTTCGGTCATAACGCGGGCAAGTGATAGTAGCGACGTTTGGAATGGAAACAAACAGTCAGCGTCATTTAGCATAACTGATCCAGCGCCGGATCCTGATCCAGGTGACGACACCCCACCCGTTGATAACGGTGGAGGAGGATCAGACCCAGGTGACGACACCCCACCTACAGACAGTGGAGACGATGGAGATGGTGACCCAACTGACAATCCACCTGCTGGCGACTTGGTAGTAACCGAACCATCAGTATCGACTAAGCGGTTCCGTCAGGTAATCGTATCGCTTGAAACCGCTCGCCCAGTGCGCGCAAAGGTGCTTTACGGTATCGAGGGGCGAACTGCTATTACGAGCAGCGAAACGGAGCTAACGACGACACCGCGAATTGAGTTGAGAGGCCGAACGATTCTTCCTGGACGCACCTACACATATAAAGTGGTGCTAACTGAAGAAGATGGAACTGTGTCTGAGACACAAGAGAAGTTGTTTGTATCAAAAGGATATCGAATTAAGTTTGTTCTACGCGATCGAGCAGGCAACCTGCTCAGAAACTTACGAGTGTTCCTTAACTCTGAACCTCGTGAAGGTGTGACAGATGAGAACGGCGAAGTCATATTTGAAGATGTCGAAGAAGGAGATCACACGCTATCGTTCGAAGTTCAAGGAGAAAAGATTGAGCAGCCAGTGACGGTTGCTGACAACGCCGAGATCTCTTCTGCTCCTAATGAGAATGCTGATGCTGAGGATATTGCACCTCTGCAGGTGGCTGAAATTACTGCCGATGTTGACACCTCATCATCAGTGCCACTTGTCGCAGGTGCCGCAGCAGGATTAGTACTGCTAGCAGTTGCCGGCTACTATCTAACTCGACGTATGCAATTTCGGATGGCAATGAGAGGTTCAAGCGCGTCTCAGATGCCACAGCAAAGCGTTCCGCAAGATAATTACCAGTCAGATGCACCGAAAGCCGAAACAGTCATAACGCCAGACAACAAGAACGATCAACAGTCCTAAAAACGTCACTCGTCAATGCGAGAGGATTGTCGCAAGGCATCCTCTCGCGGCGCGCGTCGGTCGTGAACGTCACATAAGGACACAGAAGAAACGGTCATGCTAGCTTTCGTGAGCCGTGAGAGTTACAATACTACCCAATGACTATTGATATTCTTATCCTTGTCGCGGCTCTCGCTGGCGTCGTGAAGGGAGCCGACTGGTTTTTGGGAGCTGCAGAAAAAGTCGGCGTTTCTTTACGCTTACCACCATTTATCCTGGGCGTGTTACTTGTTGGCTTCGGCACAAGTTTGCCAGAACTCGCGACTTCAATTGCCGCTGTTGCTGATGGAGTCGATACTGTCACTATCGCTAACGTCGCAGGATCAAACACCGCTAATATTCTCGTCATTCTCGGACTCAGCACAATCGCGCTCGGAACTATCCGCTTTGACAAGGATTTGATAGATCTCGATATTCCACTACTTGTTGGCGTGACCGCATTGTTTTCGTTGATGCTTGTGGACGGTAGCCTCAGTCGTGCAGACGGCATTGTGCTACTTGTTGGGTTTCTGGGGTATGTTGTTTATTCTCTGGGTTACAAAGAAGATGATAGGCATCACCGCGGACTTATAGGGCTTATCGCAGCTCTATCCAAAGGATCAAAGACGAAGGTTGAGCGCCAGGATAAACTGACAACTCCAATGACGTACGTGGTCTTGATCGGCAGCGTCGCGCTGCTTGGCATAGCTTCAAAATTTGCAGTGGATAGCTTGCTTGATATCGTCGCTCAAGTTGACATTGGGGTTGATGTATTAACGTTTTTTGCACTCGCAATCGGCACCAGCCTTCCTGAATTGACCGTGTCAGTAAAAGCATTGCGACAAGGCAAAGGCGACTTGGTCGTCGGCAACGTGATTGGATCTAGTATGTTTAATATCCTGCTCATCGGCGGCGTTGCGAGCGTGCTCAAGCCACAAACGATTGATGTCGGCCTGGTTGGTTGGGTGATTGCAGGTCTTGGGTTGTCTGTACTCATGCTAATGGCCGGGAGTATCTCGAAGCGTATTCATCTCTGGGAAGGGTTCATATACGTGTTGATTTACCTGACCATCGCAACCAAAATTGCCGCGGTATAACTATGGCTGTGCAGGCGGGGAACGTCGTTGTTATCGTAAACAAGGATTCATCACAAACGCACAAAAAACGTAAAACACTCGATAAATTACTGAAAAAGCACGGAGTAAAAGCTGAGTTTGTTGATGGGCCTGATACGGATGCAGCAGTCCGTCGTGCGCTTGAAAAAAAAGGGCTAAAGCGCCTTGTCATTGCTGGTGGAGACGGCAGCGTGCGTGTGGCGGCTAGTCTTATTAGTCGTTTGCGTCCGAGTGTAACGCTTGGCATCATTCCGGTCGGCACGGCGAACTATTACGCAAAGTCACTAGGCGTTCATCGCTCATTAGAAAAGGCGTTTGAGACAGCACTTGGTGATCAAACGGAAGCACGTCATCTCACACGTGCGAATGGGCGTGATTTTCTACTTGGTCTCAATATCGGCTATACATCATATATGTTTAATGAAGTAACAAAAGAGGAGAAAAAACGCTTTGGACGGGTGGCTTACGTGCGTGGAATTTTTCGGGTGCTGCGGAAATTGTCTCCACCAAAAATTACGATCTCTGTTGAAGGCAGGGCTGAAACCTACAGCACGAGCGAACTTGTGATACTGAACCAGCATATTGGTGGGAGGGTGCCACTCGTGCCGAAAGTAAAGGGAACTGAACCATACTTTGAAATAGTGACCTATGGACTTGGGGATAGTAAGCTCGCTCCTCTATTTGCAGCGAGCATCTTCATACTGACGTTTGGACATAATCAAAAATATTTAAAACGAATAAAAGCGACGAAAGCGAGCATCTCGTCACGGACACCTCAGCCCGTTTCGATTGACGGTGATACCTTAGATGAAACACCTCTAACGGTCGAGCTCATAGAACAGCCAGTCTATTTTGCTTACTCAAAATCTGTAAAATAACTAGCAGACAATTATGCGACGAGAAACTATATTTACAAAGAAGATGAACTTTAAACCAGCTATTTATTGGCCACCGTTGGTGGTATTTGTCGTGTTGTTTGCGGTGACATTAGCGGTTTTTTTCGGCACAAGGACAGACATTAAACAAGAGCAAGATATTGCAATTGAGCAATACGCGCAGAGCGTGAAGGATGGTGTAGAAAAACGATTAATACTGTTCGGAGAATCGCTCTACGCTGGATCTGCTTTTTTTCAGGTGTCAGGTGACGTCACTCATTCTGAATGGGTCGAATACAAAACTCGTAAAGGTACGGTAGATCGTTTCTCAGGTGCTCAAGGCATTGGCTACGCTGTTGTCATACCTCGAGACAAACTTGGTGAGTATAATGCTCAGACAAAGAACGATGTCTACCCATCGGGAGATAGGGATGTCTATACAGCGATCCGCTACATTTACCCAGAAAACGAACGCAATGTGCGGGCGCTAGGCTATGACATGTTCTCAGATGATACGCGCCGGGTAGCAATGGAAAAGGCGCGCGACTCCGGTGGTGTTTTCATGACTGATGCAGTCCGACTCGTACAAGAGGACGGAGAAAACGAGCAGAAAGGCATTCTCGTCTATGCTGCACACTATGACAGGGATGTATCGAAAGCAAGTGTTGAAGAAAAGAGAGATGCCCTGGTCGGCTATTACTACGCTGTTTTCCGGATGCAGGATTTTATTTCGAATGCGTTGGCTGCGGTTCCAGAGTTGAGCGAAGCGACAACGAATGTTGCGGTGAGTGTGTATTCTGGCGATGGCGGTGACAATAATCTTTTGTATCGTTCAGAGAATTATGACGAGGTAATACCCTCTAGTACCAACACCGTTACCTCAAGCTTAGGTATATATGGCTCGCAACTCACATTTGGCTATGATTACCTGCCTGATGGATTGGTCTCTGAGGCGACTCGTGATCGTGCGCAAACCGTTCTGGTCTTCGGCGTTTTTGCCTCAGCGCTTATTTCGGCGGTTATACTCTTATTGCTGCGAATAAAATCAAACGAACTAGCACTTGCCGCTCAACAAAATACCAACGAGGCAAAAGACAGCTTGCTTTCTATTGCCTCGCATCAATTGAGAACGCCAGCAACAGGGGTAAAACAGTACATCGGGATGGTTCTCCAAGGCTTTAGTGGTGATATTTCTGATAAGCAACGTGCCATGTTAGAAAAGGCCTACGATAGTAACGAACGCCAACTGCGAACGATTAACGATGTGCTGTATTTGGCACGGTTAGATTCGGGCCGGATTGTTCTCTCAAAAGCTGAAATAGAGCTGAACCAGCTGGTTCGTTCTGTAGTCGACGAACAACAAGATGCTATCAAGGAAAACCAACACGATGTATCAGTGAAATTGCCACGCAAGAAAGTATTCGTTGAGGGGGACGAGCACATGATACGCATGTGTATTGAGAACCTATTGTCTAACGCGGTAAAGTATACGCCGAGCAAAGGGAAGATAGCCGTTGCACTGCACGTCAAGGATAACAAGGTGCAGATAGATGTGAAAGATAACGGGGTGGGCATTACACAGAAGGACCAAGAAGAACTACTGTTTCGACAGTTTAGCCGCATCAGCAATGAGCTGACAAAGTCTGTTTCAGGTACCGGCATTGGGCTCTATATCGTCAAGCATTTGATTGAGATGCATGGTGGGTCGGTTACGGTCACCAGCGACGAAGAAACAGGCAGCACCTTCAGTCTTTCTATTCCGAAAAAATCAACCAACCGGTAGGTTCTTCGAGTGTAAAAAAATTCACATGAATATGGCCACGCGGCGAGTACATTACAAGGAATGGCAAACAACAAAACCATTCTCATCGTCGAAGACGAAAGTACACTCAACGAAGCGTATCAAGTTGTTTTAGCGCAGGCTGGTTATGATATTCTGTCAGCCTTCGACGGCAAGGAAGCGCTCGATATTGTTGAACACAATCATATTGACCTCATTCTTCTCGATTTGCGTATGCCTGTTATGGATGGTATTGAGTTTCTGCGTGATTACCAGCCGGCCGAAAAGTCTGTAAAAGTCATTGTGTTCTCGAATTACGACATGCAAAAAGAAATTGAAGAAGCCTACGAACTTGGTGCTGATAAATATGTACTGAAAGCTTGGGCATCGCCAAAAGAGTTGCTACAGTTGGTAAAAAGCATGTTAGCTGAGCCGGTAAAAGCAAAGAAAAAGTAACTACTCAACTAACTCAGAAAAGCTATCTTCACCCATCACTCGCTCGAGCTTTGCCTTGTTGAGTGTATATTGTTTGCTTTTGTAGGTCAGAACACCTTTTGTTTTTAGCTTATTCAGTTCAGTTGCCGTTGTCTCTCTGGTGAGTCCAACCATAGACGCAATCGTTGAGTGGGTAAGTCGAATTGATATTTGATGCAGATCTTGACCATCTTTGGATGGGATTTTATGGCCAAATTGATAGAGCAAGTAGTAAAGGGTAAAGAGGATTTTTTCAACTGCGCGTGATTGTTCGAGAGATGTCACGCGCATTAAAAGTGCTGCTTGATCTTGCACTAATTTATCGAGGATATAGTTTTTGAGGGCGTCGTTCTTTAGGAGATGCTCATCTACGTCTGATCGAGTCACACCGATTAAGTCGCACACCTCCATTGCTTCGTAGTAGTAGAGTGAAGCAGATGTTTTGCTAAACATCCACGGTAGGGGTAAGAAATCTCCAGGACCGTAAAAGCCAACTATTTGTTCTTCGCCAGATTTTTGCAAAGTATAAGCTTTGACGACTCCCTTAACAATAAAAAACCCGCTGCGTGGCACTTCTCCTTGATACATGAGTGGCGTGCGTGCTTTCACTGTGCGGCGTATGCCAGGCAGTATTTCAGCAATTTGTGCGGGTTTCAACATTATTCCTATAAGTGTACGCGTCAGAGGCATCCAGATAAAGTAAGAATATTAACTATTTTTGTGTCAGGTTATTAACGGCTCTCGTTGGTGTGAAGAGCTACCATGAACATATCATCACTTTTCAATAGTATAAAAAACGTAATTAAGGAGACGATAACTTATGAGTCAACAAGAAGAAAAGCTACGAATAACCAAATTTCTAATGCGTAAGCAAAAGCAGGTTTTTGGTACCATCGTTGATTGAAACGGACACTGTAGATAAACTGTACACGCAGTGACAACACCCTCACTAATCTACTATCTGATATATTGGAGTAAGCAAAAGCAATGATGAACGTATTGGTCTGGATAATTCTGGGAGCTCTAGCTGGCTGGATTGCATCAATGCTTATATCAGACAGCCGTCGACAACGTACAGTTCGAGTAATTTTTGCTGGTATCATTGGAGCAGTCATTGGAGGGGCAATTATTCAAATGACGAATGAAGCACAATTTGATAGCCTCAACATTCCGAGCCTCATCATTGCGATAATAGGTTCTGTGGGATTAATTGTCATAGTCGCAGGGTTTCACGGTCTTGAGAACTGAAGAAAAGTTTGCATCTAATTTGAGAAGTAGCTCTTCAAATATAGCTCTATGTGAGCGTATACACGGTGGTAAACTACTGAGTAAACGCTACAATTAGCTCATGAAGCACTATAAAGAAAAACCTGTTGTGCGCTTTCGTTCACTTGAAGAATGGTGTCAATGGCTCGAAAAGAATCATGCTGCCATCGACACAGGCGTCTGGATGATGATCGCGAAAAAAGGTTCCGGTGAGTGGGGTTTGGACTATAACGATACACGTGAGGGCGCATTGCGTTATGGCTGGATAGACAGTCTTCCGAACAAACTTGACGATAAATTCTATTTGTTAAAAGTAACACCACGTCGACCGAAAAGTGTGTGGTCAAAAATTAATGTGGCTCTCATTGAAACATATATCAAAGAAGGAAAAATGCATCCAGCTGGCTTGAGAGAAGTTAACGAAGCAAAAGTAGATGGACGTTGGGATGCAGCATATTCTGGCTCACCATCGAAATAATGATGTGTGTAGATCTGTAAGATTAGTCACGACGAAGATTATTCTCGTCGTGCTATGCTCTAAACAAATTAGGGAGGTGACTCGTGAGCCAATTTAGCGATCTAAAAGCAGTGTTTATTAACTGTTCTATAAAAAAGGATAAGAAGAACTCACACACGCAACGACTCATAAACCGAGCAGCCGGCATTATGGAGGCAGAAGGCGTGAGCGTCGATCACATTTATGCACTCGATCATCAAATTGCTTTTGGCATGGTAAAAGATGGCACAGAAAACGGTTATGAGAACGACGATTGGCCAGCGCTGCAGAAGCGAATTATGGATGCGGACATATTAGTCGTTGGAACTCCAATCTGGCTTGGCGTGAAATCGTCAGTTGCGACGCTCGTTGTCGAGCGCCTGTATGCTTACAGTGGTGATCATAACGACAAAGATCAGTATTTGTACTATGGGAAAGTTGGTGGCGTACTCATAACGGGGAATGAAGATGGCGCAAAAGCAATTGCGATGGATGTGCTCTATGCACTGCAGCATATTGGCTACACCATTCCGCCGCAAGCTGATGCAACATGGCTGGGTGAAGCAGGTCCAGGTCCAAGCTATGGCGACACCGAGTGGAATGGTGAAAAGCTTGGCGCGCCAGCCGGCTATGATAACGATTTCACCAACCGCAATACGACGTTCATGGCGTGGAATTTGATGCACATGGCAAAATTACTAAAAGAAAACGGTGGTATTCCTGCTAAAGGAAACACCGGCAAAGACTGGCAGCACGTCACAAATGCACAAGACCAAAACCCTGAATATCGCTAAATAAGCTGGTCGAGATACTTATTCGCGCGCTTGGCGACAGATTTATGTCGGCTACGGGTGAGTGTTTGCAGCTCAGGGACAAGCCATTCTTTGAGTTTCTCGTCTTTTTTCGCAAAGTGAGTTAGTGATTCAATAGTGTTGTTCTGCACGATCCAATCATCATAGTGTAGGTTATTTTTCATGACTTCTATGGCACGTTGACGCTGAGCAGCATCCATCTTGTCGTCGAACCACATAAACAAAATAGACAATACCCATTTTGTCGATGCTTGGTCGATGTCTGCAATCCAACCCTGTAAATCGTCGATATGTGCAAAAATCCATTCCGGCTGTTCTTTGGCGACGCGTCTGACGGCGTTTTGCACTCGCAAACGAACGACTTCATCGTCAGACTTCCATGTGTTGATGAGCTCTTGCACGTGGCTGCGATCGCCCAATACGTGCTCTACGACGTCGAGCGTATTGCCGAGTGAGTTCGGGTGACCTCCCTTTAACTTCTCTTCATACTGACTAACAGCCATTGGCTACTCCGTTGTTTTGCGGTTGAACAAGAATGCTGCGGTCGGGATTGCGACGGCGAGCATGCCAAGACACCACACGACGCTTAGCCATCCATAGTCACCGATCGGATTTCCTAAAATTAGCGCACGGATTGCTTCGACAACTTGCGTGATTGGCTGGTTCTCGGCGAATGCTTTTAGAAAAGTACCCATGCCTTCGGTTGGTGTAAACGCGCTAGACGCAAAGGTAAGTGGGAAAATAAGCACAAACGTGAGCCACTGCACGGCTTCAACGCTCTTTGCTAGTACGCCAACAATTGCGGACAGCCATGAAAACGTAAGGGTAAACAGCAATAGGATACCGATAATACCGAGCCAGCCGACGAAATCGGCTTGCGGACGAAAACCTATAACCAGCCCAGCAACAATCATGACAGTCGTCGATATTGAGTTACGGAAGATATCGGATATGACGTGACCGTTGAGCACTGCGAGGTTGCTCATCGGCAAACTACGGAAGCGATCGACGATACCTTTTTGCAAATCATTTGTAATAGCGATGGCCGTCGTCGTGGAGCCAAAAGCAGTTGTCTGAACGATGATACCGGCCATCAAAAAGTTAATGTAGCTGACACCTTCTGGCAAGGCTTGCTCAATCGCGCCGCCGAATACCGATGCGAATAGTACGAGGAACATAATTGGTTGGAAGAACGCGCCAAGCAGCTGGTCAGAATTACGCAGGATATGACGACTGCTGCGCCCTATCATGAGTAATGAGTCGGTGAAGAACGACATAGGCTTTGAGTGTTTTTCAAATTGCAGATTAGTCATTTTTTTCCTTTGTCGCTTTCTTTTCAGTCAAACTTAAGAACACATCATCAAGTGTTGGCTTATGAATTTCCATTGATGCAATGGTTGCCTTGGCTTTTTGCAGAGACGATAAAATATCTTTTACATCTTCACCATTACTTTTTATCGGTACGTGGAGTGTCAGTTCTTCATCGCTGTCATTAACGATTTTTTTGCCAAGCGTTTTCTTCGCTTTCGTAAAGTCAGCGGACGATTTCATGGTAAGAATAAGTTGGTCGTTACCGATTTTATCCTTGAGTTGCTTTGCCGTTCCTTCGGCTGCAACACGACCATCGTTGATCAGAATAATTTTGTCAGCGAGCTGATCAGCTTCTTCGAGGTATTGCGTGGTAAGTAGTATGGTTGTACCTTTTTTCATTAACGTGCGAATAATGTCCCACATCACCAGTCGCGAACGAGGGTCTAGGCCAGTGGTTGGTTCGTCTAGGAAAATAACGGGCGGCGCAGCAATCAAGCTCACCGCGAGATCAAGCCGACGACGCATACCACCCGAATACGTTTTAGCTGGCCGATCCGCGGCCTCCACGAGATCGAACTCATTAAGTAATTCGTCCGCTCGCTGGCGGGCACTTTCTTTGGTTAAGCGGTACAGTCGACCCATCATCACAAGGTTTTCTCGTCCGGTAAGAAGTTCATCTACGGCTGCTGATTGACCAGTGAGACCGATAATGCTGCGTACCCCTTCAGGATTTTGTGCCACATCGTAATCGCCAACTTTTACGGTGCCACCGTCAGCCGATAGAAGGGTGCTCAAAATTCGAACGGTTGTCGTTTTGCCCGCGCCATTTGGCCCAAGCAATGCAAGCATGCTGCCCTTTGGCACGTTGAAGCTAACATCTTTAAGAACGTGATTATCGTTAAATGATTTCTGCAAATTCTGAACGGTTATATACGATTGATTTTTGCTCATTCGATGTAGTGTACCCTTATTTCTTTAAATGGTCGAGACGAAGTGACGTCATGAGTTCCAGTGCTTTTTTAGGAATCGGCTCATCAGTGCTAAAACGAACAACCCCTTTTGAATGTTCTAGATTAGGAAATGCATCGACAACATGCCGCACAATCCGCGGGTCAAAAGGATAGACATTAAGACCATGCTTATTTGAGCTAAAGCCGATCAGAGGTCTGTCGTTAAGCTTAAATGCAGGCAATCCGTAGCTCAAACCCTCAACTGCTTCAGGGGCTAACTCCGAAACAACATCAATAACGTGTGTTTTTAGCGCAGCGGCGTGGGCGTTAGTAATTGTCTGTAAGTAGTTCTCAAACATGTTAGTCCTTCGGTTTTAACTTGAACCATTTCATCGCGTTTGGCCTTCGATGTGGGCAACCAGGCCAGCAACAAGGAGTTTTCTCGCCTTCGTGCATTTCTTGGGCAGCTCGCTTTAGCCGTCGCTCATTTGTCGATTCTTGTTTCGCCATGGTCGTCCAGCACACCCACTCATTTCGCTGGATGTCTGTGAGTGAGTTCCAGTGTTCAACTAAATCTTCGCGTTCAATAACACTCTTTAGTTCAGCGGTGAGTTCATGGTATGCCGTTTTTACAGTTGGTTTACTCATCAGGACTAGTGTAGCACCTGCTCGTAGCAGCCCGTAGGGAACATAATGGGTAAATGTCCACTCGATATTATAAATATGAGATACTAGTAACGAACAATGAGATACTTTTTTACTTTTATCACGATTGTTCTGGTGTGGGTAATAATCGTACTCTTGATGAACCAAGTTGCTTCGAGTCAACATTTCTTTCTCTATTTGCTTGGCGTCGTTAACTCACTTGTGTTGTTTGGGATTGGGTTTCGTCGCTCATGAGTAAGATTGCACGATACTTCTTTTTACTAGGAACATTGGTTGATTTTTCACTTCTTCGCGTGCGCTCTAAGCGTCGTGAAGCAAACATGCAGCTGATAAAAAATTTCCTCAAACTCGGCGGCGTTTACACGAAGTTTTTACAAATGTCAGTTTTACGGCAAAACATAGATTCGTATAACCATAAAGAATTGCAAGATATTCTCGCGGTGTTTGATGATGCTCGTCCTGAGCCGATTATCATTCGGCAAACACTGAGAAAAGAGCTTGGTGATGCTGCGCTGCAGGAGTTTAGCACTATTGAAGAAACTCCTTTTGCAACCGGGTCGTTTGGGCAAGTGTATGGAGCAACGCTTTTAACCGGCGAGCAGGTCGTCATAAAAGTGCTACGGCCGCACGTTGTGCAAAACTTGTCATTTGATTTGAAGCTGCTTTCGCTAGCCGCGCGCGTGATTGACCTCTTTAAAGCAAAAGACTTTTTAAAAAGTAGTGATCTGTTTCATGAGATGAAAGAAACAATGCTACGGGAAACAGATTACCAGCTAGAGCTTCAGACTGCCCAAGCGATGTATGAAGAATATAAAGATCATCCTAATATTGTTGTGCCGAAAAGTTTTCCAAAGCTGTCAAACAAACACCTTCTCGTACAAGAACGAATAACCGGAATGCCACTCTCAGAACTGATGCAGCATCGCGGTGATCGAGAGCAGTATGTGTGGCAGCATCTTCGAACCGACCTCTCGTTTATTATGGAAGAAATTGCATTTCAGTCACTCAATGCGAACTTTGATGGCAGAGTCTCTCACGGCGATCCTCATCCAGGAAACTTTATTCTGTTGCCACATAATCGGATTGCGCTCATTGATTTTGGCATCCCAGGAGAAGAAATCAACAGGAAGAAGCAGCTACTATCACTGATGCGAGAGTACGTTGAAGTCTATGAAGGCCGTTTTCATCCGGAGAGTTTTACGAGGCGGATGTTTGAGTTCTACGTACCTGAACTCGTGCAGTCACTCCAGATAGTTTCAGAGGGAACGGGTACGGACGTTAAAGAGAAGATTGATAGTTCGATCACAGAGATTGTAAACGAAATTCTTAAAACTGATCGTTATCACGATGATGCCCAGAGATTTTTGGATAATTTTCAGCTGCAGAAGCTATTTACCGATGTCATAAACAGTAATAATCGATTTTCCGTTACGGCTGATATTGATTCAGCAACATTTATCCGCAGCACGCTCATGTTCATGTCGCTTCTAAAGAGACTCGGGCTCGGGGTTGAGCAGGTCAGAAAAGCCTACATTCGAGTTATTCGTGAGCAGGAGCAAAAGCTCGCGGAGCCGCACGCAAGCGTTAGCGCAGCGTCGCTCGATACGAGCTATCACTACGTGTCGAATTGGCTCGAAAAACTGCGTTATTCTGACCCGATTTCATATGCAAAAATAAGCGA
>JAUHWW010000036.1 GCA_030427365.1 bacterium | reverse complement strand
GGCTAGGATCTATTTCAAAGTCTTGATCTTCTTCTATAGGGAGCAGTGTCTTATCGATATATTGCTCTAATCCCCATATGGTTGCAATCTCAATAAAGTCTTTTGAGATAAGGTGTTTTTGTTCTCTTGGGGCTGACCATATCCTTTCTAGGTAATTCTGAGGCTTAAAAGGTTCCGCTGGTACTGGTGGAAATTCTCTATAAAATCTAAAGTTACTGTCTGTTTCAACACGTGCATTAAAATAGTATCCCTAATTAGTGCTTGCGTTAGCCATATAGCACGCCTACGAGCATTTGAGCCATTTCGTGAACTTTTCCAAATTCCATCAAAAAAATAGGGTTCATCCCTGTCTTTGTCAATTGAAGGAGGCATAGTTTTAATATTATATCATACTATGCAATATTTTGCAATGAAAATTCTTACAGTCTACTCTTCAGACTTGGCGTTGTCATCGCCTGAATCGTCAGATGATGATTCTTCATCGCCACCGTGTGCACTTGGGACGTCAGCCGCATCGACGACTTCCTCTTCTGCTGGCTCTTCTTCGACTCGTGGCTCTTCAACAGTTGCTAGTGTTAGTTCTGGCTCGGCCAAAAACTCAACGTTCGGTACTGCCTGCAAATCAGCAACGGTAATGCTGTCACCAGGCTCTTGCAGTGACTCAGCACTTACTGAAAGGTATTCTGGCAGATCGGCCGGCTTGCCCTTCACCATGATGGTGTCATTCTGACGGACAATAAAGTTACCTTTTGCTTCTGCTGGAACATCGCCCTCGATATGAACTGAAACCTCAGCTTCAACGAGGCGGTCAGCGCGGATTGCGTGAAAGGCAACGTGCTCAAAGGTGTTCTTTGCTGGGTCGACGTGAACGTCTTTGACCATCGCGAGGCGCTTTTCACCGCCGATGTGCAATTCAACCGGCTGAGCATAGCCAACCTGCGCGAAAGCTTTTCGAAATACTTGATAATCAACTTTTACGTTTACTGAATCTTTACCGTGTTGGTACACAGTTGCTGGGATAAATCCTTCTTCGCGAACAGCTTTTACTTTTTTACCGGTCGCTTCGCGTTTTTGGACTTCTAATACTAGGGTGTCTGACATATGTTCCTCTTATTTTGCAATGAATTTCCACTTATTATAACAGATTAGCGGTCAATATATCTAGAGAGCGCGTTAATACCCTCTATTTCAGGAAGTGAACCCGCTCGGTCGCCTAGTGACTCTTCGATTTTTGCAATATGACGAATGACCTGATGCCCAGCTTGACCCACGATGCCGCTTTTTGTCGCCTCAGGACCGCATATGAGTGTCACCGCTTCAAGCTGATTCGGGACTTTGTTCCCTGCAAAAAGCGCATCGATTCGATACTGGCGAAATATCTTTAAAGCCTCGCGCATCTCAGGAGTAACTCCATCAGGCGATAGCGGTTGCGTAGAATTCATAAAACATATTATAGAACTTTTTTAAGGAATTGGCCAGTGAATGACTCTTTGACCTTTGCCACCTGCTCAGGCGTGCCTTCAGCCACCACCTGCCCGCCGCCGCTGCCGCCCTCAGGCCCCATATCGATAATGTGGTCGGCGGATTTTATAACGTCCAAGTTGTGCTCAATAATCACCATGCTATTCCCAGTGTCAACGAGCGCGTGCAGGACTTTCATGAGCCGCTTCACGTCATCCATATGCAATCCAGTCGTTGGTTCGTCGAGCACGTAGAGCGTGCGTCCAGTTGAGCGCTTTGATAATTCTGTTGCTAGTTTGACGCGTTGCGCCTCGCCGCCGGACAAAGTTGTCGCTGATTGGCCGAGCGTCATGTAGCCAAGACCAACCTTGACCAATGTCTCTAGCTTGCGCGCGATTGACGGCTGGTTCTTGAAAAATACCGCTGCGTCTTCGACCGTCATGGCCAGGATGTCAGCAATGGTTTTGCCCTTGTAATGAATTTCCAAAGCTTCGCGGTTGTAGCGTTTGCCTTTGCACACTTCACACGGCACGTATACATCCGGCAAGAAGTGCATTTCGATTTTTATTTGGCCATCACCCTGACAGTTTTCGCAGCGGCCGCCCTTCACGTTGAAGCTAAAGCGCCCGGGCTTGTACCCGCGGATTTTTGCTTCTGGCGTCGCTGCAAATAATTCACGAATCGGCGTAAATAGGCCGACGTAGGTTGCTGGGTTTGAGCGCGGCGTGCGACCAATTGGCGACTGATCGATGATGATGACCTTATCTAGATTATCGATGCCTTCAATGTCATCGTGCCTGCCCACCGCTTCATGTGCGCGGTTGAGCCGCACGTGCAGCTCTTTGGCCAAGATGTCATTAACAAGCGTACTTTTGCCTGAGCCGCTCACGCCGCTTACAACAATCATTTTGCCGAGCGGAAAAGCGACATCAATGTTCTTCAAGTTGTGTTCGCGGCCGCCCTTTACGACTAATGATTCGCCGGAACCTTTGCGCCGAACTTTTGGCGTTTCGAGCATACTTTCACCGCGCAGATAGGCTCCAGTGACGCTGTCTTTTACCTTGGCTACTTCTGCTGGGGTGCCACTTGCGACCACATTCCCGCCATGCACGCCAGCACCAGGTCCAATATCGACGAGATAGTCAGCTGTACGAATGGTTTCTTCATCATGTTCCACAACAAGCACCGTATTGCCAAGTTCTTTTAGGCGCTTCAGTGTCGCAATCAACTTTTCATTATCGCGCTGGTGCAGGCCGATTGACGGTTCATCGAGCACGTAGAGTACGCCCTGCAATCCCGAGCCAATCTGTGTCGCGAGGCGAATACGCTGCGCTTCACCACCTGACAGTGTCTTAGCACTTCGCGATAGTGTCAAATACCCCAGCCCGACCTGGTCGAGAAAGCCCAACCGCTCATTAATCTCTTTAAAAATCTGCTTGGCAATCGTCTGTTCATTATCGGTCAGCTTGAAACTAGCGAACAATTTGACCGCATCCGTCACTGGCAGATCGCAAATATCCATGATCGACTTGCCCTTAAACGTCACCGCCAGCACTTCAGGCTTGAGACGTTGCCCCTCGCAGACGTGGCATGGCCGCTCCACCATAAAGCGCTCGATTTCGCGGCGCATAAAATCACTATCCGTTTCCTTATGCCGGCGCTCGAGGTTCGGAATGACGCCCTCATACGTTGTGTCAAAATGACGGCCACTACCGAGTGGAATAGAAAACTTCTCATTGCCGGTGCCATAGAGGATTTTCTCCAGGTCGCTGTCACGAAGCTCGCCCGTCGGTTCATGAATTGAGAAGTTATAGCGCTCAGCCACCGCTGCCATTTTCTTCATGTTCCATGCGTCCGGTGCCATGCGGTTATACGGACGGATTGCGCCTTCGGCGATCGTTAGCCGGCCGTTTGGCAACACCAGTTCAGGATCGACTTCGAGTTTGCTGCCGAGCCCCGTACAGTTCGGACACGCGCCGTGTGGGCTGTTGAAGCTAAACGTCCGCGGCTCCATTTCTGGCGCCACAAAATCAGGATAATCAGGATTGTAGTACCGCTGCGAGAACTTGTGAATCGCATCGTTATCGTCAGCATCAAGTATGCGCAACTGCCCATCGGCAAGCTGCAAAGCATTCTCAACCGCTTGGAATATACGGCTCTGCTGATCGTCATTATTGACGACACGGTCAACAACGATTTCTATCGTGTGTTTGTATTTCTTATCAAGTTCAGGAAACTCTTCGAGCGCATACACGATGCCGTCGATCCGCGCTCGGACATAGCCTTGCCGCGTGTAGAGCTCAGGGATGTGGGCATGCTCACCCTTTTTATCAACGACCACAGGCGCCAATATCATCATGCGGTGGCCTTTTGGCAAGTTTCGCACGCCATCAGAAATATCCTGGGCTGACATTGTTTGGATCGGTTCTCCGTCCGGACCGTGCGGTACACCAACGCGTGCATAAAGCAGACGCAAATAATCATAAATCTCCGTGACCGTGGCGACGGTTGAGCGCGGGTTGCGGCTTGTAGACTTCTGGTCGATAGAAATCGCCGGTGATAGCCCCTCGATGTAGTCAACATCTGGCTTCTCCATCAACCCGAGGAACTGGCGTGCATATGCGCTCAAGCTCTCGACGTAGCGACGCTGGCCTTCGGCATAAATAGTATCG
>JAUHWW010000016.1 GCA_030427365.1 bacterium | reverse complement strand
TGATCGATGGATCAGCGA
Source organism: bacterium (assembly GCA_030427365.1). Classification (GTDB taxonomy): domain Bacteria; phylum Patescibacteriota; class Saccharimonadia; order Saccharimonadales; family SZUA-47; genus JAUHWW01. The sequence goes on along the minus strand of JAUHWW010000016.1, from coordinate 22,135 downwards.
CATCCTCGCCGAACTGACGAACGACGACTCGACGTTCACCCGCACCGATCTTGTCCGCGCCGTCGCTGGTGCGCTCGGCGAAGGTGCCACCGTGGCCACGGTCGACCGCATCGCTGCGACCGGTGCATCTGCCGAGGAAAAGCCTGCGGAAAAACAAGCAAAGTCGACAAAGAATGCGGACATCGAAAACGTGAGCAGTATTTTCGGCGGCGCTGAATTGCTAGAGTAGAAGTAGTTTTGAGGGTATATGGACGATAGAACGCCGCAATCAGTTGACGTTGAAGCCAGTTTGCTGGGCTCTATTCTGATTGACCCGGACGCCATCGTGAAGGTGGCGGATTCCATCCGACCGGGTGATTTCTACGACGATCGCCACCGATTGATATATGAGTCATGCTTGCGTTTGTATGAACAACAGTCGCCGATTGATGTGATAACGCTGACCGAGGATATGCGCGCTGAAGGCGTTTTGAAAGACATCGGTGGCCCGGCCTACATCACCCAGCTCACCAACACGGTGCCAACCGCAACACACGCTGAACAGTATGCGGCTATTGTCGCGACGAAATCGATTCGCCGCCGTCTAATTGCTGCCAGCAACGAAATCGCCCAGATCGGCCATGACGAAAAACGCTCAATCGCCGAGCTCGTTGAGGAAGCTGAAACACGATTATTCGAGGTATCCCAGCGACACGTTGGTAGTGATGTTGCGAGTATGGAAGATATTCTGTCGGATAGTTTTGAGAGGCTCGACGAACTCCATAAAGACAAAGGAACGATCCGCGGTATCCCAACCGGTTATAAAGATCTTGATAATATTTTGGCCGGCTTCCAGCGAAGTGATCTAATCATCCTCGCAGCTCGACCATCAATGGGAAAGTCTGCGCTCGCACTCAACCTAGCACAAAATGTTGCAGTCGATTCTGGTGAATCGGTCTTAATGTTTGCGCTCGAGATGAGCAAGGAGCAGCTTGTTGACCGCTTACTCGCCAGTGAAGCTGGCGTTAATTCGTGGAACTTACGAACCGGTAACCTTTCTGATGACGATTTTGAAAAAATCGGCCACGCTATGGGCCTACTGAGTGAAGCAAAACTTTTTATTGATGACACGCCAGGTATTACCGTCAGTGAGTTGCGCACAAAAGCACGGCGTGAAGCACATAAACGCCCACTGGGCTTAATCATTGTCGACTATTTGCAGCTCATGAGCGGTGGTGCTCGTTTTTCGGGATCAGACAATCGAGTTCAAGAAGTATCTGAAATCTCACGTGGCCTCAAAGGCGTCGCACGTGAACTAAACGTTCCGGTGCTGGCCCTATCGCAACTTAGTCGTTCTGTTGAATCACGTTCGCCACAAATCCCACAGCTGGCTGACTTGCGTGAATCTGGCTCAATCGAGCAGGATGCTGACGTCGTGGCCTTTATCTACCGTGAAGATTACTACAACCCCGATGAAAGCGACCGACCGAATATCATGGATGTATTTATCAAAAAGCACCGAAATGGACCAACGGGCAAGGTCGAGCTGTACTTTGATCGCGAGCGCCAAAAAATCCGCTCGCTCGATACAAAGCACACGTCACAATTCGATAGTTAGCAGCACTGGTTCTATGTGCTGCTGCCAAAAAGATAATGCTATACTAGTGCCAAGGTGAGAAAATTGGAAATTAGTTCGGCTCTGCGAAAAATATTGAGCGTTGTCTGGCGACGCGAAACGGCGTCATTGCTTTTTATTACGTCGTTACTCGTATCGATTTTCGCATTGTTTAGCAGCTTGCCGTCACAAGCAGCCCAGGTAGAGGTCGCCTACGCAGAAGAAGTCAGTTCTTTTTCAAACATACTTGAGAACCCGCTGGACGCACCACACAAGATAGCAAGCTTTATTGCGACGTCCATTACACCAACGGTGCGTGCTCTGCGCTTCGTTAGTTTTCTGTACGTGCTCGCTGCAACGTATGCGGTATTTTACGTTGTTCGGCATTGGCATGGCGGCAAAGCAGCCTTGTTGACTGGAATAATGTTCAGCGTGAACGCGATTGTACTTGCGATTGGACGGCTCGGAACGCCGCAAGTGACGCTACTTAGCTGGTTCGTATTCGCTGGCATGCTCCTATGGCACATGCATAGCAAATCGAATCGCGTGATGCCATTTCTTGTTGTAGCAAGTAGCGGAGCGCTCCTGTATACGCCTGGTGCGCCTTGGATATTTCTTATTGTCTGCGGCGTGTACTTTAACCGCATTCGCGAGTTCTTCTACGGAGTAAAGCGATCAGCCGTCATTACCGGCACGATAGCCGCTCTTGTGGTGATGCTGCCGTTGATTGTCAGCTTTATATCCAATCCCGACCTCATTCGTCAATGGCTGCTCATCCCACAGTCGATCGAACTATCGAGTGCTTGGCGCTCTAGCCTCGCAGTCCCATCAGCATTCCTTTTCCGCATGCCAGCTGAGCCGCTCATAAATGTTGCTCGCTTGCCAGTATTCGATATCGCCAGCGGCTTCCTGCTGCTGATTGGCTTATACGCCTATGCCCGCAAACTGAAGCTTGATCGCACGCGCGTCATGATTGGCGTGGCGATTGTCGGTATGGTGCTGGGCTTGCTCGGCAATGTCATCGCAGGCGTGGTTCTTCTGCTGCCGTTCGCCTTTAGCGTCATTGGGGCGGGGATCGAATACTTGCTCGACGTTTGGTCACAGGTATTTCCGCACAATCCTATCGCGATTGGCTTCGCGAGTATCTTGATTTCACTAGCGGCTTTGGGTAGTAGTTATTATCAGTTGACGCGCTTCCTAGTTGTCTGGCCACAAACGCCAGAAACAAGGGAAGTCTACGATCAACCCCGATTGCTTGAGAAATAATCGCGTGCTAACTGCTAAAATAGATAAAAGATAAGGGAGAAACACTCGTGAGCAAATTCGATCAGGCCAAAATGGTTATGAAAATGCGCAAAGTTCAGAAGGAATTACAGAAAGAAGTCGTACGCGTCGAAGCAGGCGATGGCGCTGTCGCTGTGGAAATAAATGGCGAAATGAAAATCAAGAAAGTGCACATTGATCCTGAGCAGGTTGATATCGACGATATCGCGCAACTTGAACGCTGGGTTGAAGACGCGGTGAAAGAAGCGGTCTCACAAAGTCAAAAAATGGCAGCTGAAAAAATGGCCCCGATGATGGGCAACCTCGGCGGCCTCGGACTGTAATAATTTCATGGCGACATTGCCGAAAGCACTCACTGAACTTATCGAAGCACTTGGGCAGCTGCCAGGCGTCGGGCCGCGTAGTGCTGAGCGCTACGCCTACTTTCTGTTGAAAGTCAGCAAAGATAAGTCAATCAAACTATCCAATGCGCTTGAACGCCTACACAGCGGCGTGAAAACATGCCCAAAAACGTTTGCGTTGATCGATGCCGACCAAGAAGTGTCACCGTTATACGATGACAACGACCGTGACAAAACCATTGTTGCACTGGTGGCCGACGCATTCGACATCATTGCGCTTGAAAAAACCTCGCTTTACCGCGGCACCTACCACGTGCTTGGTGGGCTGATCTCGCCAATTGACGGCATTGGTCCTGAGCAGCTCCACATTCCTGAATTAAAAAAACGCATCAAAGAAGATGGCGTGAAGGAAATCATCCTGGCGACAAATGCCAGCGTCGAAGGGGAGACGACAGCACTTTACATCCAACAAGAGCTCGAAAAGATAGATGATCTGAAAATTACACGCCTGGCTCGCGGCCTGCCGATCGGCGTTGACCTAGAATATGCTGACCAAATTACGCTTGGCCGCGCACTCGAGGGTCGCCAGAGCTTGTAAACTGTTATACTAAGGCCATGTTTGACGAGTTATCTAAAGCAGTAGAAAACGCATCGCATATTCTGATTTTGCAAGCAGATAACCCCGACGGTGATTCGCTCGGGTCTGCGCTTGCGTTGGAAGCGATCTTCACTGAAATGAACAAGCGCGTGTCGCTCGCATGCGCCGTCGATACTGCTCCGCACCTCAAGCACATGTCAGGCTGGGATCGCGTCCAGAAGGAACTTCCTCGTGACGTTGATATGAGTATTGTGGTCGACACGTCCAGTGAAACACTGTTCGAGCTCTACGAGAAGGATCCTAATTTTTCATACGTGAAGACCAAGCCACTTTTTGTTATCGACCACCACGTCGAAACCAGCGGGCTTTCTTATGCAGCCGCGCAATACAACCTAGAAGCCGTTGCAACCGGTGAAGCCATCTACCAGATTGCACATGAGCTAAACTGGCCACTACCGCTTGATGCCTGTGAGTTTATGGCTATGGCAATCATGTCTGATTCGCTCGGCCTGACAACTGATAGCACGACGCCTAAAAGCATCCGAACGATAGCTGACTTGGTAGAAAAGGGCGTCTCGCTGGCAAAACTCGAGAACAATCGCCGCGAATTAATGCGCAAAGAACCTGAACTCATCGACTACAAGGGCAGACTGCTGCAGCGGGTGGCCTTTGACCATAGTGGACGCATCGCCAGCGTGCGTATTCCGTGGGCGGAAATAGAGCGTTACAGCCCGCTGTACAACCCGTCGATGCTAGTCATTGACGACATGCGCCTGACCGTCGGGGTTGACCTAGCGATTGCCTACAAAACCTACAAAGACGGGAAAATCACTGCCAAGATTCGCTGCAACTATGGCAAGCCGATTGGCAGCGATTTAGCAGCACATTTTGGTGGCGGGGGGCATCCGTACGCTGCTGGATTCAAGATGTTGGAAAAGCGCAACCTTGACGAGCTGCACGCCGAGGTCATTAAGAAAGCAAACGAGCTACTCGACAATCTGGAGACATCGGCATGAAGCTCTACAACTCACTCACTCGAAAAATCGAAGAATTTACGCCGCTTGAACCAGGTAAAGCAGGAATCTACAGTTGCGGACCAACCGTCTACAACAACCTGCATATCGGCAACTTATCGGCCTTCATCTACGCTGACGTATTGCGGCGCTCCTTGACCGTGAACGGGTTTACGGCGACTCACGTTATGAATATTACTGATGTTGATGACAAAACCATCCGTGATAGTAAAGCTGCCTATCCTGATGAAGATCCCCTGGCAGCGCTTCAAAAACTGACAAAGAAGTATACCGACGTCTTCAAATCCGACCTCGCCGCAACTGGCTGTGATCTGGACAGCATTCAGTTCATCTCAGCCGTAGATACGATTGATGACATGATTACGCTCATTCAGCGCATCATTGACGCTGGGTTCGCATACGCTGCTGAAGACGGCATCTACTTTTCCATCGCTCACTACGCCAGCGCAGGGCATGAGTATGGACTGCTGCAGAAGGTAGATACCGCTTCATCGAAAGCCCGCGTTGCAAATGATGAATATGATAAAGACGCCGCCAGTGATTTTGCACTTTGGAAGCGAGCAGAAGAAGGCGAGCCTTCCTGGAAAGCTTCATTTACTATCGACGAGGAGTCAGTAGCTATGCCAGGCCGTCCTGGGTGGCATATCGAGTGTTCCGCTATGAGCGAAAAGCTGCTCGGCGTTCCTTTCGATATCCATACCGGCGGTGTGGACCTGAAATTTCCGCATCACGAGAACGAAATCGCGCAAACATGTGCTGCCGGTGCAGAGCACCTCGCCAACTATTTCGTTCATAACAATCACATTCTCGTTGATGGCAAGAAAATGAGCAAATCACTTGGAAATTTCTACACGCTGCGTGATATCGAAGAAAAAGGCTACAACCCGCAAGATTTCCGCATGCTTGTGCTTGAGAGTCACTACCGAAGTGAGAGTAATTTTAGTTGTGAGATTTTAGAGGCGGCTAGAAACCGAATGAAAAGCTGGAGAAGCTCGGCAGACCTTCTGTGGCAACTACCGGAACAAAGGCATAATGTTGACAATATTCAGTCAATAATTTCGAATGCTCTAATGAAAGACCTTGATACCCCAAAAGCGTTAAGTGATTTAAGCCTTTATTTTGCAATTTTTGAAAAAGAACTAACCAGTTCACCAGCACGAGCAGATATCGCCTATATAGAATCGGCGCTTGGTTTGCAGATTTTGGGTGAGGACATTTCTCCTGCGCAAAAAAAATTACTTGAAGAACGTTCAAAGGCAAGAAATGAAAGAAACTGGGAAGAGTCAGATCGAATTCGAGACGAACTGGACCATCAGGGAATCGGTATTAATGATGGTCCTCGCGGGCAAATTTGGTATCGTCTTTAAGCTTCGGTTGTTTCGCCGACCTTGCGCGTCTCAAGCCAATCGTCTACAAGAATCTTTGCACAGCCTGCGATTGGTATAGCGATAAATGCACCTAAGATACCGCCGAAGCCAACACCGAGGATGGCAGCGATAAACACAAGCATTGGCGTCAGGTCATTTCCTTTGGACTGGATCATTGGCTGAATCGTTGCGTTCTCGACTTGCTGGTAGACGATGAAATAAACCGCCATGGTGATAGCAAGTGGCACACTCGCAAACAAACTAAACAAGATAACAATGGCCGCTGCAATTGTCGCCCCAAACATCGGAATAAGGCTAAAGAGAAATACAATGCCGCCGAAAGCAACTGGGTTAATGCTGCTCACGCCAAATATCTCTGTTGCGATAAACAGTGCAACAATCGAGAAACCAGCACCTATACCAGCAACGACAACTTGGCCGTTCACATAATTCTTAACGACGTCATACATTTCGCCGGTAACACGTTTAACCTGAGGGCGGCGATCTGACGGAATCTGTCGCCAGAAAGAACTAAGCCAGCGTGGCCCTTCGACAAGCATCATAAATGTAAGCACCAGCACCGTAATTATCGATATGAGATTCGATACCACTCGGTTAGCCACAGAAACTGCCTGTCCGCTGACTCTGCCAAAGTCTTGTGCCCACGTATTCGCAAATTCGTTCAGTTGTTCTTCTAGTTCGTAACGGCGTACCGTGTCACCGACGAATCCTTGATCATCTTCGAGATCTCTCACGGTTTGCGGGATATCCCCGATAAATTCGCGTGTTTGGTTAATAAGCGGTGGCACAACCAGTACTGAAAATCCGACAAGAACAGAGACCACGACCGCGTAGGCGATCGCTGTTGCTTTCGCGCGATTTTTACTCTTTAGTCGCTTCGATACCCAGTTTACCGCTTGGTTCAGAGATAAAGCGAGGAAAAATGATACGAAAATGAGGGTCAACGGATGGGCGATATTCTCGAAAAAACGCACCAGCAACACCGTTCCAAGTCCAAATGCAATAATGCGAACAATTGTTTCGTTCGAAATTGTGAACTCTTGCGCTTTCTTTTTTCTCCCAAGCATGACTGTATTATTGCTGGTATTGCGACTCAGTGCAAGTGTTAACTGCTGTAGGCCTTCTCTAAATGATCAACGACGACGTTTATGTCGTACTGCTTGACGGCCTCATGCTGCTTGCTACCAATTTTTTCTCGCAACTGAGGGTCGCGTATCATTTTTGCGAGCACATCAGTCAGTTCCTTCGTATTTTTCGGATCAAACAACGTTTCCGGCCACGGCTCCAGCACACTTGCATAGCCTGGATTACTCCCGCCAAGTGTCACACCTGCTCCAGCTGACATCGCCTCAGTCAGCACGATGCCAAAACTCTCGCCGCTGATAGCAGGAAATACCGCGATGTCCGCATTCGCCAATGTCTGAGCCTTTTCTTCCTGACTGACAAATCCAGGCAATCTGATGTCGATGCCCAGCTGCTCGGCACGCAGTCGCACATATTCATCTAGTGGCCCTTTGCCAATCATTGTGAGTTCGCTATGGAGGCGCATGGATTCTGGCAACTCAGCATACGCTTCTACGAGCTGCTTCACACCTTTACGCTCCTCGAATCGACCGACATAGACTATTTGCGTCTTATCACTCGGCTGTTTCTTGAAAGAGTGAAAATAGTGATAATCAACTGGATTTGGAAGTACGGCGCTTTTATTAAACGTCCCGAAGGCCTCATCCATGAATTTCTTCGCAGGGGCTGAAACTGCAAAGCATCGCTTCATACGCTCAATGGTCTGCTTGGTCACTTTGCCAAGCAGTTTCGTGCCTCCGGTCGCGATGATGTTATATGGCAATATATGAAACGTACCGACTACTTTTGTCAGCTTTGGTGCGGTAGCGACCACTCGTCCAGCGAGCAGGGGGCTGAAGGGCATCATGACGTGCAAGACATCAAAATCTATCTTGCCATAGAGCTCTGCTAATTTAGCTTTCTGCGCAGGGAGCGGCGTACGTACAGAATTTCCATTGAATTTTACCGAGACGAATTTACTCACCGAATGAATATTCTTGAGGTCATCTCGCTCGGTTTCAGCAACGATGTAATGCACATCGTGCTTTCGTTTGCGCAACTCCTCGCCGATTGCGATGACCGCTTGCTGTACACCGTCGGCACGATCAAGCGTATCATCAAGCACAAGCCCAATTACCATGCATGTAGTATACCGTATACTATGAGACATGAATGATGACCAATACACCTTAGAATCTGGCCACCTCGATGTTGGCGATGGCCACAAAATTTACTACCAACGCTGGGGTAACCCAGATGCCGTGCCAACATTTTATCTCCACGGCGGACCTGGTAGTGGATGTAAAGATAAGCACAAACTTGCCTATGACCCAAAAAAACATCATATTGTATTTCATGACCAACGTGGATGCGGTAATAGCGCGCCCTTTGCCTCAACAGAAAACAATACAACAGATGACCTCATAGGCGATATTGAGAAGCTACGCAAGAAGTTAGGGTTTGAGACAATTCAACTGACGGGTGGTTCGTGGGGTTCTTTTCTGGCACTTGCGTATGCCGTCACTTATCCAGATCATGTAAAGAAGATGCTCCTGCGCGGTATATTCACCGGCACGAAAGCTGAGCTGGACTATATCCAGCAAGGTGGATTAGCAACGCACTACCCAGACGCCTGGCAGCAATACAACGAGCTCGTGCCTGAAGATCAACAAGGTAACACAGTTGCCTATTACCTCGAAAAACTCCAAAATGGTAGCCAGGAAGAAAAGCAAAAGCACATGCGCAGATGGGTGCTGCTCGAATCTGCTGCAATGAGCATCGATGATGATTTTGAAAACGTCAAACTGAAAACTGAAGACTTTGACGAAACATCACTGGCGCTTGCATTACTTGAAGCTCACTATTTTATAAATAACTGCTTCAAAGATGACGACTTTTTGTATAGCAACGTAGCGAAACTATCATCTATTCCAACGGTTATGGTGCACGGTCGTTTTGATATGGTGTGCCCGCCTGAAAATGCGCACAGACTTGCTGAAAGCATTGGTAAATCTTGTCATTTACACTTTGTATCCGCAGGGCACGGCAATGACCCTGCGCTTCGAGAAACGTTCAGAGCGTATGCTTGGGCGTTTCTTGACTAATTTTTCTTCGATTTCTTCGCGAACATGTGTTTTCGGTACAGCTTCTCGTATGCGTCGACAATCGTTTCGTAGTCGTACTGCTTGACGTGATCCTTCGCCCATTTTTGCCAGACTTTGCGGATATCTTGGTCTTCCATCATGAGCTGCAAACGATGCGCATAGGCCTTCTCATCTTTGCAGTTAACAAGTCCGACTCTTCCCGTTTCTGTCAGTACCCATACGTACCCATCGTTCGGATGGGCCACAATTGGTGTGCCCGTTGCCATTGCCTCGACCAGCACAATGCCAAAGCTCTCTCCGTATAGTGACGGGTACGTCGTGACTGTTGCTGTCGCAAGCAAATCAAGCTTTTCTTCTTCAGTAATATGACCGCGGAATTCAACATCTTCAATCTGATAGTCTCGTACATACTGCTCTAAACTCGAGCGCATTGGTCCATCACTACACATGATAAGCTTGGCATCAGGCCGTAATTCAGTTTTCAGGTAATGGAATGCTTTAATAACGTGCAGCGGGCCTTTTCGTTTTTCTAGCCGGTTGATGTAGAGGACGGTTGCTGGATCGCGCTGCGTTCTTTTAATTCTGTAATTCTTCAGATTTACGCCATTTGGTATATACGTGATCGGCATTTTAGCAAACTGCTCGATATAGCCAATCGCAGCTGGAGTCACAGCTGAAATAGCATCCACCATTGGCAGCACCGATCGAGCGTAGGTCTTATACCCAGCGACCAGCGATTTTCCAAGCATATTTCCAGGCAAAGCTGCATGGAATGTGCCGACACGCAATGCTTGCCCCTCTGCACGTGCAAGCAGTTGCCGTGCAGCGATTGGTACCAACGGCTCATGAACATGCAAAATGTCATACCCCTTCGCAAGCTCGGCATCAATGGCTTCGTTATCGAGACTGATAGATACATCAGCACTTGTTGCGTGCGGTGCCTTTATTCGTCGAGAGCCTCCGAGAAAGACCACGCCTTTCGGCGCATCAGCATCAGTGAGCCCTTCACCGACAGGCCGTGGGGTCAGAATGGTCACATTATGTCCACGCTTGCGCAAAATTCTCGCCTGTTCAGTAACGTGTTCATGCACACCGCCTGCTTTGAAAATGTTATAAGGCGTAAAAATTGCAATCTTTAGCTTTCTCATTTTTTCTTCGCTTTCGTCGTCTTCTTTACTGATGGCGGTAGCTTTTTCAGCACTTTGCGCAAACTATCCGGCATAAATATCCCAGCAGCCTCTTTTGTCTCAATGACCGTCGGCGCATGGTTTGGCAGATGCGCAATGTGATTGGTGAAATCATTGAATATCACGCGCATGTGCTGCTCGACGACGTTATTATCAAAATACTGGTCACCAGCGACGGATATGTGGTGGACGGGCAAATCAATTTGGACGCCGCAGTTATCGACAGTCAGCATAATCTTACCTGTCTCCATGTACGTCCGCACCTCATTCACGCGCCAAAGCATCACCTCGAAATCCATCATAGCGCGCTTTTTATCAGCGCTTAGATGGCGGAATTTCTTTTTGGCATTATGTGTTTTGCCATAGAACGCCCGAATGACCGGCGGCGCGAGCACTAAATGGTAGAAGAAGCTACTCCCGAGGCGAGTCTTGAACACATTGCACATAAGCAAGTAAGCCTTCTGACGAGGAGCAGACAGCGTGAAATCATCCTTGCGCGTGAATCCGACCATGCTAACCAGCACATCAACCTTTTTTGCGAGCTCCGGATAGCGCTGCAACATCCTCGTCGCGATCACGAAACCGAGCGACATCCCCATAATGGACAACCGTTTGCCGCGATAGCGAAGCTTCACAAAAGTCGCTAGGTAGTCTGCGAGGTTATCAAGGGTCGGCTTCATCCCGATGCCGTGAAAACTATCCATACCGCCAAATCCCGGCAAATCAGGCATCGTAACGTTCCCGTACTCGGCGACGTTTTCGACGATAGTATAGGCACGCTCAAGAGATGCGTGATGACCATAAATCATCAGAATTTCACGATTTTGTCGCGACTTTTTGTTGGCTGGAATGCGTAAAACACGGCCATTCAGACCATTGATAGACAGCGGCTGGATATGCTTCAGCATATCGTCGTAGTTCTCGAAAATATGATTCATGGTTATAGTTGCAGTAGAGTTTCGTTTACTATACCGGAAAACACCCCTGATTGCTACGCCTTTGCTGAACACATAATATTGCCGCTGTTATACTGATTCTATGTCTAGAAAACTACTCCTAACACTGCTGGTGCTCGTCACCTTGGCTGGAGCAGTGTACGTCTTCATGATTCGTAACGATGAGACAGTGACGGTCACGGAAACATCTGATAATGCCCTAAGTAGCCTTGCAAAGCCGGAGCAGAGATCCAACCAGCAGGGTGGCCAGCAAGGGGAGAAGATGCCAGATATCCTGGTTATTAACAAGCAGAATCCGATTCAGCCGCTGGACTATGTACCAGATCTTGTAGTGCCTGATGTCCGTTTGCGGCTCAGTCCGGGCGCTGAACAGATGCAGATTGACCGCTCAATTAGCGACGACATCAAAGCGATGTTTGCAGCAGCCGAGGCCGAGGGAGTAACACTGGTATTTGGCAGTGGCTACCGCTCTGCTGGCACGCAGAAACAGTTTTATGACTCTTACGTGGCTCGTGACGGCAAAGAAGCCGCCGACACCTACAGTGCGCGGCCAGGTTACAGTGAGCACCAAAGTGGTTTGAGTTTCGATGTGACATCACCAAGTGGCGCATGTCATCTGGAAATCTGTTTTGAAAATACCCCAGAAGGGCAGTGGATGGCAGCAAACGCCGCCGATTACGGGTTTATTTTGCGCTATCCTGATGGAGCGTCGGCAATAACCGGCTATCAATACGAACCATGGCATTTTCGTTATGTTGGCGCGGAATATGCTCAGGAAATAACAGCCAGAGGTCTCACGCTCGAAGAATATCTCGGCCTATCGCCAGCACCAACCTACTGAGATATATCGATCAGCTCGACAGGTGTGAATCGATTGAGCACTTCACGGATACGAGTTGCTTGCTGCTCAATGCTCGTCTCGCCACTAAGCGGTGAGCGTGCAAACAAGTCATCAGCTTCGTCGAGCCACGTCAGCTGCAAGTTCTTGCGTTGCAATAAATCACCACGCGCTCGCTCTTGCGGTGTCCATTCATAGTGCATGTAGATCGGCTCGTAGGCGAGTGTGGTTTGTCCGCTGGATAGATTGATATCAACCACACCGATGGCATTAAACAGCGCCTCTGGCTCCAGCTGCGTCTGCAAGAAATTGCCAAGTGAATACCACACGATGGTTTCACCGCCGCCAGCCCGAGACAAGCGATCAACCGGCTGCAAAACGTGCGGCCCGTGACCTACGATAATATCGACGCCTTCGCCGGCTAGAAAGGCTGCCTCTGCTTTCTGGAAGCTATTGACCGAATCAGCGTACTCTGTCCCCCAACGCATGCTGGTCATAATATAGTCAGCGCCTGCCGCCCTCGCTGCAGCAATCTGCGTACTTGCACGTTCTCGTGAGTACATATTCACGCCGTAGCTATTCGGCGGCGTCACATTGCTATATGTTGTGTACGCCAAGAAAGCAAAGGTTTTGCCCTCAACAGTAAATGTCGCAATGTCGTTCTGTGCCTCTGCTGATGCATTCTGTCCAGCAACTGCAAAGACGTCCTGCTGCTCCCATATCTGCACATTTGCGTCAATGTGGCTTTGCGTCTTATCAAAACTGTGGTTCGAGGCGGTGTTTATGACGTTGCAGCCAACAGCCGCCATATCACGTGCAAGCGCCGCTGGTGCATTAAACGATGGATAGCCAGTAATCGGAAAAGTATCACCGCCAATCAGCGTTGATTGATTGCAAAAAACGATATCACTTGATTGAAACACTGATTGAAACGTGCTCATAAACTGCAGATAATCATAGCCTCCATCGCTCTCGGCGTTTTCGTTCAGCGAATCATGAGCAATGATGTCACCGGTCAGGAGAATACGAATTGTCTGATCGTTCTCGGGCGGTGTTGCTTCTTGCTGCCCATTACCTGCAGAAGGCCGATTCTCATCAGATACGCGCCCGTCACTTCGAAAAAGGACATATGCAGCCGCGGCGCTCGCAACCAAGCCAACTATAATGATTACTATTACTGTTTTTCGTCGGAATATTCGTCTCATGGCTGCGGCTCCACTGCTGTCAATTCAGTTCCGACCCAAATATATTCCCAGGCTTCGGGCAACGGCCCTTGATTATTGGTATCGTCTGGATAACTCGGTATGAAGCCATACTGGCGAGCGTTTTGATAATTATCATTCGTTAGCCATTCACTGCACCGTGATTCACCGAACCTTTCAAACACTGTCCCTGGGCAGAGCATATCAATGGCGTAGCCTGAATGATGACGTGAGTAGCCTGGCGGCGCCGCGCGATCCATAACACTATTCAGATCGTTATCGGCATACCCCTCAGCAATGTTCTGTGTCGTTGCGCCGGTGGCGTTCAGGCGCGAGCGAAATATCGTCAACTGATCTGCGACGCTACGAAAGCCGCTTGTCAGGCGAAGACTAATCCCATCTTGGGCAGCCGCTCGCTTCATATCAAGCCACGCGGCGGCAGCGTCAGATTGCAAGCGGACGCCATCTACAGGGCTGAGCGCGCCACTTGCCTCACTGCGCAATTTATATCCCCGCAACTCAGCAAGCTCGATAATATGTCGATCAGCAGCATCGCTTCCAGTAATCGACGGCGGATTCTCTATTGGAGTAGTATTGGGCTGGCGGATATTGTTGTATAGCTGGCGAAATTCACTGTCGCTAAGGATTCGATCAACCTGTTCTTGCGCAGCATCTTCGGTCGCTATTGGAACGACACTTTCAGGCTCGCTCACGCTTAGATCAGGGCTCGCAACCGTACGCGGCCACAGCAAAAACCCAACAACGATGGCAACTGCCACTGCAGCAATAACTCTATACGACAAGCGCCGCCGTGGCTTAACAGCGGTAACAGCCTGTTTCTGCGGTTCGATCACTCTCATCTCTAGGTAGTAAGTATAACTGGTTTTGCGTTACGCGTCTCCTGCGGTTTATACTAGCCTTAAGCACTATGAAAAAACGTATCGTTATCGTCGGCGGTGGATTCGCCGGCGTCAAACTCGCTCACGAACTATCTAACGACAAAGCCTTTGAGGTCACGCTGATAACACCGCGTAATCGGTTCGAGTATCACGGTGCCATGTACCGCAGCGCCACCGGAAAATCACCACTTGAGGTGGTCGTGCCACTGGCGGAGATATTTGATGATTCGCTAAATGTCCGCGTTGAACTCGATGCGGTGGTTGAATTACGTCCGCAAACCAAAGAAGTCGAAGGCGAGAGTGGGCGCGTGTACTCCTATGACTATCTTGTTATGGCAGTCGGCTATGAAGTGAACTTTTTCAACATTCCAGGCATGGCGCTCCATGCTGAGCACATGTACGACATCGCCAGCGCGATAAAGCTGCGACATCGCCTCGTTGGAGCTTTTCGCAGTGCAGGTAAGAAGCCAGTATCGGTCAGCGTTATCGGCGCAGGACCAACTGGCGTCGAGATTGCCTCCGATATTCGTAACTTTTCACGCGTTGTCGCTGGCATGCATGGTATCGAAGGCCTAAGCGTTAACGTCCGCCTGATAGAAGCATCAGACCATGTCCTGCCGATGCTGTCAGCAAAATCATCAAAAACAGCCGAGAAACGACTAAAAGAGCTTGATGTCGAAGTACTACTGGGTAGTAAAGTGACCGCTGCGGCAGCTGATAGTATCGACGTTGACGGGAAAACGCTGCACTCAGATGTGACCATATGGACAGCTGGCAACCGCGCCAACGGACTGTTTGCAAGCTATCCGGACATTTTCACCATTGGTGATCGCGGACGCGTGCAGGTGAGTGAGTATTTCAATGCCAACAGCCCAGATATCTTCGTGATAGGAGATGCTGCCGACACGAAGTACGCAGGCATGGCCCAAACGGCGATCCATAATGCGATAGCACTAGCTGACAACCTAAAGCGCGCTAGTAACCAGCAAAAATGGCTCTCCTACGCGCCGAAGCAGCCTGAGTACGTCGTGCCGATTGGCGGTGAATGGGCGCTGCTCGAGACTGAAGATGGTGTTATCGACGGCAGCGAAGGATGGCATGCCCGCCGCGAAGCTGACAGGTGGGTACTCGAGAACTTTTTAGTGTATGATGTAGCACATAAGCATTGGCAAAGAGGCGAACGCCTCGCCGAATTCTAGGGAGGGAACACATGAGAAAGTTATTACGCACCTTAAGCGAACGTATGGCCGGCGATATAAGCGTCAGGGATGATGACATTCGCTATTATTCAACAGATGGCGGTGTCTTTGAACTCGAACCAACGGCAATTGTCTTCCCGAAAGACGTGAACGATGTGCAAGTACTCGTGCAAGAAACCGACAAGGTGCACAAGCTCGGCGCTGACAAGGTGTCGCTCACAGCTCGCGGTAACGGTACTGATCAAGGCGGCGGCCCTATCAACACCGGGCTAATCGTTGATTTTATGCGCTATATGAACCAAATCTTAGAAATCGGCGATGATTATGTCGTCGTGCAGCCTGGCTGCTTGTACGGCCGTATGCAGTCGGAACTTAAAAGACGTGGTCGCTATCTCCCGCCGTATCCAGCATCGGTAGAAATTTGCACGATTGGTGGTGCGGTCGCCAACAATGCTGCTGGTGAAAAAACAGTCAAGTATGGCGCGACGCGCGACTATGTCGAAGCGGTGCAGGTCGTTCTTTCTGATGGCACTGTGACATGGCTGCACGCTATGAACGATGCCCAGCTCGACGAGCGCAAAGGAAAATCAGGCCTAGAGGGTGAAATTTTCCGTCAGCTTGAACAGCTCGTCAATAACAACCAAGACACGATTAACAATGATCATCCGCAAACAACAAAAGAATCCTCTGGATACGCACTCTGGCGCGTTCAGGAAAATGGTCATTTTAACCCCGCACAAGTAATTGTTGGCTCGCAGGGAACGCTCTGCTTTGTAACTGCAATACGCCTGCGCACAGCTCCGCTGCCAGATCCTGAAAACGTGCAACTGCTTGTAAGCTATTACGATTCGCTCGACGTTGCCGGCCAGGCCGCTCAAAAGCTGCATGAATTGCAGCCGAGTGCTCTCGAAATCGTCGATGAGAACCTCATCAACCTCGTTAACAAGCAAAAACCTGAATTGCTAGAAGGACTCCTCCCTGAAGGCAAAGTCCCAGCTATTGTCCTACTTTGTGAATTTGACGATGAGAATGATGATGAGCGCGAAGGCAAACTGGCAAAAGCGCATGCTATCGTGAATGAACTTGCCTATGATTCGTCTCTCAAATCCACTGAGCAAGAGGAGCAAGAAGCCTGGAAACTGCGCCGCTCAGCTGCCGCTGTCATGTGGACGATTCCTGGCAAGAAAAAAGCTTTGCCAATTATCGAAGACGGCACCGTGCCACCACATAAACTGACTGAGTTTATTACCCGCGCGTACGAAATATTTAATAAATACGATCTGGAGATTGCTATTTGGGGTCATGCTGGCGATGCAGACTTGCACATGCAGCCGTTCATGGATCTCTCAAAGGCCAGTGACCGCAAGAAACTCTTTGCCATGACTGATGAATTCTACGGCATGGTAAAAGAACTTGGCGGCACACCAGCCGGTGAGCACAACGACAGCCTCATGCGCGCTGTCTATCGCCCTGTAATGTTCACGCCAGAGATTGAGAAGTTATTTGATCAGGTGAAACATATCTTTGACCCAGAAAACATGTTCAACCCGCACAAGAAAGTCGGCGTCGACTTCAATCAGATTAAGAAACACCTTCGCCATGAATACACCATCGAAAGCATCGCTCGCATGAAGCGAGAAGAAGCCCGCAAAACTATCGACCGCTAAAAAGGAACTCTACAGGTCAAAATGCATAGCAGCTCGCGCAGTTGTTGCAGCGATTGCATTCAGAAAAGGGTCCTTAGTTGGTGTTATGCCTAACCTGTAGGGATAAGTATGCCCCTCATCAATCTCAAATACATCCTGGTTGGTCCTACGTACAACCATAAGATGAAGCATATCAATTGTATCAACGCTTTTTGGTACTGCTGCTTCTTGTTTTATACTCCACGCTCTTTCAGAATCAGTATCTTCGAAGGTCGCTGCAAGTTCTAACAAAGCTCTCTTTCTTCTTTCCTGATAGGCAACGACGGCAGGGTGTTCTGGATCAACTGCACCTCTCAGTTCATTTATAGCTGCTTCTCTGGATGAGCAGAGACGTCTCACTGTTGCGTTCGCTTTTTCAAGCTGCTGTGACGCTCTCTCAACTAGGCCACCCTGGTCTTTACTAACTATCAAAGCAAGGTTAAAGGCACGTCTTCTGAGTGTCGGAATCGGACTAGTCTCTGCAGGATCTTGCAGGATCTGCATATCAATACCCATAGCCTGATAAAATTCTGTATCAAATCCCCAGCCACCTTTAATAATCGTAAGTGATTCGGGGCTTGTCTCTGGTCGAAATGATTCTACGTCTAGCATTAGGCAAAGTATAAACACATAGGTCAGGCTAAACAAAAGCGTGATGTAATCAGCTCAAGATTTGCTAGGCACTGCCAGCTGGCCGAGGTGATAGAGGCTAAAGATGATCAGGCCGCTGCCAATCCAGTTGAGCCATAGTGAGAGGTCACGTAAGAACGCCCCCGACGTGGCACCAAGTGTCGCTGCCAGCGGCGCGAGCAGTGACGTACCGCAGGCGACGCAACCGCCGGATATAACAGCAGCGATAAAGCCTGCGCCGCTCGCGCTAGACTGCTTTTTCATGTCTTTGAAGCTACGCAGGCGCAGTACATACACAAAAACCGCAGAGTTAATGCCAAACAGCAGGGAAAATACGACGATTCCAAGCGCTTGGGCGTTGTCATAGGTTACGAAAATATCTCGGTACGTCTCACTGAAAAACCGCATTTTATCCGCCAGCGCAATTGGCGCCTCAAACACGATGTAGCTGACTAATTCGAGATTGAGTGACCACAGAATAAAACTACTGACCACAAACGTGGCGATGATAAACAACGCAAAATATGTTGGCCGTAACAGGACGCGGCCGATATTCAGCGCCGCGACTTTTGCCTTAAAAAGCGTAAGGTGAAATTTCTTCATCTAGCGCCCAAGCTCAATATCGATTAATGTTTTAAACGTATTGTAGTTCGATGGGCCAGTAATGGTCTGACCAGCGACGACGAAACCTGGCGTGCCTGTAATGCCATCATCCGCTCCGAGGAGCAGGTCGGCATCGATAAATTTATTGTTTTCCTCAGATCGTATGCAGCTGGCAAACAGTTCAGGGTCAGCTAGCTCATCCGCCATCAGCTCTTCGAGTTTTTCGAACGTCAACACATCACGAAACTCCGCGTTCAGATCTCCCTGCGTATAGAATGTGTCCCATAAATAGCCATAAACGTTGTCGTGATAGGCTGTGAACGCACCTTGATCGTTGGCGCAGTAGGTCGCTCGGGCTGCTCGGCCTGAATCAGGACCAATAAAAGGGAAGTTGCGAAACTCTATCTTCAGCTGGCCGCTATCAATATACTCTGAGCGCAAACGCTGACCTACCCCGTGGTGGAACTGATTACATGACGGACATTTGAAATCTCCGTATTCAACGAGCGTCACATTTGCGTTCGGGTCCCCGATAATAAGGGCCGGGCGATTTTCAAGGTCAGCGGTCTCTTCAAGCTGCGCTTTCGTTTCTGTCGTCTTGGCTTCAGTAAAGTCATTTTGCATTGCTTCTTGATTCGTCGGTGCCGTCAAAAGGAATAGGGCGAATAGTCCGCCGAGTATGAGTGCTGTCGCGGCAAGTAGTTTCAGCATGAATATATTTTAGCAGTCACTTAAACACATGTACAATGGGTACATGGATGAATCAGCACACCTCGTTAGTCATGATGAGTTTGAAGCTCTTGTGAAAGAGGCGATCGATAACATACCTGAAGAATATGCGGATGTGCACGAAAACGTCGTATTTAAGATAGAAGACATGCCGACGCCGCAACAACGCTACATGCTCAATCTCCATCCGCGCAGCGCACTGTACGGGCTATTTGAAGGCATCACGCGGCCACAGCGCAGCAGCCAGATGTCCGGACTACTTCCAGCGACCATTACCATTTTTCGCTTTCCAATGACGCACATGTTCAGCGAGAAAGACTCGTTGAAAAAACAAATCTACGAAACTGTCTGGCATGAAGTTGCGCATTACTTTGGCTTAAACCACGAAGCCATGCATCGAGTGAAGAGCAGCGGCGAACATTCATAAAGCTTAACCCGCTGGGATGGAGGGATGGCCAAGCATAGCTTGGCGAAACGAACCGCCCGCGGGGGTTCGAATCACTTCGCATTCGCTCAGTCCAACTAAAAAGCCCGCAATGATGCGGACTTCTTAGTTGGCTGGGATGGAGGGATTCGAACCCCCGAATGCCAGGACCAAAACCTGGTGCCTTACCACTTGGCCACATCCCATTATTGTAATCTTCATTTTAACCCAAGAAGAGGGGGTTCGAATAATTAAATTTGGTTCTCGTCACGATCTCGGTGAAAACATGTTTTAGCCGAGTCCCGACCCGCTCTCGACATACTTGAAATAAGTTTCAAATCTGTCTCCGAGTTTCCGAAGCGCGCGAATGGCGCTTCTCACCCGAATGCACGAGACCAAAACCAAGGTAGTCTTACCACTTGGCCACATCCCATTAACTTTTGCGTCTGATTTACGAGCGAAAGTGGCTTTTATTTTACCTTTTTTTGCTTCGTTTTTCCAGATGGGGTAGTGACGAGACTAGATGGTACGACTTTGAATGCCAAAACCAGCGCAAACAAGACAGCAAAACCGCACATGATGCTTGGCAGGCCACGCGCCGCAGGACCGTCAAGCAACCATATCACCGTGGCAGGCACGATAAAGCTCAAATACCCAATAATGAGCCACAGAAGTGGGGTGGCGTGTAGTTCTCGCGCTTTCCAGCCCATAAATGAACTTACGATCGTTGTGACCAGCCATGCGTAGTAGTACATAAAGTACGCACCGCCGTAGCCTGACTCCATGGAGAAAACGAGATAATTTGTCGTGCATTGGTAGCTTTGAATGACGTCGCCAAAGCTAAACAGTAGCACCCATACGCCTGCTGTGGCATAGGCTGCGATAGTAATCGCATCGGTTTTCTTCTGCCGCAACGTCTGCATCAGATGCACGCCAACAGCAGGTAGCAACGTGATAGCGACAAAACCGATGCGTCCCCAGACGTCACCAGAAAAAAGTACCTCACGGCAGATACCATACTCTGCCATTTGAAAAGTCGCTAAAAGAAGAAGTAACGTAATAGACAGACCAAAAATAGGTGAACGTCGGTACTTCGCGATCACAAACAGCGCCAAAGCAACTTCAACGACAACAGTGGACAACATCACAAACGGGGAAAAGCAGTAAAACCGCATGTTTTTTCGCATACCTCGCTTAAGCTTACGCGGCATTTCTTCTCGCTGCAACTTATTTCTACTCTTATAGCGAGAGGTCTGCGCCGCCGAACACACGCAAACGCAAAGCGGCCATGCGCAATAGCACTGTCAGAAGATGCAGCCCTACCATCAGCACAACAGAAGCGAGCACTATGTTCATAACCATGCTAAATGCTGGCAATCCAACTGCATACGTTGTAACCGCGACCGCAAATGGAATAAGCAAGTCCTTGATGATGAAAACATATGCCGTAGCAACAAAAATAAAAATAACTCGCAATATCATCTGCGTCGTCAACTCGACTATGACCGCCCCTCGGTGCCGCTCCCCATGTCCGAGTGAAGCAAACACATCTTTCACAGGCTCAAGTCCTTTGGTGAGAATTTGCAGTATCATATACACCAAACTGCCGGTTAGCGCCCAGAACCCGACATACACGATGTCGTCGATAGCACTCGATTCTATCACGTCACCGACAGCCGCCGCCCCGCCGTTTGCGTTTGTCAGATCACTCGTCTTGGCTGCAAATACATCGAGCACAGATGTCACGAGCTCATTATTCTGCAACCCTCCTATAACCGCAGAGCCGATAATAATGACCGTCGCGGCAAAAACGAGCAAGCCGCTCAAGTATGACGGTGCTAGCAATAACCCGATTCGGTTCAGTCCGCTTATGGAGAGACTATTGGTTGTTGATTGGCTCAATGTGTTTGGTATTTATGGTTTATCTTGCTTATAGTTATACCATAATCGAGGCTGCTGACATACCGCCGCAGTCTGTTAAGTGTGATAAATATCATGTTTTACCATAAGCCCTTTGTTGTAAACTTCACCGTAGAAGCAAGGGAAACAAACAATACATGGGCGCACAGAAAGTCACTATAGGGGGTTCAGGTGAGTTGCTCCTTTGAGTTACCACCTATGCGCGCAACAAGACACGACACCTTCTTTCATCACCCCCACAGTTTAAAAGCGGACAACACACTCCTTATTGCGATTGATCCAGGGATGCACATAGCTGTGCCACCTGATGCAATCGCGATAGATGATCCGAAAGTTTTAAGGCCTGAGGACGCGATTCATGGCTCAACAGATGCCACAACCGGCGATCGTGTAGTAGCACGGAGCGTTATTGATTTGTCTTTCATAGATGCTACTTTTTCTACGGTTCGGAGCATCC
>JAUHWW010000015.1 GCA_030427365.1 bacterium | reverse complement strand
GCTCGAAGAAGGAGAGGTGCCCGACCGCAGCTTTCCCGAAGGATGTAAATTCCATCATTACAAGCCTGGAGTGCCGATGAGAAGCATTACAACCCCATTTCGTTATACCCCAAAAGGTAAGATAGTATCTCCTGGCCCACGAGTGATGAACGTTGTAAGTGAGCGTAGGGTGCCTCATGACACCACGCTATTAGCAGATCGCAGATACACAATCGCAGAATCAGTAACGCATAGAATTGCAGGCAAGAAAAGAAAAACGGTTTCGAGGCACCGACCCGCAAACCAAGCAGTGAATGCTAACAATACAGTGCTTAGATTAGCCGTCGTCACAAACGCCATCATTTCACAATGGAGCACCAAATACGATGTTCCTCAGATAACAAGCGCAACACCAATCCCGGTTGATCTGGGTGGAGTTACTGAAAAAATATCTCAGTATGTAGCTAGCACGGCGTCTCAGCCGTACGATGTAGACACCTTTCATAACCCTAATACTGGCCCAGGTCGAAAACGAGCAGGGCTGTTTAATCTATACCAGGTGGTTTCAATGCTGGAATATGGGCAGCCGGCATTCACAAGAGATGAAGCTGAGCTCTACGCTTCTTGGCTCACTGCAATAAAAATAGATCGAAGACGCAGGGCATTATCACGGGCCGCCTAGACTTGTGTTGCTTTTAGGAAATTTTGCTTCAACTGGGATAGCTCTTCTTCGGTGGCACCTTGATTACGTGCAGCGTTTAAAGCCACACCGAATTCCTCAAATCGTTCCCAGGGAAATACGACCCACCTATCTGTTTTTTGCCAATAAATATCTGGCGGTACGCCGGTTTGATTATCGCCCTCGTTATAGAATATATTGCAGCTCACCACCGCCTTTGCTCCAAGTTTTGTAAGAACGCTTTTAGCTACAAATTCAGTCCAGCCTGTATGGCTTAAATCGTCCGGCCAAAGCACAACTTGTCCCTCGACAAGCTCTGCAGTCGCTTCTTGCACCGCACTATCACTTGTACTGATGGGCATGCCGTCATCATAATCGAACCTAATATTTCCCTCGGCATCTCGGAAGTTCAGCGCATGTTGAAACACACTGGACCCATGGAACCCCAGCGCTTGAGACAACCTACTAACTGTCTCCATTGAGCCCCTTGGTGCATTTCCTATCCGAGTTATCTCAAGTCCATTGCGATCCTGCCATTCATGCACCTGGCAGGTGAGATCGAGAATGGCTTCAGCAAACGCTGACTCAGTGAGGTAATGCTTTCCTTGATCCTGTTCAAACGTCGGAATGACAAAACCACTTTCACTTATATGCATGGATGCATAATACAATAACCTGTTAAGCATCCGCTTTGTTTTATTGTCTACAGCACCAGCATCGCATCGCCAAAACTATAGAAACGATATTTTTCCGCGATTGCATGATCATAAATACGCTGCATTTCAGATGCCGAGCCGATTAAGGCCTCAACCATGAGCAGCAGCGACGTACCAGGCAGATGAAAATTCGTAATCAAACTATCGACAGCTTTGAATTCATAGCCAGGTTGAATGAAAATATCCGTGTCACCCGATGTTTCACCCGATTTCTTCCACGATTCCAAAGTTCGCGCTGACGTCGTCCCAACGGCAGTAATGTGCGGTGCTTTCTCAAGCTCAGCCTCGACCTCAACCGGTATTACATACGATTCTTTATGCAACGTTTCAGACTTATAGTTCTCCTCGCTGAGCGGCGCGAACGTGCCTAATCCAACGTGCAGCGTCACTTCAGCGATACGATGATTCTGACCAATTTTGGCCATTAATTCATCAGTAAAATGTAGTCCAGCCGTTGGCGCCGCTTTGCTGCCGAGTGGCCGCGCGTATACCGTCTGGTATTCTTTCGCGAGTTTGTCATTTTGAGCGATGTATGGGGGAAGGGGAACGTGCTCGTAGGCTTTAAGTCGTTCATCATCATGTGGCACGCTGAGCTGCAGCGTGCGCAAGCCTTCATCATCGATCGCCGTGACCGTGGCAGTTAGCCAGTCTGTCAGCTGCACTGAACTGCCGAGCTTGAACTTTTTACCTGGCCGCACCATGGCTCGCACCGATGTTGTATCGAGCTTCTCTAGTACAAATATCTCAATCTTTCCATCCTCAAATAAGTACCTACAATTTTCTACTTTTGAGTTATTCACCACTAGTGTCGTGTCGTTCATTAGATACTGCTCAATATCATGAAACACAGCATCAGTGATAGTCTTTGTTTTGCGGTCGTACACTAAAAGTCGAGCGCTATCACGCGGCCGTGCCGGTTCTTGCGCAACTAATTCCTTAGGTAATGCAAAATTAATCATTCCCGCAAGGGTAACAGATGAGAAGTGAACAATCTATTGACTTTTGAGTAATTTTGTGCTATTATAGAAAGATATGGAAACTCTACGTTCTGAGAGCGGTAGTAATGAAACGCTAGGCCACTCTAACTCGACGCTACCCGAGATGGACCTAGAACGTTTTTTACGTGATTATAAAGCAGGTGTTCGCTATACACTTGATGAAAGTGGTCAAATTGTTTGCGGATCGATTGATAGACTTGCCGAAGCGCAATACGGAACAGCTCATGACCGACAGTAGAGAGATTCTAGCTTATCCAACCGCTGCAAGAGTCCTGCGCTCTCCGATCTTTGATACGGAAGGTGAACATGCTTCTGTTCTTGCTGGAATTCGACAAGGTTTGTTTGATAACCCAAAGTTCAGCGCTGTACTCTTTGGAATGAGTAAGCTCGCAGTAGCACAGCACGGCTATGACATTACTAAAGAAATAGTCAATGCGTTTATAGATGATGCAAACCGCATAAACCCAAATCCGAAAGGCTCCATTATAGAAGTAAAGCCGTTCAGAAACCAGGTGGAATTGTACCCAAACGATTCACTTCTTGATGAACTAGTCCGAGAGAGGTACGCTGCTGCGACTTCTTTAGGTGTATACAGCGAAAAACACTTCCGATTCCGAAGACTTGCAATAGCTGGTTTCGGCGGGGCTAATGGAGAGCGTGATGCCTATCAGGCGGCACAGCTCATAGAAACGTTCTTATCACTTGATCCGTCCTATCTGGATCTAGACTTTGGTGTCGTAACGGACGGTGTTGGTTTGGCTGAAGCTAGCCAGACGAGTTAAACTCTAAGCATGAAGAAAATTGTGCTTGGCGGTGGGTGTTTTTGGTGCACTGAGGCAGTATTCCAGCGAGTAAAAGGTGTTGAAAACGTCGTTTCTGGCTTTGCCGGCGGTGATAAAGACGACGATCCAGACTACCGAAAAATTCATAATGCTGATAATAATCATGCAGAAGTGGTCGAGGTCACCTATGATGAATCTGTCATTTCATTGGAGCAGTTACTTGAAATTTTCTTCGGTACGCACGATCCGACAACACTGAACCAGCCAGGGACAGCAGACATGGGCTCTGAATACCGCTCAATCATCTTGTGCGACGAGGACGAGCTAGAAATTGCTCATGCGGCAAAAGAAAAAGCCCAAGAAAACTGGGACAAACCAATTATTACTGAAGTTAATGTTCTCGATACATTCTATCCAGCCGACGATTCACACCAAGACTTTTATAATCGCAATACCGGCGTTGGCTATTGCCAAGTCATCATCAACCCAAAACTAGAAAAATTCCAGAAAAACTTCGCGAAGTATATGAAAGATTAACTCAAGCATTTTTCTTAAGGGTGAGTTTTTACTATACTCACATCCATGCCAAGAAAAAGAAATCTGAGAGCTAAAAACCAGACTAGACAAAGTGTGGCTCATAGAAGCTTTCATGTCGCTAGAGAAGCAACTAACGCCTCTTTTGCACGTGAGGAAATAGCAAAAAGACTAAAGGTCAAACCGGAGGTGTTGGGCGCAATGGCAGGATTAATACTGATAGACTCACACGTAGCCAAGCGCATACTTGATACTTATGGCCCTAGAAAAGGTACTGAAAAAGTTGCTGAGCTTGAGGAACGACTATCGGATCCTTACGTTTTTGTACCAGGCCGTGCTGAATACTTTCCACTAAGAGGTATTAACGGAGGCATTCGTCACATGACCAGATTACGACCTAATCCTACTACGGAGCCAAAAGTACTCGAAGATGCTGTCACCGCCCACGAAATATTCGGAGACGGTATATTCAGAGCAATTTTAGGCATACACCTCGCTGCGTGCACATCACAAGGACAGGCAGAGACTCTTGCGGCTCGATACAATGCTAATCCTCCTGAAATTGGTATAACACTGTCGGGTGCTCAGAGAAACCTAATTCTATAAATCACCCATAGGTTAAGCTTTTATCTGCTAAATATACGCCTAGGCTATTGTGAAAGCATGCGGGTGAAGTCAGATGTCGCGCAAAGATAAGCTGTCAACTATCTAGACGGGGTGACGATTGTTGTAGCCTGACTTTCTAATTAAGGTATTTTTCTATTTTACATAACCATAGGCTTTTTTTATTTTGCCACCATTGCAGTAGACTAGCTCCATGTCACAGTTATCTAGAACTCACACTCCAGCAGCAAAACGGCTAGATTGGCTTCGTTGTGGTAGAAAGCAAGTACCCGGCGAAGGTGTAACGAGCATCGAAGCCCTCGCTGGTATTGAAGGCTTGGTTGACAGTCAAATCAGAATTATCGGCAAAAAAGCTCTCAACCCAGAAATAATCCCTTTTGATTTTGACGAAACACGAAGGAGGCTTACGTGCGCCGCGAGCACAAGAGACCAACGGCTCATCTACAGAACTGGTATTTTTGAAATTAAAGAGTACCAACCATATGATTGTACTATCGAAGCTTCTCCTGACAATTCAACCGGACGCGAACTGCGGATGGATATACAGGCATTGTTGAAAGAGCTTGAAATCGAAGAGGAGGCTGATCCAGAACATATGCCTCTGCCGAATCTAACGATTGCAAAATTGAGCTCTTACGATGCAGCCGTAAGCTGTCTCTTCTCTATTGTGAAAGCTATGAACAAAGCAAACCTCGAGCAACTAGAGGTTCCTTTCCAGCCGCTTGGTGTTGATAACTTCAGGGAAGTACTAGATCAAGGTCGTAGTACTGGATAAAGTAATCTCCATTTTTCTCGTATACTATACCTATGCAGGTGAAGTTAAACGATGCGCAGAAGCAGGCCGTTAACCACAAAGACGGGCCGATGCTCGTGGTGGCTGGGGCAGGGACGGGGAAAACGAGCGTCATTGTTGAGCGAATCGTGTCACTCATTGGATCTGGCATCGACCGCAAAAACATCCTCGCATTAACGTTTACTGAAAAGGCCGCTCAAGAAATGCTTGACCGCGCATCTGAGCGATTGGATGACAGCTACGGCGTTGAGCTCAATTTATTCACCTTCAATGCCTTTGGCCAAAGCCTCTTGAGCGAATTCGCTATTGAGATCGGCATGAGCGCCAACTTGCGATTGATCGGCGATAACGGCAAGGTCGTTTTGCTGCGCGAACACCTCGATGAACTTGGCCTCGATTATTTCGCACCCATCTCGAAACCGGACCGTCAGCTGGCCGATATTGTCGGCTATTTTTCGAAGTTAAAGCAACAGCTCGTAAAGCCTGATGCCTACAAAGCCTATGCCTCGAATCTACCAACCAGCGATGACGAACAAAAGCTCGAGAAAAAGCGCCACCAAGAGCTGGCAAATGCCTTTGGAACCTACCTTGAAATTATGCGCAGCCGCAACGCAATCGATTACGACGATCAGCTCTACTTGCTTATTGATTTGCTTGAGCAGCGACCAAACGTGCTGAAAAAGTTACAAGAGCGCTATCGCTACATCATGGTTGACGAGTTCCAGGACACGAACCCGATGCAGTCACGGCTGATAGACCTGCTCGTTGCTTCTGGCGAATGTAATGTGTTCGTTGTTGGGGATGACGATCAGTCTATCTATGGCTGGCGCGGCGCAACTCTCGCCAACATTCTCGAATTCACCAACCGCTATCCTAACGCAGAGCAGGTCACGCTGATAGAAAACTTCCGCAGCACGCAGGAAATCCTCGACAGCGCCTGGCGGCTAATCCAATATAACAACCCTGATCGCCTCGAAATCATGAATAACCTAGATAAACGCTTGCAAGCGTTTCGCGGCGTGGGCAAATCGCCGCAGCTGCACAAGTTCTCTCGGCTTGATGCTGAACTAAACTGGGTCGCTGATGATATCCGCACCCGCATTGATGCCGGCCAGGATCCTGGCGACATCGCGGTGCTGGCCCGCAGTAAAAATACGGTTGAGCGTGTCCATCAGATGCTTGATGCCAGCGGTATCGAACACACCGTGGCGGGTGTTACCAATGACCTCTACCGCCATCCAGCCGTCAGTATGATGCTCGAAGCCCTCCGCGCTGTTACTGAGCCTGCGAACAACACAGCACTATTTCACACGCTCAGTAGCCGCTTGTTCAACTGCGACGCCGCCGTACTCGCGCGTGCCGCCAGCAAGGCACGTGCTGAGCATGAACCACTCGAAAGCGTCCTAGCAGATGTTGAGGACGAGACGATTGCCGCAAGCCTAAAGCAGCTTAGCGAGTGGCGTGACCAGCAACAGGATCGCTACGTTCGCGCGCTCGCTTACGACATCTTGACCGATAGCGGCCTGAAACAAACGCTGTACGAAGAAGCCGAGAATGATGCCGAGTCAGCGCAGACGGTGCAGGCACTTGGCCAGTGGTTCTCGACGCTGCATGATTTTGAGCAAGTCAGTAGCTTTCCGAGCACGATCAGCTATCTCGACAACATTGACGCTTTGCAGGCCGAGGGAGAAACACTCGCAGACGACACCGTCAACATTACCGCAAAATTGCCAGTCGTCATGACCGCGCACAAAGCGAAAGGTCTGGAGTGGGCAGTCGTCTACGTCGTCGATTGCACCGAGCAGAGTTTCCCATCTCGTCGTTTTGGCAGTAGCCTTGAGGTTCCAGACGAGCTCGCAAAGACCAGCGCAGCAGATGATCACTACCAGGAAGAGAGGCGCTTAATGTACGTAGCGGCGACGCGAGCCCGTAATGAACTCATCGTCACGCACAGCGAATCACACAACGGTATCACCAAGCGCAAACCATCGCGCTTCATCGAAGAATTATTTGGCGTCGCAGGCGGCACCCTGTCGCCATCAGAAAAGCTCGTCGGCCTCGAAATGCTCACCGCCAGTGCCATTGTGCCCGCCAACATCCCACTGCCAGCGAACTTGCGCCAGAATGGTAACATCGTCCTGACCGCATCCCAGGCCGATGATTATTTGACCTGTCCGCTGAACTTTTACTACAAACACGTCTTGAACGTACCCGAAGCGCCAAGCGCTAACACGACTGTCGGCTCACTCTTTCATGGGCTGATTCAGGACCTGAACGCTGCCAAACTTAACAGTGCGCCGCTGCCAGATCTCGATGTACAGTTGCAGAAACTAGAATCCAACTGGCCAGTAATCGGCTACACCTCGAAAACCCAACGTACCCGCGCGCTGAAAGCCGGCCTGTCCGCGTTTAAGGAGCTCCATGCGCGAATAAAGAATGATCCGATGCCCGTCTCTGTTGAAGAGCCATTCCGCGTACACCTGCCTGATAGCAAACTCATCCTCAAGGGCCGCATTGACGCCGTCCTCGGGATCGATGGCGGCGTTGAGGTGCGCGACTATAAAACCTCCACCAGTGCCGACACGCCAGAGAAGGCAAAGAGCAAAACCACTGCCAGCAACCAGCTCACTATGTACGCCTTAGCGTGGCGGCTGGCGAAAGACGAAGATCCATTGCAAGTCAGCCTCGATTTTGTTCAAACAGGGCAGATTGGCACAGTAAAAAAGCGCAGCAGCTCACTCGATACCATGCAGGAAAAGCTAGCAGGCGCCGCAGAAGATATCCTGGCCGGTAAGTTTCCGCCAGGGAAGAGCCACGACTTCTGCATCCATCCGTTGTAGCTGAGTACATGCTTCTTATGGTAAGCCACAAGAGAAAGAGTATTATAGAAACATGATTGAAACACAAGAGATACGAGAAGCGCGTAGAACACTACAGGGACTTGATCGCCTGCCTTGGCCGTCACGCCTGTCAACATATCTGGGCGGTGAACGTTACAGCAGCCTGGCTCATCTCGTGAGCATATACGACGGTCCAACAGCCGGGAGGATAATCTATGATATCGCAGTTGCGACGGGCGCTGGCTTGGGTCAGCAGAATGATGCTATTACAGAGCGCGTTATGGAAAATCGGCGGCGCTGGGGACGACACGCCTACGCGTCACAGCCTCTGGATACTGACTCATCGAGTGAGTACGCTGCTGTTCTGCGAGAAGTTTTTAAAGAATCGGGCGAGAAAGAACCGTCGTTTATCGATGAGGCCGGCGTTTTTGCAGTAGCAGCATCTCAGGGCTTGATAACAATGAGCACTGCAGCAAAACAATGCGGGGTGTATACTCGGCACAGAGGTGCGCTGACTGGAGCTGTTAAGCTCACGCAGGCAGATATTGGGACCATGTCTGGGAATCTACAAGCAGGTTTAGAATTATTCACGGGGGCTGTGGCAAGTCAGCCACCTGTACTTCAGTAAAAAGCGGCAGGCTATCAGACCTATATGTTGTATTTGCTTGACTTTTGTGATATAATATAGAGATATGTTGCCTGTGAGATTTACCTTTGATGCCAGCGGTGAGGTTTTGCGTAGTTTGGAAGACGACCCGAAATCAACGCTGATAAATTCTCGAACCGAGACCCAGTGGTGCAAACTTGGCAATGCAACAAATGTCATGTCCGACATGCTTGTCCCAGCTGTAAGCTCTCATATAGACAATAGGCATCGCCATGCCGTTTGTTCGGGTGGGGGCATTGCACTTCGCGCGTTTGATGAATCCGACCTACATCCTTTAGTAGCTCGAGACGTATTAAATAGATACTGCGGATATACGCAGATGGATCTTCCTAAAGGGTTTGGATCTCTGCCTCTTGTAGAGAGAGTAGAATGGATAGAAGACGTATCAGAACAAGGCTTAGCCTCACATCCAGAACTGCGAGGTATTACCGAAGCCGGAGTTAAGTATTACGAGAAGTTTCATCCAGAAACAGAGGCAGACGACTATTTTGTCTACGGGCTGGGCTACAGCGCCTACTTGCTCGATCGATGTGATGTATCTGTTACCGGACTAATGAGCCCTGATCAGATTGACACGCAGATTGGTGGGCTGCCGGATGACTGGATAGAGAAGTTGCTCCGCGGATGCTAGCGTACTCCAAGCCTCCTTTCTGTAAAAAGGGCTAAAGGGCGGCCCTCATAAAGTGCTATTTAGAGCAGTATAGTAATCCACTGCTATTAGGCTTTAATAAAAATCATAGGCAATAACCTAGTAGACGGAAGCCAAGCTGGATATGCACTAAGGCAACATAGGTACGACGAAGTAAACATTTGTCTTACTAGTTAATAATATGTTATAATATAGTAATTATGACAGATTCATCAGATCTCGAAAGAAGTGAGTTCATCGAAGTTTTAGAAGCCGAACGAGCCAAATTTGAACTTATTACTCCTCAGTTTACAGGTGAACGGGTAATACATATTGAACCGAACGATGAGCTACTTAAGTTGCAATACGCCCACTTTCTAGGCGAGCTCGCCACTAGAGTCGATAATGGAAGGGAAAAAGTACTTCCGAAGGGCATTGTAAACGCAGCGGCTCTGTTGATTTATGATTTATCATTAGGAAAGAATGGGTACACCGATAAGCCTATTGAAGGACCTTCCGTAGGGATAGATCCTCAATTCTACACTGACTTTATGCACAAACTTCCAAACACATATCGTGACGCAGGTCGGGATGATATAGCTGAAGCTATCGAACCATTAATTCATGAAATTTGGGGTAGACCGCTTCCAGAATGGTGCAAAAATATTTCTTCACCAATAGATAACATTGACGATGCTAAGGGAAGAATAATTGACTCAGCTGTAAGTACGGTGGTTGACTTGATGTCAGGCTCATATGAAATTAATGGTGATGAAACTAGAGAACTACTCGAGGCGTCAAGCGCAATAACACTTACTAATGCACCAGTGCGGATGCCTATGGGATTAGTCAATGAATTTAACTCAAGTAGTGCTGTCCTTCTACGAGATACACCAGACCATATGAAGACTCAAGTCACAGAAGGATTCTGGCTACTTATGACTATGGAACAAATTCCGCCAGACTACGCGACTTTTGCACGTGATCATATAATACTAAAAGGTCTTGAAGTCGCTGCTATATCCAACGAACTTGATGCAACGGAAGTGACAATGCAGTTATACGAATCGGAGCCTGCACTCCAAACACTATTACAGCGATACACAGGAATGCTACTAGATTTTAATCAAACTCACGCACATAATCCTGGCTCTGATATAAATTTCGAGTAAACTTGTTTGGGCTGCCGGATGACTGGGTCGAGCAGTTGCTCCGCGGATGCTAGGCCAACAAGCTTTCTTTAGCTTGCATGGTTGAATGGCAAAAGAGACATCAATAAACGTGATGCAGCATAGAATGTTTCAGGACCGTGCTGCGCAACATAAATTGCATGTAATGCTAGCTCTATTGGGTCATCATCAATTCTCAGCTCGTCTTGTTTAGTGCCAACACCCACATACCAACCCTCGCTATAAAACCCGACCTTTTCTTCACGAGGAGCACAGAACGCGACCACCGGTCTTTCGCCGTGGGCAGACGCCACCTGTCCAATCCAAACTGCTGCGCGATTGCCTGCGCTCTCGACTGGTGCAGGCAATCCAGTATTCGGTATTTTCCATATCCCAAAATACTCTGCAACATCTCCACTAAGAAATTTGCTTACCTCAGGCTGAAACCCAATATCAACATGTCCGATGCTTTGCATGTTCAATAGCATAGAAGAATGTCGATTGATTTTCAAAGTTAAGCGTTTTGCGGTTTACTTTATGCGTAAAGTACCCAAACAAAACGTCTCAGGCTAGAACTGTCGATGGGGAAGGGTCACGATGTCTGCGAGAAGCTTTGGGGTTTCTTAGTAAATTATCTGTTGGTGCGCGAGGGCTCTGATCGCTTCAGCTCTTACAGGCCCATCTACTCTCAAGCCTAGCCGTTCCATAACAAAATGAATGAAACAATTTTCTCGCAAGCTTTTCAGTGCAGGATCCTTCGACCCTGAACTGAAGGCTTTTCCAGTTGTTAAATCGCGATCACGTTGCGAATCATGAATATATTCGTACTCTTTTTCGTACTCTTCTCTCGCATGCATCAATGTAAGTATCTTATCGAGGGCATACGCAGATACTTCCAGCTTTGACATAACTCTGCGCGTAAAGAATCCGAGGTTGCCGTAGTACTGATCTCTATGCATGAACCTATACGCATGGTCAAGCTCGTGGATAATTGCTGAAGCTGCCTGAAACGGCGCGCGCCTCACTAAAAAAGGGGATAGCATTATCACCGGTATGATTAATCTGGGATCAAAGTTACACTCTGCAGCGGTTCTGCCTAAATGATCTATTGAGAAGCCAGCTATCGAATCATGCTCGTGCATCAACACGTTACCAAAGCTAAAACGATCTTCAAGTGGGCCACTCTCTAGATCTTCATCCAGCAACGGGACAATGACAACCCCGCCCTCATAGAGCGTGTCGCCAGTGTGTATTAATCCATTATTTCTGTCCACGATACCCAGCGCCGCATGTTCAATCATTGAGTCAAAATCACCTAGATATGGATGGTCAGGCGTTTCTAGTCTTGGGTTGGCTAATACTTCTCGCGCCTCACCTGAGTAGCGGTAAAAGAGATCAACCCTTCTTTGGTATTCACTTGTAGCCATTATGAGCAATGGTACCAGCTTATTTTTTTAGTAACAAAAGCATTATGCCTCACTTACTTTATGCGTAAAGTAAGCAACACGCCTCAGGCTGGAACTATCGGTACATATAAATTGTATGAATGTTCTTTCTAAAGAACCAGAAATGATGTGCTTTTTTGAAAAAGTACCAAAACATGGGGGCGGGAAACATGACTTCACTATTCGTCTGTTGTCAAAGCAGACAAGGCATTCGCTAGGCGTTTCACTTCCTCCCCAGGGCTACTGCATTTCTTGTCATCTCGACGAACATCCGAATCGGAACCCAGCTTTTTTATGCCCCATACCCCGTAGCTACAAAAATCTCATCGAAACCGAAATTATGATGTCCTATACCCCAAGAAACTGGAAAAATTAACAAAGTAAGTTAGAATAGCCCTATGCCAGCTACTCATTATGATCATTGCATGAGACTACAGGAGCAGCTTGATGCTCACGAAGGCAGCCTTGATGAGCGTATCGGCATGGCTCGAATGTTCCTAGAAGGCACCGTAAACCCAAACTTCAACTCGCACATTCGTTTTGCTCACGCAGATAGAGCATTGCAAGTGGCGGACGGCCTGACACTTGACTCCTATGTTTTTCCTCAGAGAGAATTTGGTGAGATTGCCTTGAAGGGCATGGTGCCGCGCGTTACTTGCGTTCGAGTTGATGATCGCCTTATCGTTACGCTGCCGTTTTTCTCAAGTACAATCCTAGGACCATCACAAGAACTCGAGGCAGGACTCGTAGAGCTAGAAATGGAAGATAGTGATGTCGTGCTTATCCCTGGAGAAACTGTAGCTAGACCAATCCACACACCCGTAGAATCATTGCGCTATGTAAAGTACGCCGCATAAGTAAAGAACAACAAGCTCATCGGAACCGAAGTTTTTTATGCCCCATTCTGTGGCCTCGAAACTTCACTGCGTGAAACGAGTTTCACCAGGAAGATTTCCTTGCAAAAGTCCACCGGACTTTCTCACCCATACCCCAGAAATCTATGCAAATGCATAATTTGCTATATTATGATTGGTCCTAAAAAAGATTTCTAGATCTGCTATTCGTCTAAGCCGAAGTTTGAAGAAGAGTCTTTAGTAGATATACTGTACTAAATGGCCGAACCAAGACTACTTCAGACTTATCTTCTTGATGGTTCTATTGAAGGAATACGAATTATCGAGTTGTCTGAGAGTTCAATCAAAGCTTTTGTTATTCCTCGTATAAAGCTCAACGACATAAAAAGTCGTGATGAGATAAATTGGCCGGCGTTGTATCTACTAATCAACTCTGGTGAGAACCAACTATACATTGGTGAGAGTGAAAAATTCTACGATCGCGTAAAAAATCACGATCAATCTAAAGATTTTTGGGATTTAGCGATAGCGATCGTTTCAAGTAATAACTCCCTAGAAAAAAGTGACGTAAAGTATTTGGAGAGCCTTGCAGTCGAGAAGGCTCAGGCCACTGCTGCGATGGATGTTCTTAACAGGACAGTGCCTGCTCGCAACAACGTACACGAATTCAAGGTCCACACTTTAGAGAAAATTCTTGATG
This sequence comes from bacterium, assembly GCA_030427365.1. Lineage (GTDB taxonomy): Bacteria > Patescibacteriota > Saccharimonadia > Saccharimonadales > SZUA-47 > JAUHWW01. The sequence continues at coordinate 8,826 of JAUHWW010000015.1, read as the reverse complement.
ATGCTGCATTGATCGCAGAAAATCTTGGTTTTAGCATATTCAAAACTAAAGAAGAAAACAAAAACAATCTTTGGTACGTCAAAACAAAAAAGACTGATGCTAGGGCTGAATTCCGTGGAGATAAGTTTGTAATCCTTGCAGGTTCGATAATTGACAAAACGACTGCTCCAAGTTGGCGTGGACACTATACTGCTTTGAACGAAGAGCGAGAGAGAATATTTACTAAACACGGATCGGATAATGGTGATTCTGTTACTCTGAATGAAAATGTGTCTTTCAAGAGTCCGAACTTAGCTGGTCATTTTGCTTGTGGACGATCAGTTAACGCATGGACTACATGGAAGAATGAAGACGGCAAAACTATGGACGAGGTTATTAGAAAAGACACAGATAGATGAGCAAACTAACATTTTCTCAAGCCAAAAGTAACGTAGCAGATATTGCTAATCGTGAATCATATACGATTGACTTCCTCTATGAACTCCTGGCTGCCTACGGTCGTTCGAGATCTGCAATCACTAAGCTTCGTGAAGGAACCCTTAATCTTGCCGAAGACAAAGAAAGTGAAGTACTTCAACGCAATGTAGTTTACTTCAAGCACGTTAACGACCAGAACAAGCTGCACTCTACTGCCGAAGAGCTTTTACAAGACCCTTTGACCGTCCGATACAACCCAAGGTTCATCATCGTTTCGGATTATGAAAAGCTGATCGCCATTGACACAAAGAAGAATAACCGTCTTGACATCAACCTTAGAGACATCGATAGAGACATTGACTTCTTTTACGGCTGGACTGGAGATGAAGTAACCGACGAGAAGACCGAAGCATTAGCTGACCGTCGTGCCGCCGATAAAATGAAAGATCTCTATGCAGAGATTGAGTTGGTTAATCGAGACAGATTATCAGATCCCAAAAGCAACTTTAGACACGACTTAAATGTATTCTTTAGCAGACTGCTTTTCTGTTTCTTTGCTGAAGACACGAGGGTGTTCAGCCGTGATGAACCTGCAATGTTTACAAATGCCATTAAGGACTTTACGCAGACTGATGGTAGCGACTTAGATCAATTTCTAGAAACACTGTTCAATGCGTTGGACACGAAGGATACGTCGCAACTAACAAGTCCCTTTAGTAAATTTCCATACGTTAACGGCACGATCTTTGACACAAAGAAGCACAGTATCGGTATTCCTAAATTCAGTGCTCAAGCACGTAAGTTGATCCTTGATTGTGGGAACCAGAATTGGGCCGAAATTAATCCCGACATTTTTGGTTCTATGTTCCAGAGTATCGTCGATGAAGAGCAACGTGATAGCCACGGGCAACATTACACAAGTGTCCCAAATATAATGAAAACTATAGAACCGCTATTCTTAGATGAGTTACGTGAAGAGTTTGATAAATACTATGACAACGAGAATCGGCTTAATAAGTTATGGGGCCGAATAAGTAAGATCAAGATCTTCGACCCTGCCTGTGGTAGCGGCAACTTTCTAATTATCGCCTACAAAGAGCTACGTAAAATTGAGCATGGAATCATCGAGCGATTATACGGCGATGAACACAAACGAAGACAGTTGGCTGGAAAGCTAGAATCAAGAATCAAATTAGACAATTTTTACGGTATTGAAATTGACGACTTTCCTCACGAGATAGCTATCCTCTCCCTTTACTTAGCGAAGCACCAAATGAATATAGAGTTTGAGCAACAGTTTGGTAGAGAGATAAAGTTAATACCTCTGACAGATAATGCAAACATTGTCCATGAGAATGCTGCTCTGATTGACTGGGGGGATGTGTGCCCAAATCGACCAATCATGAGGGATGTTGGTAGTGAAAATAAACAAAGTAAGTTGATTGAATTTTATGAAGACCAGAACGAGTTAAATTTAAGTGTAAATGAGTGGGAAGAAATATATCTAATAAGCAACCCCCCATACGGTGGCTCAAGAAAGCAAACAAGCAGTCAAAAGAAAGATCTCGAAAATGTATTCACCAGCATAATGGACAGGTATAGAAGTATGGACTACGTCTGTATTTGGTTTTATAAATCTGCCAAGTGGCTTAATGGGAACAACAAAGGTGCGATCTCTCTGGTGTCAACAAACTCTATTTCACAAGGCCTTCAGACTGAACTAGTTTGGCCCTTGATATTAAAAGAGCCCATGGAGATAGACTACGCCTACACTTCTTTCAAATGGGAGAATAGTGCCGCTGGAGGAGCGGGAGTGTCATGTGTAATTATTTCTCTTTCAAACAGAAATTTAAAGAATAAGTACATCTACACCAATGGCATCAGGGAAAGTGTAGAAAGCATCGACGTATATCTTGGTTCTGGTTTAAATATCCCAACAATTATTTCTAGAAGTAAACCCTTATCAGACATTCCTGAGATGGCATTTGGAAATATGGCAGCAGATGGTGGTAGTCTAATGTTCACAAAAAGTGATGCAGAAAGTCTTCGGTCAAAGTACCCCGAAATCAGCGAACACCTATATGAGGTCATTGGCGCACAAGAGTTGATTCAATCAAAACAGCCAAGATATTGTCTTTGGCTTAATGGTTCAACGTCAAATAAACTTTGGTCAATACCCGAAATAAAGTCTCGGATAGAGGAAAACAGATCAAACAGGGCAAAGTCATCAAGACCGCAATTAGCGAATATACCTCATCTATTTGCCCAGATTACCGCAGATCCTAATACCTACAAATCGGCACTGGTGTTGCCCCGTGTGTCGTCGGAGAACTATTTATATGTTCCTATGCGTTATGCGAAAGAAAAAGAGGTCGTTTCAGATGCGTGTCAAGTCGTCGTAGAAGCACCCCTATGGCTATTCTCAATTTTAAGTTCTCGTATCCATAATTCGTGGGTCATAAAAGTTGGCGGGAAGCTTGAATCACGCCTGAGGTATAGTAAAAATATAATCTATAATAACTTTCCAATACCTCAATTAAGTGATGAACAAAAGCAAAAGTTAAATTCAGTAGCTAGATCAGTGCTCTTTACGAGGGAAAACCACTCAGAAAAATCGCTTGCTGAAATGTACCATATAAATAAAATACCAGACGACTTAAGAGAGGCACATCAACACCTAGATCATGTTGTTGATCAAGTATATAGACAAAAACCCTACAGCTCTGACGAAGAGAGGTTGTCTGACTTATTTGCATTATATGAACAAATGACAAAAAAGGAGAAATCTAATGAATGATGAAACACTAAATATCATTGATGTTAAATACGCAAAGTCTGGTGAGTCTACAAAGACTGACGAGATGGGTATGCGAGAAATGCAGCGCCGTGCATTCGAGAAACGCAGCAGCAACCACCTGCTCATCAAAGCACCTCCAGCATCTGGTAAGTCACGTGCTCTCATGTACATCGCTTTAGACAAGATATTAAATCAAAACAAAAAGAAAGTAATTGTAGCAGTACCTGAAAAGTCTATCGGTGCCTCTTTTGCAAACGAAAAGCTAACCGATTCGGGGTTCTTTGCAGATTGGGTCGTACAAGATCGCAATAATCTGTGCCTTGGAACGGGTGATGATAAAAGTAAGGTCAAGTCATTCGTTAAATTTATGCAAAACGATGACAACATACTTATTTGCACACATGCAACACTTCGTTTTGCTTTTGAAGATAGCGACTTAGACATCGAAACATTTAATAACTCTGTATTGGCGATAGATGAGTTCCACCATGTATCGGTGAGCGAGAACAGTCGTCTTGGCGACCTATTACACAACGTAATGAACGATACGAATGTACAAGTAATAGCAATGACTGGTTCGTACTTTAGGGGCGATGCAGTACCGATTTTAACACCTGAAGATGAAGCTGAATTCGATAAAGTAACCTACACCTACTATGAGCAGCTAAATGGCTATTCTCACTTAGACTCTCTAGGAATCGGCTACCACTTTTATCAAGGAAGTTATCTCGATGATAATGCTCTAGATGCAGTGCTTGACACAAATAAGAAGACTATTATCCATATCCCAAATGTAAATTCTAAAGAAGCAACACAGGTTGGAAAGCATGAAGAAGTTCAAAGGATTTACGACATTATTGGAGAATGGCAATCCCAAGACAGCGAAACAGGGGTTGAGCTTGTGGAGGACAAGAATGGAGTTATTCGCAAGGTTGCTAATCTAGTTGATGACGATCCAAATCATCGTGCTAAGATCACAAGATACTTAAGCGAAACAGCCCGTGAAGATATTGATGCAGTCGATATAATCGTTGCTTTAGGTATGGCAAAAGAAGGGTTTGATTGGCCATGGTGTGAACAAGCATTGACTATTGGCTATCGAGCAAGTCTAACCGAAATCGTACAGATCATCGGTCGTTGTACACGAGATAGCTACAACAAGACACACGCTCAATTCACCAATTTGATAGTAATGCCTAATGGCACGAGTGAAGATATTCAGATCTCAGTCAATAACATGCTTAAAGCAATAACAGCATCTCTTCTAATGGAACAAGTTCTAGCTCCGAACTTTACATTTACTCCACGAACTTCACCAGATCAAAAAGCAAAAGCTGGCGAAGTATTTGTAAAGGGCCTGAAGAAACCACCTACCGATCGTGTTAAGCAGATTCTTGCAACTGAGTTAGAAGATCTAACAGCAGCGGTGCTACAAGACACACAAATTCAACGTGCTGCCGCCAATGGTCACACTGGCGAATACATGAAGCATCTTCAGTCAAAGATTATTCGAGAAAAGCTTCCAGGGTTAACAGAAGAAGAAGTCGACGTAACTAGACAATATCTTGCAAGCAATTTGGCATTTAAGACTGCTAAAGTGACCGAAGACGGCCATAAAAAATTCATTACAATGGCAAATAGCTTTGTAAATCTGGATGACCTTAGCATTGATTTGATTGATTCAATCAACCCATTCCAGCGAGCATTTGAGGTAATATCTAAAAAAGTTGGGTCTGATGTATTCCGAGTAATCCAAGACACTATTGCAGGTTCAAGGATTGATATGAATGATGAAGATGCTCTGGCACTTGTGCCTCAGATAAAAGCATTCGTCGTTGCCCACAACGGGAAATATCCAGCAATGAATTCGCAGGACAAGAATGAAAAGTTACTTGCTCAATCACAAGCTTATTTGACGGCCAGATATACAAAATGGCAAAAAGATAAAGCACCGGAGAGTACAGAGTAATGGATTTGCCTGACGAATTAGTTGAATTGTTCAAATCTGACGACGGTAAGATGTTTGTACCACCAAAGAAGCAAGCACCTGTAACAGCCGACGACCGTCTAGCATCGTCGTTCCAGCAAATCACAGATTTTGTTAAAGAAAATGATCGACTACCTGAAATAGAAGCAAAAGACATAAGCGAAGCTTCTTTAGCAGCTCGGCTTAATTCTATCCGTATTGATAAAGGAAAAGTTGAGTCGCTTGAACCTATTGATGAGTTAGGACTGCTAGCTATGCCTGAAGCACCTAAGTCTGTTGATGAACTTTTTGAAGGCAACGAATTTGGTCTGTTTGGTGGAGTTGGCGATGAGATTCTCAAAGTTAAGAATGTACTTTCAAAACCTAGGCCAGTTAAGGAAAGGGCGAAGAGAGATAGAGCAAAAGACTTCGACCAATTTAGGGCTGGCTTCATAGAGCAGCAAAAGCTATTGGGCGAAGGAAAGCTCAAGCTTCAACGCTATGTTTCAGTTGAACAACTACACATAGGCAAATACTACATATATGGTGGTCAGATGCTTCGCATTGTCGATGCTGGTGAAAAGAAGCGTGTGTACGATCGAAAAAAGGAACGATTCCGAGTAATTTATGAAAATGGTTCCGAGTCTAATATGTATCGTCGTTCACTATCTATGCGTTTATATGAAGATGGCTATGCAGTTGTTGGTGCAGAAGAAGACAGCGTATATAAAAAGTTAACCGATGATGACGAAATTAAGGGATATATATACATTCTGAAATCTCGAAGTGAAGATCCTCACGTTCAAAATGTAAAAGACCTACACAAGATTGGATTTACATCTACCACCATTGCAGACCGCATAAAGGAAGCCGAGAAGGACCCTACTTATCTTATGTCAGAAGTCGAAGTTGTTGATAGCTATGTTTTGACTGGTGACTATAACCCACAGAAGGTCGAACACTTCATTCATCGGGTTTTTGCTGATGCTAAAGTTGACCTAACGATAGTTGGACCCGATGGCAGAGAGCACACGCCAGGAGAGTGGTATTCTGTTCCATTGCTTGCAATAGAACAGGCTGTGAACATGTTACAGAACGGCGACATCGTAGACTATCATTACGACAAAGATCAGCAACGAATCGTATCTAATTCTAACAATGAATAGATGAGTAGCAAGTGCGGTCAGGTTAGAAAAAGTATTTAAAAACTGGTTGATCCTGAAGGTGTTATGATGAGTTTATGAAAAACTGGTTGATCCTGAAGGTGTTATGATGAGTTTATGAAAAACTGGTGGGTGTATGTTTTGCGGCTTTCGGGGGTTGAGTAGTTTTGGCTGAGTGTTACTTTTTCAGGTTAGTTAGAATCTAGTCTATACATTTTGCTATGCTTAGGTAATGGCTTTTCTAGCAGTCGCATATCCAAAACTTGATGAATCTGACTTTGACTGGGTTCAGAGCATCCGTAAAAAGCACGACCAGCAGTTCGATCTAGTAAGACCGCATATTACACTTGTTTTTGGCACGGACAAATTACGTTCGAATGATTTCATTGCCCACGTGCAGAGCAAGGTTCGCACGGTTCAGTCATTTCAAATTACCTTCGACTCGGCGAAGGTCGTCGAAGATCACTCTGGCAACTTTTGCAATGCTTTTCTAGTCCCTTCTAAGGGATATAGCGAGATCATCGAACTACATGATCTTTTATACCAGGATGATCTGAGTAGTGAGCTACGAACTGACATTCCTTTCATACCGCATATGACTATCGGCTCAGGTAACGAAGAAGAAATGACTACTCTCGTTGATGAAATAAATGAATCCAAAATCTCTATAGAGGCAAGTGTTGACCAAATTAGCATTATTAGCTTCGACGGCGTCAAGGTCACGGATATTGATAGGCAAGATCTAACTTAATCGCAGCCAAAACCCTCCCAACTATGAGGGCGCCTTATTGACATAGTAGTATTTTTAATGTTATAATATAAAGATGATTGCTCGTGTTGTCGATACGTATACACCTGGAAGGATTGAGGTGTATGACTTTCTGGCACGATCAGAAATTATCTCGCCCCAGGAGCACAAGACAAAGACGCAACAGGTTCTATATGCAGCAAGGCAAAATAATGCCGTATTTGAAGCAAGAGAGATTGGATACTTAACTCAGCGAGAAGAACCAAGCGAAATGGGTATAGCAGCGGCGACGTTTACGTATGTAGCAAAAAGAGAAAAAGGTTCAATTGAAGAAATTCTTTCTCGTGCAGGTGTCGAACAGCTAGAAACTAGAGCAGCTGACGACAATAACCTTGAATCAGCAGACCCGTTAGTGCTGAAAAGAACAACTGTGCAGCGCGGGGTGGACAAATATCTCATTGAAACAGATGAGCAGCGTGAAAAAGCTGCAAAATTCCTCGCAACCCTCACTCAATCAGAACGAGACCATTGGCGACTCCAGGATTATTTTGAAAGTGCTGAAGGTAACTGCGCTACTAGCATCCGCGTCGTGACATCCCCTGTTGGGAGTATCCTTGGTGCGAGCGCGATAACAAGATCACTTCGTGGCGAATCATCTGGTGGCCTATTGCGAGCCGTTGGAGCCGACTGGTCGCCACTCGCTGATCCTGAATCCGCATTTTTCCTTTCATCAAGAGATATACGTTCTAACGCTGATGCCGGTGGCACCGTTCTACCTTTAGCAGTTAACGGCAGGCTACCGTCCGCAAAAAGATTATCTCGTCAGGATAAAAAGCTCCTGACAAAGGTCGGCATAGACTCTGAATTGCCTGATGACATTGCAGCGCATGCAATCACTACAAGCATGCGAGCCGGACCAGAAATTGCAATCCTTTTGGGTCTAGATTATATCCCGACAACAAAAGGGGCTTTCAGCCTACTAGAGGTAAACCGACATCCAGGGCTTGAAACGTTTAGAAAATGGCAAGGACTAAGCACAGCCTTAACAGATAACGATGCTCAGGATCGGATGCTTGAACTCTGTGCTGATAGTATCAGAGACTACTACTCTTAACTCTTTTTGTGTTTTTATGCTTCCATCGCCATAAGTAAGAAACACGTCGGAATTGGATACCTAACTTTTCTGCTTTGTCCTTTGCGTAATCTGTCGGCTTAGCAGGGGAGTATATAAACAGCTCGACGTTCTTTACATTGTCAGCACCTTCTTGGGAAACGACAGACCCATAGAACTGATTTATAACATTTTCGTTTATATTGCGCGTGTACTTCCAGTTTTTACATTGAATATAGCGAGTCACACCATTTCTAGTTGCTATCAAGTCAATCCCTCGATCATAGACACCATATTGGCCGCGCTTCGTTACATCCCAACCATAATGTTTCAGATATCCTGCAACGTAATTTTCATAACGGCGTCCAAGGATAGTGTTATTGTGTTTGTATTTTTTAAACATTCATACTAATAGTACCTCAATATCCAAGAAAATCACATCTAGCGACCTCTTCCGCAGTTTCAGCTTTTTAATTCTTTGTCCTCTCAAATAGCCCCACATGAACCGTGCGCATTATGGAATGCTGACTTTTTGCTATAGTAATGAATGATGACGAGAGCAGTAAACTTAGACCAGCTGAAGCAGTTTCTAATGAAAGCGAACATGCCGCACGCTTCGGGAAC
>JAUHWW010000014.1 GCA_030427365.1 bacterium | reverse complement strand
ATGGTGTTGTCGTTGTTCCAATCTCACTACCATCTCTAAACACCTTGTATCCTTCGACACCGACAGCGTCAGTAGACTCAGTCCAGCTTAATTCAACAGATGAATGAGAAACAGTGCCTGCAGTTAGGTCAGATGGATCTGTTGGTGGGGTGGTGTCTGCAGCGTTTACACTTACTTCTGCTGCAACAGACCCGACATCGTTTGTACATGTGAGCTCAAACGTGTGCGAACCTGTTTCAGAAAGTGTTATGTCTTCAGTCCCACCGAGACTTTTTGCGCCACTCCAGTCCCCTGATCCGGTGCAGGTTTCTGCGTGCACACTGCTCCACTGCAAGCTCACGCTTTCGCCAGTTTCAATGTCTGAAGCACTCGCTGTCAAGGTCACCGTCGGTTGGCTCGGTGCTGATTGAGTCGTGACGGTAACGGCTACGCTTTGTGTACTCTCGTTTGCGCTGCTGTCGAATGCGGTAACCCAGTATTCGTAGGCAGTCTCGGCAGTCAGTCCGATATCAGTAAACGATGTTTCTGTGACAGATGTAACAAGTGATCCGTCACGGAAAACGTTATACCCAGCGACGCCAACATTGTCAGTTGCAGTGTCCCAGCTGAGCTGGATTTCGTCGTGCGATAGTGACGCTCCCTCTACATTAGCTGGGCTTGTTGGAGGCTCGTTATCAACTACTGAAACAACGACTGTTTGGCTTGATGTGCCGCCGATTCCACTGCATTCTAACGTGAATGTTAGCTCACTGACGACAGTATTGATTTGCTCGTTTCCTGCTAGTGGCTTAGTGCCAGACCAGTCGCCACTTGCTTCGCAGGAATCAGCGTCACTAACGTTCCATGACAAGCTTGTACTACTACCGAATGGTACGGCTGACGGTGCTGCTTCTAGTGTGACAGTGGGTGCATTTGGCTCCGCCACTGTCGTCACCGTCAGTTCAGCCGTTGCACTTTCATTCCCTGCTGCATCGAACGCACTGACTGCATAGACATATGCTGTTTCAGCTGTGAGTGATTCATCAACATAAGATGGTGTTGTCGTTGTTCCAATCTCACTACCATCTCTAAACACCTTGTATCCTTCGACACCGACAGCGTCAGTAGACTCAGTCCAGCTTAATTCAACAGATGAATGAGAAACAGTACCTGCAGTTAAGCTTGATGGATCAGTTGGTGGGGTGGTGTCTATGAAGTAGGAATTCAGCGTTGCTACTTCGCTTTGCGAGATAGCACGATTGTAGATCCAGACATCGTCTATCAGCCCATTCGAATAACTACTTCCGATGCGACCGAGTCGAAAATTCGTCGTATTCGTCGTAGTTGTACTTGGTATCGTGCCCCCGTAGAACAAAGGCACTTCGGCACCGTCAATAAACGCTCGCAAGCGGTTCTGATTGCCGCTCAGAAGCCCGTTATAGACCATGACAATATGATGCCACTGGGTGTCGTTAAGTTGTACACGTGCCCCAGCTAAACCGCCATTACCCATCATGAAGTAGAGGTAACCGTCATCCCAGAACTCGACTGATACGTCGTGTCCGTTAACTTGTTTTCCTAGCAATACTTTGCTACTCGGAGAGTTTCGTTTCATCCATGCAGATATCGAAAGTTGTGGAACTCCATTAACCGCATTCAGATTACCGAAATCAACACTATCGTTTCCATTGAGCAGAAGTCCATTGTCGATCATCCCACTTGTCCATGTTGGTGACCCCGATAGCGACCCTCCCCAGCCATTGCCAGAATCGTCGACTAGTACACTCCCTGAATTCTGGTCCATGCTCCAGTGTGCGATAAGGCCATTCGTCGATGGTCCCGCATTTGTTGTTTGGTTTGATAGACCGAATACCGTGGCAGCTACAAAAATAGACACCACTACGCTCGCAATAAATTTCATACGCACTCCAATTACTACTGCTAAGGCTACTCGCTAATTATTGTATTGTCGATTGTAGTTTTCACACTACACATTAGTGGTGATTTTGGTAGCGCTCCCGCTCTCTTGTTATGCTAAGAATTACTGAGTTAATGAAACAACAACCTATTTCAAAACTGTTATTTTGTACTATTCAAGGCAGGTGTTAACAGCACTACTGTTGCTTGAAATCGAGAATGACGAGCGCGCGAAGCGCTCGATCTAGCGCCTTTTTGCTTTGATGAGATCCGTAAGACCTGACATCAATCTGCCGATTGGGACTTCGCGCAAACGGCATCCTGCGCACGAATTACTGCATGAGAGCTCGGCATAAGTATTTTCTGAGCTGAGGATTACTCTCACTCCACACAAGCTGCCACATGCTGTCCGAACGCCACGTTCCATGATTTCAGCATCTTTATAAGACAGACCGCTACTGGGCTCTAACTCTGTTCGTACAGAAATACCTCGGTGCTGTTGGTTTGGCTGCCCTAATCTATCCATTTTGTTTATTATCTGGGCTATACGTAAGTTGTGCAAGCATAGGCGTGTTGGTTTGCCTTAGCGGGAAGAGTGACAGCAGCCCAATTTTGTGGGAATCGACTCAGCTTCGGCGAGCCCGGAAAACGAACCGTGTGCCCTTTATGTGTTGTCAACGATGAGAAACACGATATAAACGGCGAAAATGATGCCAGTGGTAATCTTCGTAGTTTTTAGAAGCTTTGGAGACTTCTTGTGTCTCAGCTTTTTTACCAAAAGTATCGGCCAGCTTAAAATCGTGAAGAGAGTAATCAGCGCAAAAATAAGCAGCAAAGCCATGACGAAATAAAATTTTGCATCGGTTTGTATGTTGTAGTCAAAAACTGGTCCGGCAAAATTGTACATGTTTTTAAGATAGCATGAAAAGCACTTTTGGTTCTGCACAAGCATGGTTTGCCTTAGCGGGAAGAGCGCCAGCAGCCCATTTTTAGGTGCTGAACGAACCCTTTCCGGGTTCTGCTCCTGGCGGAGCTACCAAGCAAGAAGCCCAGGATAAGTCCTGAGCTTCTTGCTTGGTGACCCAAACGGGAATCGACCTAGCTTTGGCAGGCCCGAAACTTCACCTTTGGAAGCAAGCTTTCAAGAGAAGGTTTCCCTGCGAAATGCTCTCCAATGGGATGGTTCCATCCGCCCGTCTGCAAACAAGTTTGCGGGGGATGAGCGAACTGCGATCGGGTTCGAGATCTCTGGTGAGATCCACAAAAGAAAATACCCCGCTCATACGAGCGAGGCACTTTCTTTGGTGACCCTAGCCAAAATAATTTCGCACTTTTTCGTATTGAAATAATTGGTTGGCTTAAGACCCTAAGCTAGCAGCTCACATGGATATCCCATGAATAGTCTGCGATCCCATGTTTTGTTGTCAACACAGTTTGGCTCAAGAGTTGGGCGCAACTCCCATTGAGGAGATTCATGTACTAGCTCAAATCCAACTTTTGGGTACAAGCGAGCCGCGGGATTTCTATTCCATGTTTCTAGCCCAATACCTTCGTCGGGTGCGTAGAGTGCATTGGTTGCTGATACGACTACTTGTACAAAATCACCACTTAAGCGCTGCCCACGAGCGCTTTCACCGATCCTATATGCAGAAGTTATTGGATGATCCGGAAGTTCATCACAAGGGCCCATCCCAGCCCAGCCGTATCCTGCTAGAGCACCATCCCCACCTTCTCCTTCGAGAAGTAAAAACATTCCTCTACCACCGCCTTTTTGAAGCCATTCTTCTGTTGAGGCCAATGTTCCGAATCTCTTGGAAGTAGCATCTTTTGGGCAGTACTCAACGATATGTTTTTGAGCTCCCATTATTCCAACTGCACCAGCGTAATATTCACTTAAACCTGCCGCGACAGTGAATCCTCTTTCGCGTAATCTTGCTAAAGATTCATCACCTCTTGATCCAATGCCATCAAATAATGTCTCAGGTGATTGGGTAAATGTGGTAGGAAAATTCGCCATAATTATTGCATACTATACATCAATGCGATATTTACGCAAGAATAAGCATGTTGGTGACCCCAACGGGAATCGACTCACCTTCGGCGAGCCCGAAACTTCATCTATGAAAGCAAGCTTTCAAGAGAAGGTTTCCTTGCGAAATGCTCCCAGCATTTCTCACCGAATTGCCAGCTGGCAATACGCGTTCAGTCTCAATGAGACTACCAACTTAAAAACACCAGGCGAGCTGGTGTTCATAAGTTGGTGACCCGAGAGAAAATAATTTCGCACAAATTTTAGAATTCCTGAAGGCCAGCTTCAATACTTTTAATCTAAGTTTTTAGACCTGTGTCTCGGTAAATTAAAGCTCTTGACTGAGCAGCAACCACTTCCATGCTAGTTCCGTTAGGTAGATCGTCTAACTTTCTAAAAAAGTCGATGATGAAAGGATTGACGGCAGCCTTTCTATCTTCTCTTCCTGAAGCAGGAGTTCCTGCACTATCACAAAGCATGCTTGTTACGTTTTCAATAAATCTTGACAACAAATAACTGCCAATGGGCGCGTCTTTTGAATATATGTATGGGTCGACATCTACCATGTACATCCCTCGCTGACCATCTCTGTTTGCTCCAAATACAAAGTTGTCGTCCATTAATGCTGCAAGCGCTGGCCGCACACGGTCGTTTCCGAGAATAGCTTTAGAAAGTGAAACACCCATTTCGCCAAGACTCTCAGCTGGAGCTGCATTCAAGTTGACCGCATCAATATGCTCTGTAAACACGGCTACATCATCTTCGACTTCTACGACCTGATAATCAGGGATTAAGAGACCAGAATCTCTCCAGAGCTCCATATGCTGGTGTACTCTTTCTAGCATAGAGCCTTCGGGTTGCAGCTCACGAGGAACGCCACCGTAAAATTCGCTCCAATCATCTAGAACTCTTCCCCATACTTGCTGACCACCCATGTTCACTTGTTCTGCTCGACCGATTAAGCCTAAACTTTTACGATGCTCAACAAAAGTTTCAACTTGAGCGCGCCCTATTCCTAATGTGTTTGTCATCCTGTCTCCTAATTAGAAAAGAAAGTATGTGGAGTAAGTGATACTTTTGCAAGCATAAGCGTGTTGGTGACCCCAACGGGAATCGAACCCGTATTGCCAGATTGAGAATCTGATGTCCTAACCGTTAGACGATGGGGCCTCGTCGGCATGTGATGGCGTTTAGCGCCAGAACTGCCGACGAAACAAGTTCCTCGTCACTTCTGCCGCTTTCGCCAAGCTGCCTCCTCTCAAATTTTCAAAAACTGACAAGCGGGTTTTTAAAAATTTGGTCTGAGCTACAGTCAGGAAATAATACTACAAACAGAGGTCGGTGTCTACAAGAGTTGCTTGATGAAATTTACCAGTTCTTTCGGAGTGATCTCGGCTTTTATTAAATAGCCGTCGGCGATTGATTCAACGCGCTTTTTGACATCGTCGGGCTGATCCATGTTGGTTGTGATAACAATTTTTGAGGTAATGGTATCACCGGGCGTGTCACCGCGTTTCAAGGCATTCAGTAAGTCGATGCCATTCATTGATGGCAGCATAATATCAAGCAAAATAATATCGTAGTTACCAGATCGAGCGCGTTCGAGCGCGATCATACCATCGTTCTCTGATTCGACGATGTAGCCTTCTTTTTTCAGTGCCCTGGTGTAGAGATCGGAAATAAATCTCTCATCCTCGATGATGAGTACGCGTACGTCACCACTTGTCGTTTGCGCGGCTTGTTGCTCGAGAGGCGCGGCTGGCTGTACATTCTCGCTCGGAGTCGACGTAGTAGGTGCCTCTGCTGCGGTTGTCGTGACTGCAGGCATTGGGGCTGCGGGTTGTTCCGGAGCGACAGTGCTAGGGGACTGCACCGATGCTGGATTGACTGACTGGCTTACTTGAGCGTTTGACTTTTCCTGGCCGTCCTCATGGGCGACGCTTTCTAAATCCGGTGTTGGTGTGTGTGGTTCATTCATGGTGCTTATGCCTTGTTAGTATACCTTTATTGCCTGTTCAGTGAATGATTTTTGATCCAGCCGCGCGCGCTGCTTTCTTTCGGTAGTTCGCCGTTCTCAAGAGAGGTGTATGGGTGAACAGTAAAGCTGAAAGAGCTGCCCTCACCTTCTTTGCTACGCACCCAAATATTCCCGCCGTGAGCGGTGATAAGAGCTTTACAAAGGTAGAGGCCTATGCCCGTGCCGCTGGCGCTTTTCTTTGTGCGGTGGCTACGGAAAAACTTCTGGAACAAATCACCCGTGACACTTTGTGCAATTCCAACGCCAAAATCTTGCACGGTTGTTTCAACAAGGCCGTCCTGATTTAGCGTACTCGTTACGACAATCTTTTTCGATTCACCAGAGTATTTAATTGCATTATCAATGAGGTTATTCATGACCTGATTAATGCTAATCCTATCGACGGCAACCTCGGGAATCCCGTCCTGCACTTGCATGTCTATCGTGATGCCGTATGCTTTTGCTCGCACCGCCAAATCGCCCATTACCTCGCGCATCAGGAGCGCCCAATCATGCTTCTGCAGCTTAAGCGTGAGTCCGCTCTCATCAACGCGGGCAATGTTCAGGATGTTACCAATAAACGCGGATAGTTGGTCTGCATTGGCTCGAGTTTTGGTGATAAAATCTTGCATCTCCTCATTTAGTGACGGCGCCGCTTCGTCTTCGAGGACCTCAATATAGCCTTTCATCACAGTTAGCGGTGTGCGCAGCTCATGTACTGCCATGGCGAGGTAGCTGACTTCACTGTCAAACTGGTCATACTGCGCTGAGCGATCGGTGCAAGAAATAAAAAACTGCGGTTCATTCGCATCGGTATTGGCGTAATAAGATGCATGAAGTTCAAATTGCTGCATGGTTTTCCCCTCAGGGCTCACACGGCGAACACGTTCCCACGAACGTGTGGTTGATGCGGTTGAAGCCACGGCATTATGCATCCACTGCTCAAGTGTCTGCTCGCTTGTGAATTGGATATTTAGCACATCAAATATCGGTTTTTTTAGCGACTCGTTATTAATAGAAAAGTAATTCTCAGCGGCGAGGTTTATAGCACTAATGCAATGTTCGCGGTTGAGGGCAATCATTGGCAGCGGTGAGTTGTGAAACAGCTTACTACTGCTCGCGCCAGTTTGTGTGCTGTTTTGTGGCTCCGCGATGTCTCGGGTTATCGTGCCCAGGTCGTAGACATTCGCTGAAAGTGATTTGGACAGCTCTTTTCCAACAAGCATATTGTCGGTTTTTGGGGGTGTATTTCCTCTGGTGTGTCCCGCATAACTGATGACGTTTGATATCGTTTCCAGCGGCTTCGTCGCAGTTCGAATCACCGTCCAGGTAGCAATTAACAGAATAGAAAAAGCGATGCCTCCCCAGCTTGCCCAGCGAAGAAAAGCGTCATTTTTTAGTGCTTCGACGGAGTCAACAAATGATAGCGCTGCGATGCTGACAATGGCTGCCACAACAAAAATGATAAGTGCGAAGAAAAATAGCTGAACTCTGAATCGCTGTATATTGTTCATCGCCCACCATGCGTGCAGCCCCGAATGTCTTACGGGCTATGCGATACCCTTCCTTGTTGAATTGCCGTTATCCAGGTTTGACCTCGATTCAACGGCAACGGATCCTTGCCGTTAGCTTTGAGAATCTCAAGTGGTGCAGACTCACTCGTTTTTCGCCACGTTGCCTTGATGACTTCCCCATTTTGGAACACCTCTGCCTGGCCGGTGCCGGTCGTTCGATAGACACTGTGAATGTTGTTGGCGGCGATACCGTAGTCAGTGTAGAGTGCGATAACGACGCTCGGCGAAATCTGTTTACCACTGACTTCGTCTTTGTGGGGCAATCCTGCCATGACGCGGCGATAGAGTTTCGCAGCTGCATCATAGGTATAGCTCGTATTGTAGTTACTACTCGAGATATCAAAGCTGATTGAATTAGCTTTTGGATTGGTGGCCGCTGGTGTTGCTTCTTCAGAAGTTGCGCTTTCGCCGCTCGCTTCTGTCACTTCTACCTCAGTTTCCTCTTCAATCTCAACCCGCGCGAATGGCGTAAACTCACTTGTGGTGTAGCCTTTGTCGTTTTTAAACTGGTCAAGTCGTCCCATGTCAGTGTAGACGTTATGCGGTGCGAAGCGGTTGCTTACACGGTCGAAATAGCCAGACGATTTACCGTGATCGAGATCTTTCACGCCAAGCGTTTGTATCAATGCGAGTGCAGGCCCACTCCCTCCGCTATGCGTGTAGGCAGCGTCAAGACCTTTCGCCCACTGAACATAATACGGTCGTGCAGAGCGAATTGGCCCGATTTTACCTGGCTGTGCCTCCTGGTAGACGGCCATAAACCGTGTAATGCCGCCCTCGGCGATCGCCTCAAAGACAATACCGGCTTCCTCGAGGCCTGCTTGCGGCCGAGCATCAATACTGTTTTCTATCATGACTGCGGTGACTGGGCGCTCCGACAGCTCTTTTGAGACTTCAACCCCTGTAAGCGGTGAGTAGAACTTCTCTTCTGGCTCTGGCGGTGCAGGCTCTGGAATAACGGCAGGCGTTACCACTGAATCATCCTTGATGAGTGTAAACGCCATGACACTGCCCGCTATGAGTACAGCGAGCGATATGCCGCCAATGATAGCGAGACGCTTTTTATCCTGATTTTTGAATGTGGTTTGTAGTTTCTTTTTAAAATCCTGGAAACGGCTATGTTTCGTCACATCAACCGGCCCAGTCGTATTCTGACTGTTGTCCATGTAATTCCTCTTATGCTCCATTGTACGGTTTTCGCTTTCATAAGGCAATGCTCAGAGCGGCATCTGATGGTACACTTGTAGGAAACAGGACAAAAGAACGTGAACACGACACTGCAACAACGAATTATTGACGAGCTAACAAAAGGCCTGACAGTGCCGAGCTGCGAAGAGATTGAACAGCGCTATCCGCCGCGAGAACTGCCAGAGGGTGCTGAAGTTACTCGCCTCTGTCCGTCGCCAACGGGATTTGTACACATTGGGACGATTTTTACTGGCCTTCTTTGTCAGCGAGTCGCCCGGCAAAGTGGCGGCGTGTATATGCTGCGCATCGAGGATACTGATAAGAAGCGTGAAGTCGAAGGCGCCCGGGAGTTAATTGCCAGCCAGCTCGGCGCATTTGGCATTGTGCCTGATGAAGGGCTGCAGCCAGACG
Organism: bacterium; assembly: GCA_030427365.1. Classification (GTDB taxonomy): domain Bacteria; phylum Patescibacteriota; class Saccharimonadia; order Saccharimonadales; family SZUA-47; genus JAUHWW01. The sequence goes on along the minus strand of JAUHWW010000014.1, from coordinate 16,321 downwards.
GCTCAAGCAAGGGCGACTACGGTCCGTACGTGCAAAGTGAACGCCAAGCACTCTACCTGACCTATGCCATCGAACTGCTAAAAAACGGCCGGGCTTATCCGTGTTTCGCGACCGCAGAGGAGCTTGAAGCGGCAGTTAATGACCAGAAAGCTAAGAAACAGCGGCCTGGATACTACGGCGAGTGGGCGCTGTGGCGCGACCGATCGGACGAAGACATTGAAACCGCACTCGAAGCAGGCAAATCATTTATTCTGCGATTTAAGTCATCTGGCTCACACGACAAGCGCGTAACGATTAGCGACCGTATCAAAGGAAAAGTTGAATTGCCGCAGAATGACCTCGACGTGCCACTAATTAAGTCAGATGGCTCGCTGCTGCCGACGTATCATTTGGCACACGTGGTTGATGATTATCTAATGCGCGCGACGATTATCATGCGCGGCGAAGAGTGGCTGCCGTCGACGCCGCTGCACGCCGATATCAGCCTCGCGCTCGGGATCAAGCCGTTCAAATACGCCCATACACCAGTTATATCGATACTGGATAAAGAGACGCAGAACAAGCGTAAGCTCAGCAAGCGCAAAGACCCAGAAGCCGACGTCGCCTTCTGGCTGCAAAAAGCCCACCCGATCAAAGCCGTGAAGGCCTATCTATTGGGCCTGGCCAACTCAAACTTTGATGATTGGTTCCGCGAAGATCCGAATAAAGACCTCGATGACTTTGAGTTTAGTCTGGACAAGCTCAAGACCTCGCGTTCTCCCCTGCTCGATATGCGCAAGCTCGAAGATTACGCCAAAGACGTGATCGCTGCAATGCCGCAAGAACACTTTAATAAACAAATCCTAGCCTGGACTGAGGTGCATGACAAGCCGCTGTTTGATGCCATGATGGCTGATCCAGAGTACACGAAAGACGTTCTCGCTATTGAACGCGGCGGCGAAAAACCGCGCAAAGACGTCGCGAAGTGGTCTGACGCACCCGAGCAATTCGGCTATTTCTACGACGAGATATTTTCTGAGCGATTTGCGCCAGCGATTGATGAATTGCTGTCAGATGTTCCGGCCGACGTGATTGAAGTATCTTGCAAGAACTTTCTAGAGAGTTATAACCCATCGCATAACAAAGACAAGTGGCTTGAAGCTATGAAGACCGCTGCTGTTACATCAGGGTACACGTTTGACCGCAAAGCGCTAAAAGCCAATCCTGAGCAGTTCCACGGCCACCTGGCGGACTTTGCCCGCATCATCCGCGTCAAAGTCACCGGCAAGGCCAATACGCCAGATCTTTATGCCATTATGCAAATTATGGGTGAGCAACGAGTTGTAGGTAGGTTGAAGTAGTTAAGCTATAGTCTCATAGAGTCTGGGCGCTCATCATTCCCGATATCAAAGAAAGGAACTTCTGAACTATGTTGTTCATAGAGTCTTTCGGCACAAAGATTCGCATCTTCTTTTGTCATGCCGGTAGCCGGTGTAAATTCTCTTGGTCCAGTCCCGGCTCGCCATAACTGGACTTTATGGTCAAGTTCGACTCTTCCAACGACATGTCTACTAAAATCAATAAGTATCGTCGCAACACTCCAATATCTTGCCGTAGGATCAAAATCAAAAAGGAAAATGATATTTCTTTCGGTAACCCTGGCAGAATTGTCTTGGGGGTACGGATCGTAATAATTGCCCCGGAAAAGCTCTGACGCGTCAAATCCTTTGGCTTGAGCCAGTCTTTCGGAAAGTCCAATCTCATTAGAGCGAGATGTATTTATTCGGAGTGTCTCAATTTGATAACGATGAGGGAGTGCAAACACAATAAAAATATATTAACATAATATTACAGAAAAGCAATATATATTCAAAATGTCTCTAGATACTTGCAGCCAATCGCACGAGTTGGTCGGTGGTCATGGCTGATTGACCTTCGACGGTATACCAGATGCCGTCATCGACCCAGGTGGCGTTTGAGCCATCATATATGTACAGCGTGCGGCCGCGATCGACGTAGGTTTGGTACTGCTTGTTCTCTTGAAGGATAAAGTTCGACAGCAGCGCATCGCTGTTCCAGTTGCTAGAACGTTGCACGACGTCATAGTGACGGTCATCAGTGTTTGATGAAAAAGATACTTTTACCTGACCGCTCTGATAATTAATCGGACCTTTGAAGCTGAATCCACTTGGGCTATATCCAGGCATACGTGCGTCGAAACCGGCGCGGGTTGCTGCGACACGCATTGATAGGTTTGGCACATTTTGGACGGCAAAGAAACCGCCGAGCAGTACAGCTGCGAGTACAGCTGAGCTGAGCGCCATTGCCTTGGCACTTATACCGAACCGGCGTGCAAACCGTCTGCGAGAGCTACGTTTTGGCCCAACCTCTTCGTTCTCATGAGCGGTAGCGTTTGCGAGTGAGTTTTCTATCATGCGGGCTGCTGCACTGCGCTGCACATGTTCTTGGCGCTGCTCGGTAGCGACTCTATGAGCTGGTTGGGTTGCAGCTTGCTGCATTGGCGGCGTCTTTACTGCATGATTTGAAGGTTTTTTGACCACTGAGGTAGCTTGCTGCGGATTGAACTTTGAGACGTGAGGGCTTTTCGGGATTTGCTTTGCGAGCTGTTCACGATGAGGTGAAGACCCTAGCGAGCGTCTATGAATGCCAGCAACAGTTGTCACTTGCTCTTTCGACGCACTTTTTTGGGGCTTTTTCACACTCCTGCGCATGAGCGTTTGAGACTTCTGTGGTGCCTTCTGAGTGTGTTTTACCTCGGTTCGTGAGTGTGTACGTGGTTTATCGTGCGCAGGCGTCGGTGCATGCACAGTCGTTGGCTTGCCAGTCTTCATCGGTGCCATGCCATCGATTGATCGCGGCGAAGAACTACCACCAATTTGCTGGCCAGTTGCTGCGTTATACTTTTTGCCGTTTATTTCAATGATGTTTTGCACCCTGAGCGCCCACTTACCGCTTAGCTTTATTGTTGTTTTCGTATTACTTCTTCGTCAAAAATTGAGTGATACGTTGTTACCCGAACGTAGCATCATGATAACCACTACTGTTAAAAATTGCAATAGAAACTGCTCGCCTATTGAGCAAAAAAAGTATGCAAAGTGCTATACTGGTCGACGAACATATGGATTATCTCGACCCCCTCAAAAAGAAACAAAAACGCCTCCGCATCGGCATTGGGTACGTGCTGCTCGGTATCGCCATTACGCTGGCGACCATTGTGCTCGTCTATATCACCAGCGGCTACTATGTTGACGAAGAGACTGGTCAAATCATCCAGAATGGACTGATTTACGTCGATAGCAAGCCAGAATCAGCACAAGTGACGCTGAACGGCGAGGTACAAAGCGATCGGACTGAATCTCGGTTCGTCGTCCCTGCAGGCTCGTATGATGTCCAGCTAGATCGCGACGGCTATCGCTCCTGGAGCCGCTCGCTTGTCCTTGACGGCGGCAGCGTACGGCGTTTGAACTACGCACGTCTTGTACCTGAAGATATAGAAACATCAATCGCTACATCGACTGAACTTGCGGCAGCTGACTCAACGCAGAGCATTGATAAAAGGTGGATAGTGCTTGCTTCCTCAGATCCTCGGGTGATGTACAGCGTCGATCTTGAGGCCAATGACTTCACCACTCGTGAGCTCCGTTTGCCGACAGAATTGATTCCTGACCCGGCAGATGGCACGTGGGAATTTATCGAGTGGGCAGATAATAATCGACAGGTCCTTGCCAAATACACCGCTCCAGGTGGGACAATCTTTGCCATAATCAACCGCGACGTACCAGCAGAAAGCTTCGATGTCGCGAAGCAATTCCCTGATACATCATTTGACGCGGTGCGTTTGCGTGCCGACAAACGCGATCTGGTGTATTTACACGATACAAAAACAGGTGTTCTTTACCGCGGCGACACCGATGATGGGCAGCCTTCGATTGAGGAAGTGCTGCGCAATGTTGAGGCATTTGAGAGTTTCGGGCGTGAGGAAATTCTGTATATACGACGTGGGGGCGGCGCGGCAGAGCTGCGTCTAGCAAATGAGAACGATACGGTCATCTTGAAACGGATCAGCGATGCGCCTGAGGATACAAAGTGGCTCTTAGCTTTCTCGAAGATCGGGCCAAAGTATGTTGCCGGCGTCTCTCACACAAAAGATACGAAGGTCACTATCTACTATGACCCGTACGCTGCTGAACGCACGAACGAGTTCATCGAAGTGCCTGTGCCAACTGCGACGTTGCGGCTAGAGAATCCAGTTGATCTCAAGATATCGACCGACTCCAGCGTTATCACGGCGCGCTCTGGCACGTCATTTGTCAGCCATGAGTTCGAGGAAGAAAAGAGCTTTACCTTTGATTTTGATGGCAAGGTGGATGGCAAGCAGAAATTCAATTGGGTCGATGGTCGGCATTTCACCATATCATCCAGTGGCAGCCAGTACATCGTTGATTACGACGGAAGCAACCAGTACGAGCTTGTCTCTTCGTTAACTGCTTTAGGTGGTTATTTCGACAAGGATTTAGACTTTTTCTTCAGCTTTGAGTCTCCAGAAGCCCCAGAAGAGGAGCCGACGCCTGGTGATGATCCAGTACCGAAGTTGCAGCTAAATCGTTCCTTTATGCGTACGCAGGCTGACCGTTAAAACGGCCAGAGGCGGGACCAGAGGCTGGGGGCGTTTGACGGCAGCTCCTCGTTTTCACCGCCGCGCACTTCCGTAGGTTCTGGTGCAGTACTCTCGGTATTTTTGGCTGGGTCAGGATCTATTTGTTCAGCGACAATGATGAGTCGATTAATCGATGTGCCTGGAGGGTCGCATGTGATGAGCGTGATAGTGTTTGCGCGCTCTTGCGTGTCTAGCACTTCAACGGCCGTCGGCGGAACGATTTCTTTCTTGTAGACCTTGTAGGTGTAGCGCACCCCATCTCGTTGCACGTAAAACAGATCTTCATTCTCGAGCCGCTTGAGCAAAACAAAGGCAAATTTATACTTCCCAGCGTTCAAAAAGTTATTACTTGAATGGCCGACAATAACGCTGTTGCCGATTTCTCCGGGGTTTGGTGTCGTCGCATAGTGAACGACGCCATCTTCAAGCGCTTTTTGTATGTCAGCCTCTTCGATACTGTTCAGGTCAAACACGACTGGCACTTCGACATTAATCTTCGGAATAATGATTTTCGACTCAGGTCCGACGTTTTCACTGCTTGCAGGTCCAATGATTGGCGTTGCACTGACGTTCTGGCTCGGTGATATGAATGGTGCGATAAAGACTTCGTTAAAAAATACAAACATGATGATGAGCCCCACGACGCTCGCCATACCAATACCGAATAGGAGTGATTTCACATGGTGAATCGGCTTGAGTTTCCCACCTGCTGAGACTTTGTCGAGCAGTTGTGATTTTATATCGCTCGCCGAGCGATTGTCTGTTGGCGGCGGTGTTGTCGAGATCGCGGCCGCTGCTTGTGGTGCTGTTGGCTTGGGTTTTTTCGTTTGCTGCTGCTTTGCATATGCGCTGGCAGCCGATTGCATCTGATAAAACTCTTGCCATACAACGTGTTTTTCACTGTCAGGCAAGTCCACATAGTAGTTATGCCACTCTGTTTGTACTTCGGCGAGAGACTTGCCAGACGTAGACAGCTCGTACATGAACTGCTGGTGTTTTGATCGCTGCTTTCCTGCAGCTTGCGCCTCAATAAGCTCTTCAGCGGCATCTGGTTCGTTCTTGTAATATTTTGATATCTTTTTTCGTACCAGCTCAGCAGCTGCATTACGCGATGACTTCGCTGACGGTGCCTGCTGGAGCTCTTTTAGCTGCGGTGTTTGCTTGATGGATAGGTCTTCTGTGTCATCCTTCTTTTTCTCTTCTCCCTTTTCAATATCCAGATGTCTCTCAGATGGACCGTCATCACCCTGGATGCTTTTGGCGAGCTGGGCGGTTTTTTCACGCAGCTCGGCTAGCAAGTCTTCACTTGCTCCTGGAATATTGGTTGATTGCTTATCGCTGCTCATGCTTATCAATCAGTATACAAGAGAGCGCTTCCTTCGTTAATCACATTTGGTGCCGCTAGGTTCGGACTTGGACAGCACGCGGGCTAATGCTCACAGGATTTTGAGTCCGGTGGCGCGCCGATTTCGTTAATCACATTTGGTGCCGCAGGACGGACTTGAACCGTCACGAGCGTAATGCTCACAGGATTTTGAGTCCGGCGTGTCTACCAATTCCACCACTGCGGCCCCAAGTATGATTAACGTGGTCGATATTATAGCGGTGCGGGCGCATTTTCTCAATCAGGCAATAAACTTGTCGTGATTGCCTCAAATGGCTTCTCTGGATTTTGTAGCCAAAATACGCTTGCTCGAGCGGCGGTATGCACGCGCCATATCTGATCATCGTTCTTTGTTGTGCTGACTTTGCCGCGATGTGCGACAAACACGAAGCCGTTGTGCTGCGTTACAAGAATCACTGGGTGCTTTGCGGTATAACTACTGAGCGCGTCCACGAGCTGAACCGTGCCCATACCGAGCGTGATCGGCGAAATATGGGGTGTATTGATAAATAGTTTTTGCAGCTGTGACAGCGACACGACAAGACACGTATTCTTGCGGTTCACGATATCACCTGGCACTTCGCGAAAATATTCTGCCGCATCTTGCGTTATCGTCAGCAAACCGTCGTACTTTTTGACGTACGTCTCTAGCAGAATAGATGTCTCACTATTGCGTCCGAGATCCCCAGCCAGCAGGACGCCATCTGCCCACCCGCTCAAACGCAAGAAATCATCAAGTGCTCTGCGCGAGAAACTGCCGCTCGGCGTGCTTGGTGCGAATTCGGCATCTGGCAGCATGCCGCCAGCGACTTTGCGGATAGCGTCAGGCAGCAATACGTTTACGACACCAATACCGGCTGATTCACTTGCAGCAAAAGCCTGCCCCGGCGCCCCAAAGCCAAACTGGTTACCGCCGATGATGAGCAGCTTCCCTGCTCCAGCTTTCGCCTCGGGCCGGCTCCAGACGATATCTGGAAACAGCGGCTCGCTAGTCTGTTTCAGCCAAGACATACTGACCTTTCTCTAAAACTAGTTTAAAGGCAATACTTTTTCGCTCGACGACAATTGGCCAGCCACGCTTTTTCGCATGCTCCAGCAAGCTGTGATTCGGGTTGAAGGCAATCGGGTTCTCTACCAGCTCAAGCATGCCGATATCACCGGACGTGTCGCCGACCGCGTAGCTGTCGCTCCACGTTAAATTGTGCTTTTTTACCATGTTTTTCAGTAGGTTCTCTTTGTCATCATAAGTTGATTTTACATGTCCGGTGTACTTGCCGTCTTCTCCGCGCTGGAACAGCTGCCCAACCCAATCGTCAAATGAATGGTGTTTTGCGAACAGCTCGACTTCTTCAGCTCTCGATCCTGATATTGCAATAATCTTATAACCACTTTGTTGAAGTTTTTCTTTGAGCTGTTTTGGCCACATATACACGTGATCCAGTAGCGGTTTTAGCGCTTTTTCGCGCATCTGGTCGTACTCTTTTGGATCAAGCTCTGTGAGTAAGTCCTTTATGCGTGTGATGGTACCTGAGTCAAAATCTTCAAAGGCCTTGTCATGCGCCCGGCGCTTCCACTTATCATATAGTTCGAGCGCATCACTGTTAATTTCAGGGTGAAGCTTGCCTTCACGTGCCATTGCTAATATGACCTCATAAAATAAATGGGTACGGAGATAGGTGCCGTCTATGTCAAATGCGATAAATTTTTGCTTGGTCATACCTGTACCATGATACCGCTCTTTGCCATTATCGAGCGAATGTCAGGATGCGTTCGTATATCGGGCTAAAGGTTTCGTGCTCGAATAAGTCTGATTTGTAGTCAGCGTAGATAATCTTGCGGCTGTTTTTGTGCAAGAGGAAGATCGCAGGCGCGATGAAAAAGCTGCCGTCGATTTTGCCTTGTTTGAACCCGTGATCACGTACTGAATGCACCCAGTGCGGTATGTCGCGAATGATTTTGCCGGCCGTTTTTGCCGATGGTTTGATGCCGAATTGTTTGTAATGCTTCATAGCTTTATCAGGAATAATTGGGTACGGCGGCTGGACTTTGTGACGGTCATATATGTTCTTCTGCACTTGCTCAGGATTGGACTGGATGAAGGCCAGCACATCGCACTTTGCGTCAGCCAATAGCGGCGACTCGACAGACAATCGGTGAATACTCAGGTTACAAAATGGGCAGCCCGCATAGCGCAAAAAAGCCAACAAGACGTACTCTTGCTTGAATTTCTCAAACTGTACTTGCTTCCCAAACGTATCAACAAGATCCATTTCGGGCAGCGTATCACCTGCCTTTAGTCCCACTAGTGCTCCTCTTTATTGAGTATATATTAAACGGTACGCTATACTCACACTATTCATGGCTCATAATAGACAACAGCAAGTTTCCACAAGACCTTCTATAATCGAGAGGCTAAGTGTAAGTGCTATCGCTGGCTACAGTGTCGGATTGCTTGCAGAGAGAGCAACAAAAGCAGTAGATGCTATTAGTGAGGCGCATTACTATACCGGTGCGGTCGCAGGTGCAATTGGATTCATTGCTACCTTTGCCATCTACAAGAGAAATGGCTAGCGTATTTCAATGCTCACTGGGCAGTGGTCGCTACCCATGACATCGACGTGGATGTTTGCTGACACGATACGGTCTTTTAACTCTTTGCTTGCAAGCCAGTAGTCGATCCGCCACCCGACATTGCGGGCGCGGGCATTCGCCCAATGCGTCCACCACGTGTAAGCTTCGGTTGCGTCTGGGTGAAGTTCACGGAACGTGTCTATCAGGCCATGCTCAAGCAGATTGGTAAAATCCTTACGTTCTTCATCAGTAAATCCGTGCTTCCCGACATTATCTTTTGGCCGAGCGAGGTCAATCTCCTCGTGCGCCACGTTGAAATCACCGCATGCCAGCACTGGCTTTTTCTTTTGCAACTCTGCAATGTGGTCTTGATAGGCAGGCCCCCAGACCTTTTCGCGCAATTTCAGCCGACCTAAATCGCCTTTGCTATTCGGTGTGTAGACAGTCGTGACGAAGTAATCGTCGAATTCGAGTGTTAAGACCCTTCCCTCTCGACTTGGATCACCGAATGAATCCGGAAAATCGTACTTCTCAAGGATTGCGTCTGAAAAATTTTGCTGGACGCTGAGCGGTTTAATTTTCGTAAAAATCGCCGTGCCCGAGTAACCAGCTTTTTCGCCGTCATGCCAATATTCTTCATATTCTTCAAAATCAAATTCAGACTGATCGGCGTTTGCTTTAGTTTCCTGCAGACAGAGGATATCTGGCTGGTGGGTTTTGACAAAGTCTTGCAATGCGCCCTTTTTCCAGACCGAGCGAATCCCATTGACGTTCCACGAGTACAGCTTCATAGCAAAAGTGTAACAGATTGACATAACTTTACAAAAGTGATATAATGTAATGATGAGTAACGCTCCGTTTCGTTTTGTCTCGTTTCTTCCTCTTGAAGCGCAAGAACAGTGTGAACTATTGCGTGAGTCAAGATGGCCTGTAGCATTGCCGGCAAATTACGAGCACTCACTTGTATTTGGCTTTACAAATGCCGGAGTTAAGCTGCCAGCGGAGCTTGCTGTTCGAAAACTTGGCGACGGTTTACATTCCGCTTCTTTTTTCCTGGGCAACCCTTGCGAGCGGATTCTTATTAACCGCTGTAGGAAGGTCGATCCGATACGGGGAATTCAACCATTTTCTGAAATAAAGATTGCTGATGACATAAACGGCCCATCAGTATTTGCGTACACTAACGGTGGCGATCGAGTTTCGCTCGGTCTTGATGACAGACAAGAGTATATTGTCGGAGAGCATCTTGCTGCAGTCGCTGCTGCCGGGTATGTTGCTTACCTTGAAGCGCTTCATGAACTCGCTAACAGTGTGATTGATTGAGCCACAGCACTAAGGCACGCAACTCACTTGACCGTCCGAGCTACTAGTTTAAGAAGTTCTGGTTTGCTATAATCCGTAGATATGACAATGCATCCATTTGCTAAGAGAGACATAGAATTCGATCCTGTCTCGGCTTTCCGTGAACTCTTCCCTCCCGAACGAAACGATTTTAGTTTCAGCACCACTTTGCCGACAGACAATGACAGAGCGCTAGCTATTGGGCTAATGAGTCTTCAACAAGGTGTGCCTGACCCTGTTAGTGTCGGAGGGCGGGAGTTTGATGATGATGGATTTGAGGTAAGTGTGCACTCACAGCAAGATCGCTTTACTGGGTTGAGGTCGGGTTTTGATCGACAGTCTATACCATTTAACTTCGACTTGCTTATGTTTTCTAGTGCATTGCCTAACATCGTCTTACTCTCGCTGGTAGCTGACAGGAGAGCGGCAGAGGTCTACGTTGTAGACGGTGATGACGCAAAACTAGTACTGCACGGATTAAGCGGATTATTAAAAAGAGCCCAAGGAAGTAGTGTGGCACAAAATGTATAAACGAATCCTTCTCAAAGTGTCAGGTGAGCAGCTCGCCGGTAAGCATGATTCCGGTGTTGACCCTGAAGTTATTAAGAAAATCGCCGAAGACGCCAAGAAAGTGTGCGAATCAGGCGCGCAGCTCGTCGTCATTGCTGGCGGCGGTAACATGATCCGTGGCGCCCAGGTGGCTGGCGATGGCATCAAGCGTGTCACGGCTGACCAAATGGGCATGCTCTCTGGTCTCATCAACGCGATTGCGATGACTGATATTTTTGAAGCCAATGGCGTGCCAACGCGCTGTTTAAGCAATCTCTATGCGGCGCAAGTAGCAGAAAACTATTCGTTTCGTCTGGCTGAAAAGCACCTGAACAGCGGGCGTGTATTGGTGGTGGCAGGCGGTATTGGCCGGCCGTATTCGACCCATGATGTTGCGGCTGTATCAATCGGTCTTGAGCTCGGCTGTGACGTGGTGCTGAAATCAACCAAGGTTGACGGCGTCTATGACAAAGATCCAAACGAACATGATGACGCAATAAAGTATGAAACACTTGATTATCAAACAGTTATGGAAAACCCCGGGGTAAAAGTCATGGACAAGGCGGCTTTGGGTCTGGCTGCTGAGCAAGAAATGCCGGTGATTGTCTACAAACTTGATGAACCAGACGCACTTACTCGTATCATCAACGGCGAACATATCGGCACGAAGATTGGGTAGTTGTATGTCCGGAGCTTTCTATGATCCTTCAGACGAACCATCACGCGAACACTTAGAAAGTCTGCAAGACTTAGACGCACAAGTTGTAGCTAGCGGTCGGCCTTCGATTCTTGAACAACGGTCTATTCAATACGATAGGTGCCCAGACGGGTCCATAATTGTGTTATCAGCGGGTGTAACAGCTTTCTTGTTTAAGGTTGTCGAAGCAAGCGGTCTCTTGCCTTAGCTACGTCGTATTTGCCTTTGTGTGTTGATACTGTCATCGCGTTTTTTGATAGCATCGCGCTTATCCCACGATTTCTTCCCTTTTCCGACTGCGATGCGCAGCTTTATAAAGCGGCCTCGCGTCAAAAGTTCGAGTGGCACAATTGTGTTGCCTTGCTGTTTTGCAGCAATCAGTTTTTCGATTTCTTTTCGTTTTGCGAGTAGTTTCCTATCCTGAATCGTTTCGCTCTCGCTCAAGGGAATGCCATTGGTCGGATGAATCGTTGCGTTCAGCAGAAACAATTCCCCGCCGCGGACATTCACGTATGCTCCTTGCAGCTGCCCACGGCCAAGCCGCAGCAACTTTGTTTCGCGGCCATTTAGAACAATGCCCACAACAAACTCATCACCGAGCTGGTAGTCAAACCGTGCCCTGCGATTCTGAATTGATTTCGACTGGGATTTTTTCTTATGTTGCCGTGCCATGGGATACAGTCTAACAGAGGTTATGGTTATTGACAATATTAGATTCAGATGTCAAAAATAGTAAAATTAGCGGTATTTTTCTAGTTCGGCTTTGGCCGTGTTCCATATTTCTGGTGCGTTGCGCTTCTCTTTTAGCTGATACCACCATTCGACACCCCACAGGTCAATCGTGCGGATGCCACTATCGACGCCATACTGTAAACGGCTGGCCACCCTATCTGGGCCGAACGTTTCGTAGAGTTCGTCGAGCGGCGCATCGCGCATATCGTACGGCAAATCTTCTGCCAGCCATGATTCCATCTGGAGCTCGTGAATAATCGATGGCACGCCAGTCGTCAGCTCGGTTCCTCCTGCCAAGAAGCTGTAGAACCACGACGGCAGTGGGTATTCAAAATTACGCCGCGTTATCGTCTTATCCCAGACGCGTTTGTATACCGCTGCGCCGACAGCATCAGCCCGAGGCTCATTCACCGGCCAACTCGGCATTGCGTTGTTGCTGCGGTTGACGATAAGCGGCCGCGTGTCATCAAGCGATTTAACGAAATCGAATTCCCGAACGAGTCGCTCGCGGCTGTGATCTGGACAGTCTCCGAATACGGTCAGGAAGAATTCGTTCTCAAGCTGATACTCCACCAGCACATCGCGGTCTTTGTATCGGTTTACCGTCTCTGCGGTGTACTCCAGCAAATCCTCCGTCCACTGCTCAACTGGCTTCGCCATTGCCCACTCGGGCCCATGACACTCCGGCCAGCGTGGCTGGCGTAAGCCGAGTGACAAGGCGATTTCACCACCGGCCTCTTCTATCATGTCAAACTGCCAGTCGAGCTCTGAGAAATCATACTCGTCTGGCTGTGGCTCATGGATATTCCAGTAGCTGACCAGCCTAAACCGCCGTATGCCGAGATCATCGATCATTGCCTGCAGCACTTCTTTCGGCTCTTGCTCGAAATAGCGTGTGTAGTTCGGCACAAACGTCGCGCCGATCTTCAGCGGTTCATCTTTATGCTCTTGCTGGTACCAATACGCGATGCCATACGCTGTCGACGTCACCAAAAAAAGCACCGCGAGCATGATGATATTCACGCGCTGCCACTTGGTTCGATTGCTCCATAAGGCATGTCCAAGTATGTGTTTCACGTAATCGAAAGAAAATTTTGGTTTCGGTTTGCCCACCGCTCATTCCTGTTTGTATATACTATTAAGCAATGCCGAGGCTAAGCTTAAGCTTGATAATACCAGTTTATAACGAGGAGCGCCACCTTAAAGCCTGTCTTGACGCTGTCGCCGCGCAGACGAGAAAACCGAAGGAAGTGATTGTTGTTGATAACAACTGCACCGACGGCACGATCGCCATTGCGAAATCTTATGACTTTGTCACTATCATTAATGAACATGATCAAGGCCTCATCGCAGCCCGCAACACAGGCTTTAAGGCGGCAAAAGGAGACATTCACGGCCGCATTGATGCTGATAGTATTCTAGATCCTGATTGGTGCGAGAGAGTGATACGCCAATTTGAGCGTGATACTACAGTATCTGCGGTGACTGGCATAGGGCGCACACCGCTGTTGCCTGCCCTCCCGCGCCTGACCAGCACCTTTATGTCACGAGTCTATTTCCTCTACATAGAGGCTGATTATGAAATGCCGGTTTTATGGGGTGCGAACATGGCTATTCGGCGCAGTGCATGGAAAAAAATTCGCAATCACGTCTGCTTGCTCGATCGCGCAGTGCATGAAGACCAGGATATCTCTTTGCATTTGCACGAGCATGGGTTGGTTACTAAACGGGATAACAAACTTAGGATAACGAGTTACGATGAATCACTTAGCAATATCTCGAAAGGGCTTTACTACGATGCTCTGCGTGCACGCACAAAGCAGGCGCACCGCGAACTATTGCGGCGTTCGTTCTCACTGAAAAGATTGCCCGGATTGATGATTGGTAATGTTGTCAGGATTTATTTTTACATCGTTGGCCTCACCGTCGTGCCGATAATGCGGAAACTGGGCTACGAGCAGATAGACTAGCCATCTGTGTAAGTATTGACAAAATAATAAAAATACGGTATAATGAAAAGATGAGGCAAGTGGTGTTTTTGTTATTTCTATGGGTCGCGATACCCTTTTCGGCTTATCTGTTGAACATGCAGCAGCTTGCGGCAAGCCCGCAAGTATTAGCAGCAGAAGACTCACGGGATATCACCCAGCTTGAGCAGATTAATCAGACACGTGTCAGCGAAGGTCTTTCGGAGCTACATAGCGACGAAGAGCTGCAGCGCGTGACAGCAATACGTGCGCAGGAAATTGTGTCATCAAAACGCTACCAGCACGAACGCGCTGATGGCAGCATCTTTACTGCGCTGCTGACTCCTGGCGGTAATCCCTGTGAGAACCTGCAGCTCCAGACGTCCCCTTCAATTACGCAAGCTGTCCAAGCGTGGCTCAATAGTCCTGCGCATAAGGCGTGTCTGCTCAGCAGCGGCGTTAGAGAAGCTGCACTCCACGTCGAGTTCTTTGATCGTATCCAAATGGGTAATGATGGCCAGCACGATGTCTACGTATTTGTTTACATCGCTCGCTAGCGCACTAGTCGCCTTTGCTCACCCAATCACCATTGTCGTTTTTCTCGTATTTATTTTTTACCGCTGACCAAGCCACGCGGTGTGCGACTTCTTCCCGGCTGGCATCTCCATCGCGATCGTCGGGGTCGGCGTACTGCTCATAGGCCGAATTGTAAGCTTCCTTGTAGATATCTTGTGCGTCAGCTGGCAAAGCCTCTTGCACCTGTTCAGGCAATTCATCTCTGTTGTTATATGGCATGGTTATCCTCTCGTTATTGCTTGTACGTAGTTTGCGTTGTTATTCCCATTCGCGTGCAGAAGTGCTTTTACCTCGCCACCGGTTTGGATCACTTCACGAGCAGAGTCTTCAATGTTCATCAGCTGACGTGCGCTTGAAGGCAGCGCAATCTTGAATCGCTGTTCCATACGCCGTACGACCGAATCGTAGGTTTTGTATATGAGGCTGATTGCAAGAGTTGCAATCTTTCCTTGCCGCGCGGCTTTGCGAATGTGCGCTCCATTGACAAGCAACTGTTGACCGTCGCGACGTTTAGCACGGTCGAGCATCCTCTGAAACATGTTCTCCTCCTCCATGATTGAGTCGCTCATTATTTCCCAAGTTTTTTCTGCGAGAGTGTCTTTGTTCGCTCGTTGGTAATTACCCTCGAGCACTGCGCTGTGGATGTAGCGATAGCGCGAACGCTCGCGGAAGAGCGAAGCAGTATCGACGTCAGCTGCGATAATCAGTGGCAGGTTGCTGTTTTTCAGCGCGTTTTCCCACAGCACTTTGTCGACAAGTCGCAGATACCTGTCTTTGTCATTGATTTGTTTATCTTTGCGGCCACCGTGTCCGTGCGAGTGAGCGTCGCGATCGCCACCTGGCGACGTACTGTGCTGACGACGGGTTTGATACTCGTCAATATGTAAGGCCGTTTTCAGGTCTGCGGGCAGTTCATCACTCAGCGCCTGCTCAAGTCCAGCCTGCGAGCCGAGAAAATAGCGCGGCTGTGTAAAGTTAAGCTCCAAAACGTGGTACTGGTACGCATCAGCTCTTCCGGCAAGTAGCGGCGAAATAATAAAGTCACCATTAACGTGCACGGAATACTCAATCTCAAGTGGCAAGTCAAAATACGCTAGTTTATCCATCGTGGCATATATAGCCAAGCCATTATCACGCTTGCTCCAAAATTCTTTATTAGCGTGCAAATCATGCAGCTTTTCAACGTGGCGTTTTATATCGCTATCGTTGTATTTCATTTGCTCAAGTGTCGCGACGACATCTCGAATGGCGTTCTTCATACGAACGCGGTCGGCTTTGAGGTTGTGCGGCAAGCTAATTCGGTGCGTAGGCAGAAAAATGCTGATAGCCTGGCCGTCGGTGTTTGGCGAGCGCATAAGCTCTTTAATATCTGATGTCGATGCATAGTGCATGGATGTATTCCCTCCTGTTTGGTTGGTACGTACATCATGAAGTAGATGGCCGTTTTGGTCAGTGAGAAACCTAACAGTGGATGTGTTGCGTGTCTATGATTCAAGTAGCGCGCGGACTTTTTCACTCGTCAGACCGACGCCTTCGATGGTGACGTGCGGCTCATCATCAGCAGGTGCTTCAAACACGTCGCTGATTCGCTCGAACATTTCTTCCGGAGTTTCGTGGTCTGGTACGAGCTGATGATGCTCCATGTCATCGATACGTCGCTGCCGTGCTAAGTCAGATTCGGTCTGGACCCACCATACTTGCACTTCTGCACCAAGGCGTTGTCCCATATCGTATTTTTCGTCACGATGGACACGTCGGTTGAGGTTGGCGTCATACACCACGCTGTGACCTGCTTGCAGCAAATGCTCGACGTTGTGATCAATTAGTGCGTAGAGGTTGTCATGTTC
>JAUHWW010000013.1 GCA_030427365.1 bacterium | reverse complement strand
TGCACGTAGAGGCGCTGTGGCGTCTTCAGTCCAAGACCCATAAGCATCGCCGGCCAAATGGCTGCGTGAAAGCGCATGATATCTTTACCGATCACGTTAATGTTCGTTGGCCAAAAGTTAGTGAACGTCTGCTCGTTTGGATACCCGAGTACAGTCGCGTAGTTCATCAGCGCCTCGAACCACACGTACATGACCTGCGTCGTGTCGCCAGGCACCTGGATACCCCAGGCTAACTTCTCAGAAGGTCTCGATATGCTAATGTCTTCCAGGCCATCTTTCATAACGTTCAGAATTTCTTTTTTGCGGCTTTCTGGCACTATCTCGAGGCCGTCAGACTCAATCAGCTTGATGAGCTGTTCGTTAAACGCAGACAGCTTGAAAAAGTAATTTTCTTCTTGCAGCTCATCATACGCGCGGTTGTGCACTGGGCATGTCCCACCAGTGTCCTTGACGTAGCTCTCTGTCTTGTATTCTTCACAACCAACGCAGTACCAGCCCTTATAGGAGTCTTTGTAGATGTACTGGCTAAGCGCTTTCCACATCGCTTTTGCACCGGCTTCATGCTGCGCAGACGTGGTGCGAATAAAAGCGTCGTTTGACAGGTTTAGCTTCTTCGCAAACGCATCCCATAGCGGCACAATGCCGTCGACAAATTCCTGCGGTGTTTTACCCGCTGCTTCGGCTTTTTCGACAATTTTTTGGCCGTGTTCATCAGTTCCGATGCTGAACAGCACGGTGTCGCCCTGCTGCCGTCGGTAGCGAGCGATGATGTCTGCGTAGAGAAAATCCATCGCATGCCCAACATGCGGTTTGTCATTAACATAAGGAATTGCTGTTGCGATAGAAAAGTTACTCATTGGTTACAGTATACATACATCGGTGAGCCAACGACGAGAATATATTGTTTTTTCATCTATTTTGTGATATAATTAAGGTATGAGCGGTATTGTTGAGTACTATCGATCTTCTGAGGCTCTTGACGCTGAGTTTCTTACCACGGCTACCAAGGGTCTAGACCCAACGCATGCTATAGCCGGGCGCGAATACCTGTATGGAGGCCTCCCCCAGATTGCCGAGCGTAGCGGTGCCTTTATTGCCCCTCTTTTAGACATCGCTGTCCCTGTTGGAAGAGCTCATGCAGCAGAAATGGCAACGTCAATTCATACGCCAGGTGTTAAGAATATCTATCACCCTGATCTTTCAGCAGGTGGCAGTAGTGGTGGCTCAGCTGTTGCCGTCGCATTAGAAGAAGTTGACATAGCAACGGCAACAGACGCTGGCGGTTCAGTACGCATTCCTGCAGCGCTTGCAGGTATTTTTGGCCTTAAACCGTCGCCCGGTTTATTACCTCCTGAGGAAAATGATTGGGAAGGCTTATCAGTGAGCAGCATACTTGCAGGCAATGTCGAATTTACAGCAGATGTTCTTGATCACATTAGTAGGGCGACGCAGCCAGCTCCTTACTGGTTCAGCCGCTACTTACGCCATCGACTTCCAAGCCAAAAGGTCAGGCTTTTGAACGGATTCTATAACGAGGAACCACATACACTTAACACAAAGGCTATTGATACAGCTATGGCCAAGCTTCATATGTCGGGACACACTATTGTTGATGACCGTGACAGAGGATTTGGAATAGACAGTATCCACGATAAAGCATCAATTTCTGAGGCTTACGTCATATTGATGGCAAGTGGGGTTGCGCGTGCAATCCAAGAAGCCGAAGATGAGACAGGAAAAGAGGCAGATCGTTCTGTATTGACTGATGCGAACTGGGCTTTAAGAGAAATGGGCCGTGATTATGCCAAAGATGTGACTGCAGCGATAGAGCAGCGAGACGCATTTGCAAAGGATTTCCAAAGAATACTCGGCGATGCCGTGCTAGTCATGCCAGTGCTTGAAAACCCAATCCCCTACCCAAGCGACCTTGAACCAAGCGAGACGCTTATTAAGCTAGCGGTTGCTGTAAGCGCGTTATCAAGAAAGCTCGGCGCGCGCGTTCCTCTAAACAGAATTCTGAAAACAGCGCGCACATCAGCCAGCAATGTTCCTTTCATGACTGCCGCTGCCAACCTTGCCAAAGTCCCTGCTGCGTCAAATCCAGGCCACTGGGAAGAAGTAGATGGAATCAGATTGCCAATAGGTGTGCAGACGGTTGCCGGTCCTAAGGATGACAATATCCTCATCGGCCTTGCTCGGCAGCTCGCATAAGAGCGATCGAGAGTAATAAAAAAACAGCTCGCTTTTTACGGCGAGCTGTTTTTACGCTTTGAGTGCAGAAACTGTTACTTGCGGCGCATGTGCAGCTGAGCACCAGCTACGCTTGTAGCAAATACTGCTGCGATAGCGGCGATCATAGAAGCTGGACCAGTTTTTGGCAGCTCCTTCACAACTGATGATACTTGCGGGCAAGTGTCAGTATCGGTCTCTTTACGATCTGACTTTTCGATTTCTACAATCTTGCCGTCGCGGCAGACTTTTTCAGTTTCTTCTTCTGGGGTGCAGTCTTCAGCGGCCTGAGCAGTCTGGGTGATTTTTACCTCACCGTTGTCAAACACACCGAGTACTTCGACAGCATTACCGTTCTCAAGAACTGTTCCGTTTGCTGGAGTGAACACGCCTGGAGTCTCACCAGCAGTTTGCTCGATGTTTAGCGTGAATACCGCCTTCGCATCGACAATTTCACAGATGATAGCAGCGTTAAATGCTGGCTCTTCGCGCTCCACATAACACTCCTCGGTCATTGCGTAGCTGCTTGTGCGTACATCGACACCACGGCGACCATCGGTCCATAGCATCGTGAACGTCACCTTACCTGCGTCGATTTTTGTCTCGTTTGTACCGAAGAACCCTGTCGCTGTCTCACCAGGAGCAACGGTCTCTGTAATCTTTAGATCATTTTCTGAGTTTGTTACCTCAAGGTCGATTGACCATTTTGCCTGATTTGGTTCAGTATTTTTGAATGACCACGTAATTACTGCTTCTTCGTCTCTACATTCACTTGCTGCACTATGCTGCACAGACCATGCGCTCGCATGTGACGTGCTCAATAGTGTCGCGGCAATAACAGCGATAAATGCTGCTGTAAATGTGCCTATAATCTTGCTAATACTCATATCATCCTCCCAAAGGTGATTTATGATTGTATTATATCAAAATTTTTATTAAATGTCAATAGTATTGTGTTTATGTATTTAGCCTCGTCTCTTATTGTTTTGAGCAGTGTTTTAGCGGTATCATAAAGCTAATGTACGGTATACTCCCTTTTCTACGTAAAAACGGCCTCCTACTGTTTGTTTTGGCGGGCGTTCTCGTCGCCGTAATGACCTTTTTCACCTTAGAAAAACGAGTCGTGTTATCTGAGCTAACTGATCAGGAAATAGCGATTGAGCATGCCCACGAACACCTTGAGTACCTCAATGAGAGCATTGCCGAGCTCACCAAAATACACGAGCAACGGCGGCCAATAGAAGAGGCTCATCCTATTATGGAAGAGGCATTGGAGCACGATCAACACATCATCGACGCGATGCTCGCAGCTGAAGCATCAGGTGCAAATCTGCGTGAAATCGGACTAGTTGAATTGTTCTGTGATAGCCTCGAAGCTCAATTCGAGATAATCGTGAAGATTAACGGCGGTATAAATGTCCCCGAGCTTGCACCAGAGGATTTAACCTCTCGCGTTGCACGTGGTGTCCCGTTTGAAGAGGCAGCTCAGGGTGTCGTCGCGGCGATTCTTGAAGATGCTATGAAGTGGTAAAGCACTCTATTGGTTTTCGGTGTTGTCTTGGTTTTTTATGAGATCTTGGATCTTTTTTTCGGCTTCAGAGAGTTCTTCATCGCTCATGACATCTTGAATTGGGTCGACTGCTGGCAGCTCAAATCCTGACTTGTTTTTCTTGAAATGATGCTGTTTTTCATCTTGTGACATGAAGACAGTATAGCCTACAGCACGACCGTGATTTATTCTGACAACTTCTTTGCGACAAAGACTCCTATAACCGCTCCAACGCCAGATAGCAGAATTGACCAGATTGATAAGAACGATGCATCTCCGAACAAAACAGGCAAATAGCCGCCAATTCCGCCAAAAATACTCATGCATAGATAGAGCAGCGATTTATTCATAAGCGCCATTATACGCCTGGCTGGAAGCGCGATCTTGATGGGTAGTATTGTGTTGATTTCGCTCGTAGATATTGTGGAGACGCAGACATATGATTTGTTTTTGATGTAGGCGTATACTTACAGCAGTAATCAAGGAGGTGTGTATGAATATGAAATGGATAGTAGCTGTCATTGCGATTGTGGCTCTTGGAGCTGTGGGGTATCTGGTCTTTTCAGGGTCAGATGACTCTACTGACACGAACGAATCGACCCAATCAACGCAAGAATCAACGAACGACGCGGCAGAACGCTCGACCCTCAACCAGCTCTTCGCGCGTGGAGAAAATCTGGAATGCACCTATTCCTACACTGACGACAGCGGAAATTCAAATAACGGAACAGCTTATTTCTCTGGTGAACGCATGTATGGCGAATTCACGGTTGCTCAGAGCGAAGGCCAAACCTTGCAAAGTAGCGTGCTGAAAGTCGACGGCTATCAATATGTGTGGGACAAAAGCACAAACCAAGGATATAAATTAGATCTTTCAACTATTGATGTCGACGCCGACGCTACCGTCGAAAATAATGATCAAGGCCCAGATCAGGACGAGGAATTTGATTTCAACTGTAGATCCTGGAATGTCGACGAGAGTAAATTCGAAGTCCCTGGCGACGTGACGTTTATAGACAACAGCCAAATTATTCAGAACGTTCAAGAAAATGTACAGAACGCAGCTGAAGCGTGTGCATCATTAGAGGGTCAGGCCCGGGTAGCTTGCGAGCAAGCTGTTGGCGCGCAGTAGTTGAGACTACTAAAAATATAAGAAGCGGACGCCCGAAGCGTCGGAATGTTCTATCTGGTGCACCGTATTGGAAAGTTGCAGAACTTTATTGCTAATTGATTGATATAGAATCAACAATATCTTTTACTGCTGCTTCATATTGTGTGTAGCTATATGGTGCCATGCTAGTTTCAGCAGATTCGTTAGGATATTTTTCGAACAAGCCCATAAGTCGCGATGAAACGTAGACTATCTTATCGTCTGCAGATAATACATAGTAAACATCTTCAAGGCCTGAATGTTCTTCTGCCGTGAACTTTACATAATATGCAGAATATCCGCTGATGTCATCTGTGGATTCTTCGTCATTTTCTGATGGATAGCCGATAGATGCTCCTGCATCTGTTGAATTTGCCCATTCAGCTGCTGTCTGTCGATCTGGGTTTTCAAAAACACATAAATTTACGTGAAAGTATGGGCTGTTAGATTCGTAGTCTGCGCTATCTCTGTGTTCGTCAATTAGCTCAATTGAATCGACGAGTTTTTCGTTGCCGAACAGAGGTGCACCCTCATCACAACCAGGATTAAGACCGCCAGCCCAACTCTCCAAAATTGAAAAGGTGACCGATTCATTTGCCAGGGAAATTGACTTAGTAACTACATCTTGTTCGTCCTGTAGTTCCTGACTCGAATTTGGTGTATTGTTATCGCTTTCAATGTTCGATTGCCATACATACCAGCCAGCAAAACTAACCGCAGTCAATACTACCAACACAACTATTGCACCCACAAGTCCAAATCCATCATTACTTTTCATTTTTTAATGTTCCTGTATTATTGTTATCAATTATCCTCCTTTAATTTTGTGAGTGCAATATAAAAAACAGCCAGAAAGTTCTGACAGATCATAACGTTTCATCTGTGGTGCGGGTGAAGAGACTCTGTCACGATCTCGGTAAAGCAAAGCTTTAGCCGAGTCCCGACCCGCCCTCAACATACTTCAAGCAAGCTTGAAATCTGTTTCCGGGTTTCCGACGTGCGCGCTTGGCACGTCTCACTCTCGACCTCATCGGCTGAGAATTAGAATCCATCCATACCAACGAAAAAACCGCCCAAAAGGACGGTTCTGTCGTTGGTGCAGCATTATTTGTGAAAGTGTAACTTTTCTCAGAGGTGCTGCGTAAGGTTTTAGCCGTAAGATGCTGTGCATTACAGATGAAAGTATAACTGGTTGCTTAGCCTGTGGTAATACGATGTTCAATACGTTCAATTCCTAGGTCTGTTATTAGCCATTTGTCCGAGCGTTTGACTACCTGGCGTAATTTTGATGTTGCCAAACGACTGGCAGCGCGCCGGACACTAGATTGATCGCGAGGTATTATCGTAATCAGTTGCTGAATCGTCATACCGTCGCGCTCTTCAATTAGGTGCGCCAATATCTCTTCTTCGATAGTAAAACCTACTGACTGAAGTAATGGTATGTCCTCGTATGCCCTGATAAGTGGGTTAGGGAATCTGGCAATCTCTTTAATCATTGACGCAACCTCATCTTTATGGGCAGCCACAAACAGCCTCAGTAGTTCGGCTAAAATCCAGCGTGCTGATTCAATTATAAGCCGGGAGTCGATTTCATTAGCCGTGTATGTTGGCGACACATGCACAGCACCACGCTGGCTCCTCATTTTATAAATGGAGCGTAATACCTTTGCCATATGAATAGCCGCCTGTGGCTCTGGAAAATTATGTGTAACCTGATTGTTATCAATATATTTCAGGCAATCATCAACTGATTTTGTGAGCGAAACGTTACCCGAATCAACAGAGTAAATAATTCTAGCTGCAACCTCCGCTAGCCTGCCACCATTCAGTTCACTATGCTGCCAACGTTTGAGCAAGAATGACTCTTCAAGCTTCCGAGCTTCTTCAATAAGCTGCTCCGCCAAAGTTTGATTGATCGTGGCTCCGAGTTTGGTGACAATATCGACGGCAGCAATACCAGGCATACCTATTTAGTTTCCAGCGATTTCAGGTGGGCTTCGCCATCAGGTGTAATACGTGCCTTCTTATCCTGGAGCGTCTTGTTTACGTAACCGTGCTTAAAGTTTTGCTTGTAATTGCCGTTGAGGTCGCTACTAACAATGGCCTCCCCTAGCTGGTCAGTCAGCCAGACGATTTCCTTAGCAGCTAACGACTGAATTCCTAGGGTCTTAGCCTTATAGATTGCCCAGAGGTATTTGTCTGTCTTCTTGGCAACCCGGTGGTAGTCAATCACGCCATCAATTGACGAGGTGATGCTTTCAATCTCGCTGAAGGCTTCAGGAATTGTAGATCCTGACTCTGACTTACGCGGCTTCTTAGTTCCATTTGTTCTCGGCCGCTCTGAGGATTTCTTAGTACCGCGTATACCATCGAATGTTTCATCCAGCACACGGCTTGCCTTATCAGTTACATAGTACTCACCCGACACCTCACCTTCTGCTACCCAGCCTGAACGTATTGCAGCATCAAGATCCCGAGTAAAGTTTTTGGGAACTGGTTCGCGAGCTCGTCGGAAGAGAGGGCGTATGTCTTCGGCAGTAAATGCATCTTTATCTAGGTCTTCCTGAGCAATATACAAGGCAAAGGCAACAATTTTCTCTGGATTAGTTTTTGCACCAGAGGAATCGAGTGCCTCTCGAGGATTACCGGTAACACGAGTGCTAGGCCCATCAATTAACTGTTGCCGCCCTTGTCGGGGCTGCATCTGAATTGGTGCTGCGGTAGAAATAGGAGTATCAATAAATGCCATGATCTGGGCAGCTTGGTTGACTGTTACATTTTCAATGTATGTAATTTTGCCCGAGATCGTGATTTTGACTGGTTTTTCTTCATCCATGCTTTCATTATACAGGATGTAAGATTGTAATACATCTCTACATTACAAAACTACAACAACTAAGGATAGCAATGTCCGTCTACCAAATTTTTCTGTAGCGCTTTGTATGGTCTTCCTAAGGAAAGCTGCAAGTTTTGAAGTTGTAACCGTCATCTCAATCTGTAAAATGGCAATTTTTGTCTCGCGAGGTCGACTTCACCGAACGTAAGTTGAAACCGTGTGACCGATCAATAAACAAAAAGCTCCCTAACAAGGGAGCTTTTCTAGGTGTCATCTTGGTGCGGGTGAAGAGACTCTAACTCTCGACCTCATCCTTGGCAAGGATGCGCTCTAAACAACTGAGCTACACCCGCTCGAAACTTTGTTGCTTTTATGTTTACAAAAGACGTGACTTTTTTGTAAACAATCATTGCAATAAAGTTTCTCGCTTGTTTCGTTCAAAATCTGTTTGCTGTCTCTGACAGCTTTTGAACGAAGCACCTATGTTACTGAAAGGTTCTCTGGCTCTCTATAAGTAAGCCATCTCGCGTTTTAACAGTTATATGAGTATATAAAACTGAAGAGAATTACGCAATAACTTCTCTGAGTTTGAGGTGCATAATGCGGCGTATCGACTACCACATTTTTCCCAAATGTGAATGATTTATCACATGGCATGATTTCAAAACAGGTATACAATAAAGAAAATAATCCAACCGATGGAGGTTACTATGGCCAGACAGAATAACTACCCCGCGACATTACGCGTCGATTACCCGAAACAACTTGATCGGGTAAGCTCGTTTTTTCGAATTTTTTGGGCAATACCGATCTTGATCGTGATCGGCGTACTCACCAGCTCGGGCGAGACAACATATATCACCGAAACAGGAAAAGAGGTGACGAACGGTGGCTCTGGCATAGCCGGCGGACTATTCGCTGCAACGCTGCTGATGCTGGTTTTCCGCCAGCGGTATCCAAAATGGTGGTTTGATTTCAATCTCGAGCTGAATCGGTTCAGCGCGAGAGTGGGCGCCTACCTCTTCCTACTCACCGACAAATATCCATCGACGGAAGACACCCAGTCAGTGCACCTCGACGTGAAGTACCCAGATGCAAAGAAGCTTAATTCTTTCTTGCCGCTGGTAAAATGGTTCCTCGCCATTCCGCACTACATAGTGTTGGCTTTCTTGTTCATCGGCGTCGTATTTGCAACGATCATTGCGTGGTTTTCAATTCTGTTTACTGGAACATATCCAAAAGGCCTGTTTGACTACGTCGTTGGCGTCGGCCGATGGTCGCTGCGAGTAAACGCCTATGCAATGTTACTCGTCACGGACGAATACCCACCATTTAGCTTGCAGTAAATGACAGGCACGACCATCATAGCTATAATTGGTTTTTGAGTTTAATCGTCGTCAGAATCGTGTGAGCCTGTACCCGAATTATCACTTTTGTCATCATCGTCTTCATGCTCATGATGATCATCATCTTCATCATCCGAATCATGATCAGAATCGTGATCGTCGTCAGAACCATGATCATCGGAATCATCGTCCGAGCTACGCGTCTTTTCACCGTCTGCTCCTCTGACACGCACAATTGACCCGTCTGTTGCATTGACATCAACTCGTCCATCGTCTGCAAATCGCACGCTGTACACCACAACACCATTTTCTGTCTCGAGCTCTATCTTGGTAATCGTCTTCCCTGGCCTTTGAGCTGAAGCAATATTGCGGGCTTGCTGCAAACTGATGCCGGCGACGAAACCTGTTGGAACGGACTCATCGGTCTCAACGTCAGAGGCATTATCAACGAACGCTGCACCCGACTTTGCATCATAGAGTCTGTAGGAGCCATCGCTGAATTTCACTTTATACAGCACAACGCCGTGCTCATTCTCGATTTCAATACTGACAATGCTTGTCCCATCTGGCGCATCTGCAAGTGCGAGCGCCTGCATCTCGCCAACACCAAGCACTCCTTCAAGACTTTCCGGCAACTCAACCGTGTCCTCTATGACCGTTTGGCGAGCTCTACTGGTGCTGCGTGCGTCTAAAGCGTATGCCGCGGTGCCGAGCAGTGCAACAGCAGCGACAATGCCGAGTGTTGCAAATGCCTGTTGGCTGAATACTTGTTTGAACGTTAGTGGTTGATTCTTCTTTGCCATTGGTGTGGTTCCTCCTTGGAACAATTGTTTTTTTAATGATTTCTTAAACTTTGGGCTAATCGTGAGCGCATCGTCGTGAAGCTTTTTCTCTAAGATATTTTTTTTCTTTATCATAATAAGCCTCCTTCAAACTCTGGATTTTCTAACATCACCTTCAGCCGTTTTATTGCTCGTTGCTGCGTCGTTTTTACGTATGACATGTTCTTTCCAAGCTCGCTTGCGATATCCTTCAGTGTTTTCTCTTCTATCAGTCTCATGTGAATCACCTGTCGCTGCTTTGGCGGCAATTTATGAATGAATTGTTTTGCACGCTGCTTCATGTCTTTTGACTGAAAGGACGACACGACCTGCTCTGCATGTGCTTCGAAATCCTCTATCTGGTCGATTGATACGAGTTTCTCGTTATATTTTGCCCGCAAGTAATCCATCCAGACGTTGCGCATCACTCCGTAGAGATATTTTTTGTCATCATCGATCTCTTGAGATTTCACCTTGTCGATAAATTTAACGAATGTCTGAGATGTAAGATCTTCAGCGATGTGACGATTAAGACAGTTGATGTAAAAGTATTTGTAGACTTTATCGACATGCTCATCGTAAAACGCTTCTAGTTCTTGCATGCTAACTATTGTAGCTCCTTTCTACTATCCAAGTCGGAGTTGGTATACATTTTAGAAATTAGTTGTTTGTTTCTCGCTTCGCCTGGACGAAGACGTACGCGCCAGCTGCAACCAGCAAGGTGTCTGTGATCGCTAGTAGGATAATCTGGGTCGCGTTATTGTCGTTCAGCAACACATCACTTGTCTCACGATCAGCTGCATCATAGACGATTGGTAGCGTATCGCCTCTTTCATAGATAGAAAACGTTGTGGCGTCTACTTGCTTGGTCACATTATAGAGCTGCCCATCAACGTCATATTCGTAGGTCAGCTCGTATCGATCTGCCTGGCGCGGACCGGAGCTGTGATAAGAATCTATAACAAGCGCTGTTGTCCCTACCCCGTTTTCGGTTAAGCGGTTTCTTTCTGCCACCGCCTGGATGACGGAGACGTGCATCCATACGATTAGCCCAACGAAAAGCGCGACAGCCAAAATGACAATCGCCAGATACTTCAATTTAAGTCGCTCTAACCTTATGAGTTCAACGAGGTATCGACCTGGTTGTTTTTCGTAATAGTTAATCGTTGCCGAGTAGAAATGCCTGTTTTTGCACCGCAAACGAATAATTGAGTTATTTGACAGAGCTTTCTTGATATCCAGCTCCATATATTTGTTGCACTGTGGACATTGCACATGATGTTCTTGCAGAGATTCTGTTTCTAAGCCATCAAATAAGAGGTGAGGTAGCTGTTGATTCTTGTAAGGATAAAAGTGGCTACTCGGCATAATGTATCTGGGGTCAGGAGTCATCAGAAAATGTGGAGGTGCGTACGGGTAATGCTCCCGTCTACCAGCTTTTGCAGAGCTGTGCCTAACTTCTCGGCCAACGCACCATCAGAGACTCAGTATAACGAAGCAAGTAGAAAGTATAAAGTAAATACTGCTATAATCTATCTGTTACGCTAACTAATTTAGCAAAAAATGCGCGGGTGGTGGAATTGGTAGACATAGGAGACTTAAAATCTCCGGCCCTTATACGGCGTGCGGGTTCAAGTCCCGCCCCGCGCACCATGAAAGAGCCGTCCGTTTGGGCGGTTTTTTCATGGATTCGTGGTCGTGATTAGAACCATAACCTGGGTAACGGCGTGTGGGTGAGACATGCCTTGCGCGCATGTCGGAAACGAATAAACTCTTGAAAACTTGTTTTCATAGATGTTTTTCGGGGGTCGCCGGAGGTGACCAAGTCCCGCCCCGCGCACCATTATTGAAGAGGGGCTTGCCCCTCTGTTTGTTTTTGAAATGAATTCAAAACTACACCACTCCCCCTAAAGCTCGCTTCTCTCGTTGGGTATACTTGAACCGAACCCGAAGGCGTGTGTGAGAAAGTCCGGTGGACTTTCGCAAGGAAACTTTCCGACAAAAACTCGTTTTTGATAGCGAAATTTCGAGGCTACGGAACGTAGCTTCAAGTCCCACCCCGCGCACCAAATAAAAAACACCCCTTTGAGAGAGGTGTTTTTCAATTCTTACTTCAGTTTTAAAACACTACCATAAGCAAGGCAATGAGCCCGATTACGGCTAGAGCGGTCGTTACTGTTCCGGCCATGTTTCTCCTTTGTTAACACTTACATACTACCTTTAACCAAGCAGCGCAGCAGCTAGATACTTAACAGCCGACCTATGGCTTTTCTTACAAAGCAAAAGCCCCCTAGCCTAGAGGGGGCTTTTAGTGATTTCTAGTTTAGATATCTAGAATCGTGACCAGAAGAAGCGGAAGTATCTCCACCAGAACCCTCGCCAGTGGTCTGGGTTGAACTTATTCTGCTTATCACTGCTAAAGTGGCTTACACAGTCACCCTGGTTACGGAATTCTTGTCCGAGTACCCCGCGGCGCCATCCACCTTTTTTGCATTCTTTTTTGTTGTCGACATAGTTGTCGAAGGTCACTCGCGTCGCATCACGACCGTTATTGTTCGCCTCATCGAAGCCGATCAAGATAACACGATACTCACCGTCTTCGTACTCTTTTGTATCGAACAGCACACTTGCAGCCACAACAGGATCTGTGCCTGCGATGTTGCCTGACGTGTACACGCGCTCATTATCACTGTCACGTACAACGAATCGATGTCGTTGATTATTGTCATCGGTGATTTCACCCATGAACTCAACTTCGCCGCTCAAAACGTCACCAGCTTCTGGATTTGTGAGCACGACTTCAGGGTCTTCTCTGTCGAGTGTCACGCCACACCATTCAGACCACTCACCCATGTTGCCGCTCGTGTCGACTGCTCGAACGCGGTAGTTGTAAGTGCCGTCTTCATCGCGAATTGTCCCTGCTCGCTCTGATGCATTCACATTTGTTGTGAAATCAAACGGCGCAACCGTATCTGCATCCGCCTGATACTGGTAGTAGTCCAGGTCGGCAGCGACGCTATCATTCCAGTCAACAACGATATCACGTGTATTAATGACTGGGTAACAACCGAGATCATTCTCATCGACGATAATTGTCATACCATCAACTTGTTCGGGCGCTTCGGTATCTGCCTGCTCAGTTGTCAGTGCAATGTTATCAATGTAAAACCCTTCACCTTCTGTATCTGGCGCAGCAGTACCCCTCGTAAAGAAGCCAAGTGAATCTACTGTTCGTGTCGTGGTTGATTCACAGCCAGTAAAGTAATCTTCCCAACTCGTCCCGGTGTACGTATCCGTGCCATTAACAGTCACGGTAACAACGTCATTGCTCGGTCCGTCGTTAAACCACATCTCAACCTGCACATTGTGGACAGAAGCTCGGTCTAGTCCTGACGAAACAACCGTCAGCGGAAATGTCCCGTCACATGCTGCTGGTCCACCAGGACCTACAAGGTATTCATAGAAAAATACTTCGAGGCCATCAGTAACATCACGCAATCCAACATATGACATGCGTGCACCATCGCCTCTATCCGGGCTGATGTTAAGGCTTAATCCCGTTTGCTCAACTGATGGATTTGCCGAAGTGAAATCAAGTGATGCTGCGAAATAATCTGAGCGCGTGCCCCCTGACAAGCCACCGTTATCAGCAGCTGCTTCACCTGCTTCGTCTGTGAGTGGCTTTGAGAAGGCATGATCACCAAAAGATCCGCTGGTTACTGCATTGGAAATACGTAGACTCTGATCAGAAAATTCTGGAATAGCGGTCGTGTCAGCGACCTCGACATCGTACCCGCCAGTCTTCGTCCAGCCATCTTGGCCATCGATGTTGCCTAATGAATACGCCGGTGACTCGAAATCAATCGATGAAGAATCAGCACTAACGCCAAGGTTAGCCGCAGCTATTGATGCGACAAACAACCCTGCTACTGCGAGAACTAGCAGTTTGTAATGTTTTTGCGCAAACGTCTTCATGACGCCAACACCCTCTCGATATACCATGTATACCCCTCCTGTTAACTTGTACATCTATTGTAGCGTGCACGGGCAAACAATTTCGCTTATGTTCATGTGATATACGTCACAAAGCAAAAAGCCCAAGAAGATGTCAGGTGTATACTTGGTGGCTCCTCCCAGGCCGACGCTTCGCTAAAACTTGCTGTTAATAAAAAGCAAGTTGCGAACTGGCTGCTTCGCAGCTACCAGTTCGAGTGCAAAAATTACCAATAAAAAATCCCAGCGACGCGCTGAGATGTTTTATTGGTGGCTCCTCCCAGACTCGAACTGGGGACACAAGGCTCTTCAGGCCTCTGCTCTACCAACTGAGCTAAAGAGCCACACTGGACTATAATTCTATCAGTTTACATGAGATTTATCTATAAACTACGCAGAGACCTACGGCCTCGTCACCTCCGGCGACCCCGCAACTTCAGCTTTGCAAACAAGTTTGCAAGAGAAGGTTGCCTTACGAAAGTCTACTAGACTTTCTCACTCTACCAACTGAGCTAAAGAGCCACACTGGACTATAATTCTATCAGTTTATTCTAGACTAATCTACTTAGTTTCGCATCTTATGACTAACTTGTGCCATCTGATCACGTAAGGTGTTCCGTGCAGCTTCAATAACATCGAGTTCAGTAAACACGATTGAGTACCTCGGACCTTCATCCAACGCTTTCCTGCTATGTGCCGCTGGCTCTGTCCCAAGTTCTCTACAAATGTCTTCTCTTGGGTAGATGCTCAATGTTCCCGGCTGAACCTCTCTTCCATCGCCAAGACTAGCAGGCCCTAGCGCAATCGCAGTTGTTAATCCCTTTTCTGCGGGAGGATCAGTATGCACAGGAATAACTGAATCGACACCACTCATACGATTTAGAATAGCTCTAGTCGGTTTGGAATCCATGATTAGTCGTCTCGCTTCACCTAGTATTGCAATGGTTGTTAAATAGTTTGCAAGTGAGCTCGTAAACCCTTTTACGCTTCCGGCAGCTGCGCGAATCTCAGTTGGAGCTGGGGGCGGAAAAAATTGGGCTGCAAATGGAATGTTTCGGACTGACTCTGGTACATAACCATCTCCCAGCGATGTAGTAATCTTGCTGACTCCCACCCATCCGTCTGTTTCGATCGCTCGTACATAACTAACGTGAGACTGGAGAAACATGCCATTTGCAAGCGCTGCTAGCATTTCGACGGTTGCTGGATCTGCGAACTCAGGTACGTGCGCTTCCCCTTGCTCTGCAAGCGATTCGACAATTGTCATACGCTCTGAAGAATCTAGAGAATGTGGATTTTTGTAGCCCGGCATAACAACTCTACTCATAACTGAATGATAGCATGTTTAGTGATAAGCACTCGATAAATGCCACAGCTCACATTCAGTGCATTGATACGGCTTCACGTTTGCGCCGCGTTGGTAGTCTGCAACGCGCGCCGCATCTCGCGCCTGCTTTTCAGTATCAAACGTCATCTTATCTTTACAGTTCATTGAAGTAATTATCTCATGTTGTTATCGCACTTTTTGCGAGAGGATTCGCAAAAAGTAAACGAAAAGGCAAAACGAGATTTCTAGAATTTTTGCTACTTGATTACAAAAATACAGAAATCTCGTTTGTACACTTTGAGTTGGTGGAGCTGGTGGGTATTGCACCCACGTCCAATGGTTTACTCTCTAGATGACTACAAGCTTAGTTTGTTTCTTCATAGCCTACACAACACAAATACCCAGTTTCTCTCTGCGCCTGACCAACCATATTGCCTGATTCTTCGCTCTCCGTATCTATGAGATATGGTTCGTTCAGAGATCAGACAATCTGATTTGCTCAGATCATCAGACAAAATTCTGAGTTTTTGTATTGCGTAGGCTATATCTTTCACTCACTTGCTATAAACAAACAAAACACGAGTGAATGGCAACCTGATAGTCTTGAAACTCGTCCTCAGGTGGCGGACGAGCTAGCAATCAGATGAATATGAGACCTTGCTTCCTATCTGATATCAGAAACGAAGATCGCATTCACGCTTAGGCGAATGCTAGCGCAGGTGCTAGTCCACGAGCTTGCGCTTCGCTTTCTAGATCTGCTGAAAATGCTTCTGCATTTGAAATTTGATCCGGATAACGTTCAGATCACCCCGGCTTGCCACGCTAGATTGTAAAAGTCCACTGTCGAGCTAAGTCAGCCCCATATATTCATTATACCATAAGCTGCATGAAAATGATAGTGATGCATCTCACATATTTATGCTTTCAAAAGGCTTATGCTGCAAGCATGTCTGGTAGACGACCCGATCAGGACTTTGCACTTTCATTGAGGTTTTTGAGAGGCCTAGTTGAGGTAGGAACCGAAGTATTTCGCGATAGAATAGAGGAACTTTTCACAAGAGAGAATCTCGTTGAGACCAAACAAATCTCGGTGCAAATGCAGCTTGGTGCAGTAGCTATAGCTCGTACAGACTAGAACTTTTTGCTTCGCTTAGTGCTCTCTTGTTACACTACGCCCATAAATGAGTGGGCATACACACACTAACCTCAAACAACACCACGTCCAGGATGCACTGGGATATATCTCTGATTACTGGAAAACGACGAAACGTAGAAGTGTTAAAAATGACGCGACGCTGATTGGACTCCCTCATCCCTACATTGTTCCTGGACCAGAAAGCCGGCACTTTGTTTTTAACGAACAATATTATTGGGACAGCTATTTTATCGCACTCGGGATTGATGACGAGAAGCTCGTCACCGGGATGCTTGATAACCTTATATTCTTATTTGAAGAGTTCGGCCTGATTCCAAATGCGAACCGATTTTACTTTACTTCACGCTCGCAGCCGCCGATCTTGACGACCTATATTTTCCACGTCTACGAAAAATACAATAAATCAGATGACTGGCTGAAAGATAAAATCGCCGTCGCTCAAAAAGAGTATGAAACCGTCTGGATGTCGGCGAACCATCCGCACGCACGTAAAGTTCATGAAGGCTTAAGCCGCTACTATGACATTAATTTCCTGCACGACCTTGCAGAAGCTGAAAGTGGCTGGGATATGACGCCACGTTTCCAGCGCCAGTGCCTCGACTACATCCCATTTGATCTGACCTGCCTACTATATAAGTACGAAGCGGATTTCCGGCGAGCGGCTGAATTATTTGGTGATGAAAAAGAAGTTGCACGCTGGCAAGCTGCGATGAATGCACGCCGTAAGGCTGCCAACACCTACCACTGGCATAATCGTCATAAATTCTTTTTCGATTACAACTACCAGAAAAAAGAGAAAAGTGATGTCTGGTCAGTGGCAGCCTACTATGCGCTATGGTCGGGTTTGGCAACATCAGCTCAGGCGAGCGAACTCGTTGATAAACTCCACCGCTTTGAGAAAAAAGGCGGCCTCACCACAACCATCGGGAACTTTATGTACTACAACCTTTTTGGATCGGCGAAAACCCAATGGGCGTACCCGAACGGCTGGGCGCCCCTCCATTACTTTGCAATTGAAGGACTAGAAAACTACAATTTTGCCGCTGCTGCACATAGGGTCGCCAAGCGCTGGATCAATACGAACCTGCAGTGGTTTGAAGACCACGGCGAATTCCTCGAAAAATACAATGTGGTCAATCCGGAGCTAAAACCGGCCGAAGGGCTCTATCCATCTCAAACAGGTTTTGGATGGACGAACGGCGTGTTCGTCTATTTGGCTGAAAAATATTTATGAGCGAGCATTTTCGATCATCTTAATCAGCATTTCATTCACGAAATTTTGCTCACGTCCAGATAATTCACCGACAATATGAGCTTGCACCACATCTAAGACTTCATGGGCTTGTCGCAGTAACTTTTCGCCGTCTTCTGTTAAATCCAATTCGCGGGCACGCTTGTTACCCATAACGATACCAACGGTTATCAGTCGACGCTTTTCGAGCAACTTAATCTGGCGGGATATGCTCGCCTCAGTTTGATCAAGTAAATCAGCAACCATATTTTGCCTGGCATGAGTATTGCGTCCGATGGCTTCCAATACTTTGAACTGTGCAAACCGTATGCCAACCTGCTCATCCAACGCCTCGTCCGCTTGTTTCTCAAGCATAAATGCAAGGGTGTGAATCTGCCAGTAAAGTCTCGGCTGCATACTGTTATAACCCGTCAGGAATGTCCGTCGAGAACAGCTGTGCAACTGTCTCTAATTCCGTTTTATCTTCACTGGTCGGCTCTTTTATAAGTAGGGTGCCGCCATAGTATTTTGAACTCGAAGGGTTAAAGAGTACCTCAGAGATATTCTCTTCAAAGTATATGTAATCTCGCACTAGAACGAAGTCGAGCGCGTCTCTTGTTTGCACGATATTAGCATCTTCTATGACAGATCCTGAGATGCGTTTGCCATCTTCGCCAATGTAAGCTGCAACGCATGAGTACTCCTTGTCACCGATAAACGTATAACCAATGCAGTCCCAGAGAGCCCCGCCTCTTCCGCCGCCACTTAAATCTTGACTGCCCGAGTTAAGAAACAACAGCACATCATCTCGAGTGCTAAAGGTAGCGCTTAATATTTCTGCCCCGTCTTCAGAACCTACCGCTAACTCACCCCAGCTATCCGGGTAATAAAAACTGAACCCATCGCCTTCGTACAGCATGTAGTTTTCTGGCACTTCAGGTGGAACCGATCCGTCGAAATTTAACTCGGCTTCATCGCTTGCGTCTGTCGTTTCTTCAGGAGCAGACATTTCTGACTCTTGTGACTGCTCTGAATTGACGCTCATATCGTCACTGTCTTGCAAAAGAAGGAATGTCAACACACCAATGACGGCGACTAACAAAACGATTATTCCTATGACAATCTTTTTTGTCTGGCTCTTTTTTTCTTGCGGCGCAGCTGGTTGCTGCTCGCCATCTGCGGTTTGCGCCGCGTTGTTTTCTGGCTCCATACTATTCTCCCCTTGCTACACAAAAAGCATAACAGTGATTACAGCAAAATCATAGTGAGTGCCATCAACGCCATACCAAAATCTTCAACAAAACTGATCCGTGATAACGGAAGCTTCACAACGTTGCCTAAACACACACAGTGAACGGCATTTTTTCCTAAAAGCGATTTTAGAACACCCGCCGCCGCGATGCTTGCCACCAAGAGAGCGACAATATGCAGAAGGGTTGAAGCAAAGCCCATCATATACAAAAGGCCAATTGTCAGCTGGATGAATGGATATAAATAACTGTATTGCAGTGAGCGCTTGGCAAGCAAGTCGTAGCTCTGAAAGCCATAGGCGAATTCTTTTAGATTGATGAGTTTAAACCCAGCAAACGTCACCAGAAACACGCCCATTAATGATTCCGTAAATGGCAAACTAAACACCTCGTGAAAAAGGAAAGACAGTGCAAGAACAGCAGTAATCACCAAGCCAAATTTTGCATATTCCCTGGGGTCATCTTTGACAGGTCCGTGTATATGCATCGCTGCGTGATTGCTATGGTCGTCGTGCTCATGCTTCATGAGATAAGTATAACGCGTGCCACTCGACCATAGAAAGCTCCTGCGGCCGCATGCCTCCGTCAATTCCTGCTCGATGCAATAACTCTTCTGCGTCTGTTTTCTCGATTGCGAGACCGCCCGAGAGTGAATTGCGCAGTGTCTTTCGCTTGCCCGAAAAACCAGCTTTCACAAGGTGAAAGAAAGCTTTTTCATCAACATCAAATAGTTTTTCATCCCTGCGCCTCAGCACAACGACTTGTGAATCAACCTTCGGTGGCGGGGTAAAGTATGAAGCAGGCACTTCGATATCGAGCGAGCACTCAAAATAGAACTGAGCTGTCACCGCCAAAATACTCATGTCGCCAGGCCGAGCGCACAGCCTCTCGGCAACTTCTTTTTGTATCAATAGTACTGCAAGCGAAGGCGGATTATTAGTCTCGGACAACGCTCTGATAAGATTACTCGTTAAGTAATAGGGGATGTTGGCAACAACTTTGTAGTTCTTAGGCAACGTTGTGTAGTCAAAACGCCGTATATCTCCCTCGCTAATTGCAAGTTTTTTGCAATTAGCGAATTGCTCCCTCAGTTTCGGCACCAACTCACTATCGAACTCAAGCGCTGTGACATGTGCACCTGTATCTAAAAGCTGCCGAGTGAGCGTTCCCTCACCAGGACCAATTTCCAGGACATGGTCATTTTCGTCAACCTCCCCCGCTTCGACAATAGCCTGCAGAATACCTTTGTCTCGAAGCCAATGCTGCCCCAGCTCTTTTTTATTCTGCAACAAAATACTCCCAGCCTGGTTGCCAAGCTTTTGTTTTTCGCCAATCTTCATCTATTGCCTCTTTCCACGTTCTTCCCCTCAGCAACACCTCAAGTGCTAATTGTGGGCCCTGATGCCCGACGATAGCGATGTGTTTTCCGTTCCAATCTTTATGCAAATAATCAATAAAGCTGCTGATACGCTGCTCGACATCCTTGTAGCTTTCTCCATTCGGAAAGGGTGATTCAACAAATTGCATCATTACATCTTTAAAAGAATGCTCAGCGCCATTCATGTCGCCATAATTACACTCACGTAGCCTGTCATCCTGCAAAATCTCGTACTTATCGCCAAATCCTAATTCCGCAGAATCGACTGATCTCTTTAAGTCAGAACAGAAAACCACATCAAATTTTTCGTCTTTCACTTGGTTTCCTAGTTCTTTAGCTTGCTCTTTTCCTACTTCAGATAGCTCACCCGGCAACCAACCTGTTGCCCGATCGTTCTCATTGTCTGTCGTCGTACCATGCACAAAATAAGTAATCTTCACACTCATACTACAAGTTTACCCTAAGTCTTCACTGTGAGATACTGATGCGAATGATATTTACCGTGTTGGGCATCTTAAGCTCTCTCATATTTATTGTTGGGGATATTCCATACTTCCTCGACTCGCTCAAAAAAAAGACGCAGCCTCACCGCGTGACATGGGGTATCATATTTCTTTTAAACATCATCGGCTTTGCTAATCAATTTGCAGCGGGAGCCGGGAACTCCCTATGGCTTTTCGGGGCGGCAGTTTTTGCAACAGGTGCGATTTTCACAGTTTCTTTGTTCAATGGGACGGGGGGATCGGCGAAATTGGATATCGTTTCACTGTGTATTGCGTTGATAGGTGTCGCTCTCTGGGCTCTATCAAGCGACCCTATCGTGAGTATCATAGCTAATGTAGTTGCGGCACTTGTAGGTATATACCCAACTGTTGTTAAATCAAAGAAGAACCCTGAAAGCGAAACAATGAGTGCCTATTTATTTGGGAGTATTAGCTCACTACTGGCAGCAATTTCTGTGGGGGAGCTGAATATCACGCTACTTATTCTGCCTCTTTTCAGCTTTGCTATCCAAGCCTACCTTGTATATTTGATCAACTTCGCACGTAAATAATTTTAGCGCGTTCGATTTTTTTAGAAGAAGAGATAAAAACCACTCTAGAAAACAGGGCTGGCTGATTAACTTTTTCCGTGATTTCTTCTTAGTTCAGATCTATGCTAGTTGTTCAATGACTACCACCAGCTCTGCACGAGCCATGCTGAATAGGCGCCAGCCCATCCGCCATATCGGCCTGCTGCGTAGCCAGAACACCATCGTAATTGGGTGACTGGGTTTGTTCGCCAATCAGCGCCAGCGCTCGCCATTTTACTGCCTGGTAACGCCTGACATAATCCATACGCTCCTGAGTACGAGTTCACCGCACCTGGCCTCCAGCCTGATTCTTTTGAAATGATAAAGTCAACGTATGCATAATCACTGGCTGCAATCCCTGCAGCGGCCATAAGTGCTGCTTTATCACCTGACACACTCACTCCTGGATTGAACGTCGGCACAACAATTTTTGTACCCCTTAAGCGCACTTCAGTCACGGGCTGCTTTACAGTGACCGTCTGCAACTCACGACGAGAAACCTCGTTGCCTTCATCGTCCACCGTCAATTCATACACTACCGCACGCACGCCATCTTCACCTGCTCGCTCCAGCTGCACCTGACCCGCCTGGATTGAGCTGTCATCCTTTATCTCAACATCATACGGAATAGGAACTTCGATCGCTTCAGTCAAAATACCCGGCCTGTTGACGGCGATGAGCAAGTCTTTTTTGATAGCAGCACCTCTTGCTGGCTGCACCTCATCGTCTTCTCCTGGAGATATTCCTTGCTCCGATAAAAAGCTGGCAACATCATCAGCAGTCGTGCGCACTGGTTTTAATACACCATACAAACTAAGTTTAACTGGGATTGATCGCTTAATGGCAAATCGTTCGCTGACTCCTGATTCCAGTACGTCACGACTTTCAATAACAGGCGTGATTTCATCTTCTGTTACTAAATCAATACCAGCATCTTCGGCTATCAAACGCGGAGATTGCTGCGCAGAAATAGTCGTAATGACGCGGTCGCCTTCGATAATCTGCACGGGGCGCGAGCGATACACATTAACCTGCGTATCGTCTTCGATAATCGGTTCATCTCGTGCAGGTTCGACAATATCCTCATCAGCTAGATTGAGCTCCAGGCGCTCCATCAGCTCACCGACCGTATCTGCACGCGTTGTCACTGTGCGCTGCTCGCCGTCAACAAACACGTCGACAATAAACGCATCACGAGCTCCTTGCGTACTACCACCGAGCGCGACGAATGCTATCAAACCGCTAAAGAATAGACTAACGAAAATAACCGTCGGCAAGATCAGTGGATGCCGCAGCAGAAAGCGCGGTTTCGGCTGAGGCGCTGATGCTGTTTTCTTTGATTGTTTTTTCATAGATAACCCGCTGGTTTCGGAATTAGAACGTGTATCCAGCAATGTAGGCTATTATAACACTTTAGAGGAGCGACATCCCATCTGTTACTTCTTGGGCGTATTTCATGCGTTTTATATCACTTTTTTCAACCCACTCAGCGGCGGTCAACTCACTAGAGATTTCTAGTTCTTGTTGCTTCGAGAGCCTAAAATGTACAAACTGATAGCGCAGTAAGAGGCCAAACTGGCGCACTATCTTGACATCGCTCGAAAGTAACTTCATCTCATCTGGGTTTGCAGTTATACCAAGCTCTTCGTGGATCTCGCGCGCAGCAGCAGCCTGGACTGACTCGCCAAACTTTATACCACCGCCCGGCAGCTGCCAGTAGTCCGGACCAAAGCTGTTTTTAACGAGCACGAGTGAACCCTCATGCTCTATAACAACTCGCACGCGTCGAAATAACGGAGAATATAGCCATATTGCTGGCCATAGTAGCCAAAAAAATACTCGTCCCATGCCGCTATTATAACTTCTTCAAGGGCGCAAGCGAGGTGTCGAGCTTTTTCACCCCAGCTTTTTTAAAAAACACTGCTGCCATGTCGCCGTCCATCTCAACGATTTTTCCGACACCAAATAGCTGATGTTCGACGCTATCTCCCTCACTAAAATCAGGTGCGTAACGAGGTTCATTATCAGTCTTCAGTTGCTCTGTCCAGCCTGTTTGATCAGGCTGCATCGATGGTTTTACTGAATGGCTACGATTACTAAAACTACCGAAACTCCCTGAATAGGTTGATGTTTCCTCAACCGATTCAGCACTAATTTCTGAGAGGAATCGTGCTGGTGGATTGTGCTGTGCAGAACCATACAGTGTTCGCGTAGAGGCATGAAGCAAATACAGCTCTTCTTTTGCCCGTGTCATGCCGACATAACAAAGCCGCCGCTCTTCCTCCAGCTCTGATTGATCGTACATCGCTCTGGAATGCGGAAATATTCCCTCCTCCATACCTGGAATAAACACTACTGGGAACTCCAAGCCTTTTGCGGCGTGCAGGGTCATAAGCGTCACACTATCATTGCTAAAATCAGCTGAATCAAGATCGCTTATCAGTGACACTTCCTCTAGAAAACCGCTTAGACCCATGTCGTTGAATTGTTTTGCCACGCTCAGTAATTCACGGACATTTTCCTGCCGCGCCTCACCCGCTGGCGTGCCATCGCTGAGAAACTGTAAATAGTCGATGCGCCTGAGCAGTGAATCGATTAACCCAGCAGGCGTCGTGTCATCCATCACCTCGCGCATTCGCTCAAGCAAATCACGCACGTCGCGAAAGCCTTCAAGTGCCTTTTTGGGCAACCCTTCGACACTATCGACGTGTTGCAGCTGCTCTATGATGGTGCGCTCACCTATATCTATTGATGCAAAAAACCGCTGCAAACTCTTGGAGCCAATACCGCGCGTTGGCACATTGATAATTCGCTCAAAGCTGACGCGATCAGCTGGCTGATATATAAATCGCAGATACGCCATGATATCTTTTATTTCTTTGCGGTCGTAGAATCGCTGGCCGCCGACAATGCGGTACGGCACGCTGTAGTGGAGAAACGCTTCCTCAATGGCGCGGCTCTGGGCATTGGTGCGGTAGAGTACGGCAAAATCACTCAGCCGGCGCTGTCCGCCATCAACACTGTTTCGAATCCGCCGGACAATAGTTTCTGCCTCAGCGCGTTCGTTGCTAACACTCACTATTTGCACTGGTTTACCGCCGTCTGCTCGAGTCCACAACTTCTTGTCACTTCGCTGCTTATTCTTAGTAATGACATCGTGTGCACCGTTTAAAATCGGTTTTGTGCTGCGATAATTTTGTTCAAGTTTAATAACTGTCGTGCCCGGAAAATCGCGCTCAAACTTCAATATATTACGAAAGTCTGCACCACGAAATGCATAAATCGACTGCCAGTCATCACCAACGACAGCAATGTTATTCTCGTCATTCACAAGCAACTTAATCAGTTGGTATTGCGCCGTGTTAGTGTCTTGATACTCGTCAATCATGACGTATTTGAAGTGTTTTCGATATTTTTCACGCACCTCAGGTGTCGTTTTCAACAAATGAGCCGTCTTCATAATCAGGTCGTCAAAATCGAGGGCACCGGCTTCGCGCAATGTTTTTTGATAAAGCGGGTAGACCTGCGCTGCGGCTTTTTGGGC
The DNA here is from genome assembly GCA_030427365.1 of bacterium. GTDB lineage: Bacteria > Patescibacteriota > Saccharimonadia > Saccharimonadales > SZUA-47 > JAUHWW01. The sequence continues at coordinate 1,954 of JAUHWW010000013.1, read as the reverse complement.
AGGGCTATTGGCAACACTACTGTACTCTTGCGGCGAGAGGTTCTCGTTCTTCGCGCTGGAAATAATATGCCCTAGAGAACGCGGCGGGAATGCTTTTTCATCAATTGATAACTGTTTCACCACCTGTTTAATAGCGGCCTGCCGATCTGACTCGTCATAAATAACGAACGTACGGGGCACGCCGATATGTTCACCCTCCATCCGCAGCAAGCGTACACACACACTATGAAACGTTCCCATGTAGGGAAGCCAGCTGCGATTATTAGGGTTTTCACCAAGCAGCTGCGCTATGCGCTCGCGCATTTCCCTTGCTGCTTTGTTCGTAAATGTTACCGCCAAAATTTGCTCAGGGAACGCTAAATTTTCCTGCAGAATATGCGCGATCCGGTGCGTGAGCGTCTTTGTTTTGCCAGACCCAGCTCCTGCCTGAATAAGCAGTGGGCCTTCAGTTTGCAAAACTGCCCTTTTTTGTTCGTCGTTGAGGCCACTGGTCACATCCATATCTATCTACTCTAACAGATTGGACAAGCTAATTATTGATTACAGAAAATCAAATGGTAAAGTTATGCCCAGGTCGATGATTTCTGCATCGATGAGTGCAGCTGCAATCAAAGCGCCGATGAGTAGAGTGGCAAAAAACGAAATAATCTGCACTCGCATTGATGTGTTCTGGCGATCTGAGTGAATGGTCACAAAATACTTTTTCGACTCGACGAGTCTATCTAGATGAACTTTATTTTCAGCAGCCGCGTCATCCGTACTCGCTTGCTCATCAATTGCGGCAGTTTCTTCAGGTACTTTTTCGTCACTAGACGTGTCTTCGTCCTTGTTTTGGCTGTCTTTTGACGTATTCTCATCGGCATCTTTTTTCTCAGATGTTTCCGACGAGTCTTCTTTGACGTCGGTATCTGCAGCAGCTTCTTCAGACGAATCGGCTTCTTTTGGTGATTCCTCTGTTGTTTTATCTTCGCTTGCCTGCGTCTGCTCTGCGGCTGTGTCTTCAGATTCTTCTGGTTTCACGTCATCCGATATGGGAGAAATGACTTTTCTAGTTTTTGATGGTGGTTCAGTTGACTTTTTCTCATCTGTTGAACCATCCTCTTTAACCATTGGGTCGTTCGCTGCAGAATGACCAATAATCATTGGCTTGCTACCGATCGACTGCTTACCCTCACCGGGTTTTGCAACATCCATAATCTTTTTGTCGTCTTTTTTCGCCATCTAGCCGCGCGTCCTCTCTTGCTGAATTCGGAAAGCGACCTCGACTATTTCGGCGAATTTATGAGCATGGAGGCTTGCACCACCTACCAATGCGCCGTCACAGCCATCTAACGACAAAAACGAATAAGCGTTGTGGTCATCGACACTTCCACCATAGAGAATTCTGACATGTGCGGCGGCTTTCGGCCCAAACAGCTCATGTACTTGGTGTCTAATATAAGTAATGCTCTTCTGCACGTCTTCAGGGGTGGCTGGGTGCGGGTCGTGCCCATCGCTGATTGCCCATACGGGCTCATAGGCTATGACTGATGCGCCAACCTCCCGTCCGGTTAGATGCATGAGACCCGACGTTAGTTGATTGTGTAATACCTGACGTGTTTCCCCTGCTAGCTTCTCGGGGAGCGTCTCTCCGATGCACAAAATAGGCATGATGCCGTTTCGTGCTGCAGCTTGGACTTTTTTAGCTGCAACATCATCGCCTTCATTAAAAATATGTCGTCTTTCCGAATGACCAACGAGTACGTAGTGCACTAACTCTCTTAGCATCGCCATCGAAACTTCACCAGTATAGGTTCCAGCATCCTTGTAGTAGCCATCTTGCGCACCAAGTCTGAATTTGCGGCGATCTAGTTGTACGCTGAGTGGCTGCAACGTCAGAATGTTCGGGAAGAGTACCGTTTCAACACTCTGCCGATTCTCTACTTCTTCTTGGAGCCTATGCAAAAAATGACTC
>JAUHWW010000012.1 GCA_030427365.1 bacterium | reverse complement strand
CCGTTTGGGGTAGATAAATTTCACAACCGCACATTTTGAATTCATTGCCGGAGTTTGATCCAGCTTCATCTGTTCACGCAGCTCCAATTCTGCTACCTCGTAAGGTTGGTTTACCAAGTCCGTTACTTTAGCATCGTAAACAGTAGCGTTGGTTGTTATTTCTTTAAATTCATTTTGATTAATCAGGTCCCTTACATCTAAAATGGGGAAATTCATGGTTTTATGCATTTCGCCGGGAGATGAAAAATCGTAGATGTTAACCGTAATTTCATCCACCTTACCATAGAACGATTGGAACCTGTAGTGTTGGTTTTTCTCATTCTTTTGGTGTACGTCTTTTTCTTCCTCAAAAATACTGTCTGTAATCCTAGTGCCTTCAAGCAGATTTGTCTCCAACCACTCTTCACATATATCCAGCTGGTCCTCGCTAACGGTTCTTATTATGCGAGCGCCAAATGATCTTCCATCAGCACTATTTGTGCCATCAATGGTTATCCCATGAAAAAATGGGTTGATCTGTTCATGCCTCAGTTCAGGGACCGGCATCGGACGAGTCAAGATATAAGCCATTTATTTATTATACAATAAAAAATCATATATGGAAATTGAGCCTACTTTTTCAGAATAGAACTGGCACGAGTCTTGTCACAGCATGCCGTCATTGACAAAAATAAGCATTAGTGCTATAATGAAATAGTAAAGCTAAAACAAAAATTATGCACGAAAAACAATCACAACAACCATTTGCGTCACCAGCACAAACAGATATTTATTATGGATCTACCCATGATCAAGCTGTCGATGCGCTAAATCGTCAGAAACTGCTCGAACAGAACGAACAAGACAAACGGCATTTCTTAGATGGCGAAATGTTTAGGCCCCCGCCGAATGAACAAACAATTGGTACAACAGACGGACAGGAGCCACGCTTACCAGAGCCGGTGAATGAACATAGAGCAGAAGTCATTTCGCTCGGCACCGAACGCAATAGACGCCGCGGGGGCATCGCTCGCCGAATAGCAAGTATGCTCAAAAACAACCGCGCGGCTTAGCAAATAAGACAGCGTTCATTTACACGATTGAAGGGCTGTGGTTATATAGAAATGATGAGTGATACAGATCAAGTCTTACCGACCCCTGAAATCCTCACTATTATGCCGCGTGATGATTTTGTGAAACACTTCGCAGGTTTGCTTACTACCGAAAACCTTCTACTTATGCGCTGCTTAAATGGAAACCCAGAAGAGCTACATATCACCGAGATTGATACGCAATTGCGTGATATCGAAAGCTTTGATCCAGATGTTCGATATTATCCTGGCTTGTCTCATAGTGCGCTTCGGGTCGTCGAAGGAATAGACAGGAGGGACAGAAGGCGCACACGGCTTGAAAATGCCCCCGCGCTTCTGCGCGGTATCACCGGAGCGGCGCGTGTACTAATGGACAGCACCGTATCGATGAGCCGTCTGAGGATCTTGCCGCACTCGATTCATTTTGTACCGCTCGACGGCACGCCGTTCATACTAATGCGTGATGATGTGTAACGATCTTTCTTCGCGTGCGCAAAATCACATACACCCTTCTCAACAACATCTACAATGGTGAGATAAGGAGGAAGTAATGGCAAAAAAGCAAAAGGTAGAGGTAACAAATGGTGCACCATGGGGGTATGTATTATTCATGGCTTACGTCGGGGCCCTCGTGTATTTCGTTGAGCGCAACGAAGGATTCTCGGGATTCTTACTTGCGATTCTGCAGGCCGCCGTCTGGCCAGCATATGTCCTGTATGAGGCACTGACGTCACTCGCAGTGTGATGAATATCGCATTGATTTCGCACTAATTTCCGCGCTATAGTAAGAGAGTATTTTCCAAAATACAAACACAAAAATAAATATTAAACATAAGATTGCACATTTGAGTGCAGTTTCACTGTTCTTTGTGAAGCACGGCTTGCCAGCTGTAGATAAGCTACTGCTGCAGACGTTACTTTCAGCAAAAACAGTCGAAATGTGCCAAAAACATTGCTGGGGCTCTAGTTCCACTAGAGTGCAGAGCAATGAGATGTGAGATCTTAGGAAGGTGCCATCATGGCTGACAAACATAAACTAATCCTTAGAGAAACTTTAGATCACGGACATTCTCCCTGATAAAGCTCACAAAAACCTATCTCTCTTCAAAAATAAGCGTCACACAATTCTTCTAGTTTAAGGCGCCACCCCTCCGTTATTAAAGGCCTGGCATGCAGCCGAGGTCAGACCCCCTAATGCCCATGCTTCACGCTCATGGTTAGCTATGCTTTTCATTTTATAATTTGTGTTCATGATTGATAATTCTCCAGGAGAGCTTCTACCAACACCCGACGCTTACCTTCCCATCGGTACAGCGCCGAATAATCTGCTAGAACTTGAAGGTCTGTTAGCAATACAGGCAAAAGATATGTTGAATGGTTGGTCTCGAAAAGCGGAACAACAAGCATTCCGGGAAACGCTTGATGAGTACGAAGGTCAGCTCCAAGTGTATGCCACTGACCTTGCAGAAGAGCTTTATCACCTTCGCTTCAGCGACAAAGATGTTTTCATGGGCGTTATAAACGGACTGCTAGATTCAAAAGAGCGGATAGTTACCGACGCGTCTTTTATGCATGCAACTGAATCTCCATTTATGAAGATGAAGCATAAGTCACGGTTGTCGAAAAGGAATAGACGGATAGGCCAAGCAATTTTAGCGGGAGCCGGTGTTGGCGCAAGTGTTGTTGTTGGCGAGTCTACGGAGTTCGTCACTGCCGCGGCTAGTGGAATTATTGGCTGGAGTGCACTAAAGCCGCTTATCGCTGTTGCCGGCGGTGTCGGCCGAAATGTATCCAGAATTCAATTAGCAAGAAAAATGAGGGAAACCAGTGGAAGGACTATCAGAAAGACGGCTTTCAACAAGCTCGATGATGGCGAGCTAACTATAGACGAAATGCTCGAAATTGTTGATGGTGTTTCACACATTGAAGACAGTGATGAGAAAAGCAGGGCAGTCCATAGGGAAATAACTCGTAGAAAACATTTGGATGCAGTTCGTGGAGCTATGATTGTCGGACTAGAAAACATGTCGCTAAGAACAGAGGTAGATCTTGAGCGCTTTGCCACCGAAGCAACGAGGATATCTACAGCCTCACTAGAAGCAGTCTACTCGAGGGTACTAAAACCTGAAAAATCTAAAGCACAAGCTTGACATTTAAGCTAGAGCGTGTTATTATGCTTATAGTTTCGAATAGAAACAAAGAAAAACGAGGGTAATTGCGGCCAGAAATGGCCCCAAGGATGAACCCTCGTTTTTCATTTGTATCTAAGAGAGAAGAGAAGTGTGGGACTTTATAACTTAACCTCTGTGGCTAGCAAGTATGCATTGCATATATGGTAACCACAGTGAAGCGGTTATTTTCAGCGAGACAGCTGTGCTTGAGACGAGCAGCGGATGCAGAGTCGTACTTATGCGTACGATGAAGCACTACGCAGCGCAGTATCGAGTGCAGATGGCCGCTTATAAATAAGCGCGCGAATGGAGATACTGCGATGGCAGGAACAAAGGCAGGCGGCCAAAAAGCTGCAGCAAAGAACAAAGCAAAATACGGCAGCGATTTTTACGCAAAAATCGGTGCAGCAGGTGGTAAGAAGGGCAAAACTGGTGGTTTCTATGCCAACCGTGAGCTCGCTCGTATCGCTGGTGCAAAGGGTGGTCGTATTAGCCGCCGCTCAAAAAAGACTGCGTAATTGTAGCATCAAAAGAGAGCCGAGTACGGCTCTTTTTTGATTAAATAATCACCAATCATGAATACAATAAACACCGGCATAGAGGTTTTTGAGCGAGGCATAGAGGATTTACCGCTAGCCGTTAATGCTCTTCTTCAAGGTGGCCCAACGCTCGCAGTTATCAGAGGGTTACTCCCTGCGGATGTATCGATAACTCGGCTTGATTGCATGCAAGAGCTTGCGCGTATGCACGGCGAGGTAGGCAAAAGAGCCATCATTGAATCAGTCGAAACTGCCGAACGTAAATGGCCCTCTTCAGTGATGCTATGGGAGCACGATGCGTATAACTCGCAAACACTTCAGATGCACATAGACAAAGAACCGTTGGGTATCGGTGAAGGAGAATATACTTGGCAAAATGTTTCTGAGCTTGCGATGAGTATTCAACTCAAAGGTCTAGATACTTCATGGGAAGCCGTCGCACTACGGAGCGAGGATGATCTCGCAAAATACCTAAAAAACCAGAAGGACAGGGGATATCCATATACCATCCCAGGCCGTGTAAACACTGAGCAATCAACAGGGGACGCGATTCTATTTACGCAAAGGCATCGGCCAACCCTTCATGCTGTTGACGTCTTGGACCCGACCCGCCGCCGAGCATCAGTCTTTCAACTCACTCGAAACTTGAAATCACTCTAGTACAGTGCAGAATTTGAGCGAAGCTCAGCTATAATAACGGTAATGAAAAATCTCAAAGAAGAACTCGCGGAGATGGGAATCTTCATAGGTTTGGGGTTAGTTTTTATAGCTCTTGGGACCTATATCTGGTGGCCTTTTTTCATAATTGGCGTAAGTATCATCGTGCTGTGGTTTATCTATAAAGGCGTGTTTTAAGGAAGGACAAAAGGTAGGATGCTAAAGCTACGACTCGTTTTAGGATTGCTGTTCACTATCGGGGGGCTGGCTGCGCTTGCAAGTGGAATGTTGCTTCAAGATGTCAGCGGCTGGGTGATCATTGGCGGGATAGTTAGTTTCCTGCTAGGCATCATCATGTTGTTACCTGAATCGATCGCAGGCGGTCTCATAGAGGGCATTATCGCCTTACTCAACGTCCACTAACACTTTTCCGATACGGCCGCGTGAACCGGTCATCGGATACTTTCCAGCGTTTGTGACAGAACACGCAGCTGTAGGTGTCAGCGTCAACTTGGATACTCGACAAATCGCACGCCGGGCATAAGCTTCGTTTATGAAGCCAGTCGCGGTAACTGTCTAAGTGATCCTGCATATATTCTTCGTCAATCTCTAATTGCAAGTTTCTTGCAATTAGCTTGGCTTCTTTCCACGCTTCGACTTCGAATAACAATAATTGCACATCAGAAAAATAGTTCTCATGGCCACACACACCATGACCGGTCTCATGCAAAAGCGACCACAACGAGCTCACATCAGTTTTTGAAGCATCGTAGTAAACAGTTTTATCGTGCGGCGAATAGTAAAAGGTATCCGAAGAACAAAAAGTTAGTTCAGGATACCGACTAGTTAAATTGCTTATGGTTTTCTCGAGTAAATCATCGCTCATGATCGTGCGCAGAGCAGGTACCCACCATATGCTACGGCCTCCTCTGGATGCGCTGCCTGAATAAGTTGCGGCAGTTTGTCATTCATTTTGGTCATGTAGATCTCCATTTCGGTATGGAGCTGCTGCTGGTATTTTGGCAAATGCGCCCCCACGCCGCCACCAAACATAATGACTTCCGGGCTCAGGCTAATACACAGATCAACAAGTCCAACGGCGAGATTTCGCGCAATCACGTACCAATCTTCTGGGTCAGTGATATCGCTTGCACGCTTACCGAACTTTGCAACAATTGCCTTACCACTGGCGAATTCTTCCCAGGCCTGGATGCGGCCCTCGTGCTCAAACATCATGCCGCGGCCACCTGCGTCGTGCAGTGAATAGTCGAGCTTCCCATCAACGACGAGCCCGAGGCCAATGCCGGTGCTCACCGTTATGTATAGTACCCGCGAATAGAGGTCTTTCACCTGATCAGCCGCTGACAGTGCAGCAAGCTTGGCATCATTCTCGAGGTAGATTGGCGCATCAATCACCTGAGCCAAGTCGTTCACAATCGGCACGTTCACCCAGTCTAGGTTGCCGAAGTGCTTCGCGACGCCCGTTGCTCGATCGAGCACGCCTGGCATCGCGATGGCGCAGCCCTCAACGCCGTGGTGGCCTGCCAAAAACTCAGCCACATTCTTTTTTAGTTCCTCGGAAAATTCTGTGTAGGTTTTCGGCGTCGGAAATTTACGCGAATCTTTCAGCTCGCCGCCCTTCGAGAACAACGTCAAAAGCGTCTTCGTCCCTCCCACATCGATACTCAAATACACGTTTTTGCTGCCCCCTACAATTCCTACAAATTGTAGCACGAACTGCTGTGGTGCCTAACACTTTACTTACAGATGTAACCAAGGTATACTTATTGGTAAGTTTGGCGGATACAACATTCTACGGGATGCCGCAGCGATAGAAGGAGATACTTATACAGTGTCTAACGTAACAATGGACGAATTGCTAGCGTCCGAAAACATTCAGCAACTGAAAGCAGGCGAGACGATCGAAGGAAAGATCATCTCGGTAAGAAAACATGAAGCATGGGTCGACCTTGGCGCCAACGGCGTCGGTGTTGTCATGCGCCGTGAGATTGGTCCAAACCAGGATCTCGAAAAGGGAACAGAGGTAACAGTCAGTGTTATCGACCCTGAGCTTGAAGAAGGCCACGCTTTGCTCAGCATGAAACGAGCAGCCAAAGACAAGGGCTGGGATGAACTCCAGACCGTGTTCGAGAACAAAGAGACCATCCAGGTCAAGCCATACGACGCTAACCGCGGCGGCTTATTGATCGAACTTGAAGGTATTCGCGGTTTTATGCCGGTGAGCCAGCTCTCAGCTGATCACTACCCACGCGTATCTGGTGCCGACAAGGACGAGATTATGCAAAAGCTCACGGCACTCGTGAAGCAGACGCTAACGGTTCGCATTCTTGATATCAACAAGAAAGAAAACAAGCTCATCTTCTCAGAGAAAGAAGCGGTCAAAGACGACATGCAAGAGCGCTTTGAGAAATTGGCTGTTGGTGACGAGGTTGAAGGCGTCATTACAGGCGTAATTGACTTTGGTGCCTTCGTAAATGTCGACGGTATTGAAGGATTGATTCACATCTCAGAGATTTCATGGGAACGCGTCGAAGATCCGAAGAACTACGTAAAGACCGGTGAGCGCGTCAAAGCAAAGATTATTGCTATCGACAAAGATCGCCTAAGTCTTTCACTCAAGCAGATGCAAGAAGATCCATGGCTTGGTGAAGTGAAGAAGTTCAAGAAAGGCGACAACGTCGAAGGTCGCGTAACACGTATTACGCCATTTGGCGCATTCGTGCAGCTATCACCTGCGGTTGAAGCCCTCGTCCACGTATCAGAAATGAGCGATGACGACAGCAATCCAGAAGAAGTCTTCAAGGTGAACGAAACGAAAGAGTTCAAAGTACTCGACATCGATACCGAAAACCGCAAGATTGCACTTAGCTTGAAAAAAGCTAAATAACTAAAGAAATGAAAGGGATCGCCACGTGGCAAAAGAAATCACAATTACCGGCACTATCACGGTCGGCGATCTCGCTGACAAGCTAGACCTGCCGCCAACAACTCTTATAGGAGAGCTGTTCAAAAACGGCATGATGGTAACTATTAACGAGCGTATCGATGCCGATACGGCGCAAATCATCGTTGATGAGCTACCTGATGTTGAGGCAAAAATTGTCCAGAAGCAGGAAGAAGAGGCCGACGCGCCCCAACGTCAGAAAACAAGCACCGACCCAAATGCTACCGATCGAGCACCGGTCGTTGCTGTGATGGGACATGTGGATCACGGCAAAACAAGCTTGCTTGACTACATTCGCGGCGCCAAAGTCGCTGATGGCGAAAGTGGTGGTATCACGCAGCACATTTCTGCCTACCAGATTGAACACGGCAAAGATAAGCGCAAGGTAACATTCCTTGATACCCCGGGGCACGAAGCGTTTGCAGCTCTTCGTGAGCACGGTGCGTACCTGACTGACCTTGTCGTTGTGGTTATTGCAGCCGACGACGGTATCAAGCCGCAGACCCTAGAAGCAATTCGTTTTGCGCGCAAAGCCGGAGTGAAGATGATTGTCGCTGCAAACAAGATTGACAAAGAAGGCGCCGACCTTAACCGCCTCAAGGGACAGCTGGCCGAGAACGAACTTATGCCCGAAGATTACGGCGGAGACGTGGCCGTTATGCCAGTTAGCGCCAAGACAGGACAGGGCGTTGATGAGCTGATTGATATGATTCTGCTCACAACAGACGTTGAGGAGCTCAAAGCCGTACCAGACGGGCCATCCAGAGGCCTCGTCATTGAATCACACATGGAAAAGGGCAAAGGCCCACTTGCGACAGTGCTTGTTGAGCAAGGCTCACTCGAAGTTGGCGATTTCGTCTTCGCTGGCAGTAGCTGGGGGAAAGTCCGCACGCTTGACAACGCCAGCGGCAAACCGGTGCAGTCAGCCGGCCCATCGGTGCCAGTAAGCGTCAGTGGCTTTAAGACTTTGCCAGAATTCGGTACACCATTCGAAGAAGTTGCCAGTGAAAAAGAAGCCAAAGCTCGTGCAGAAGAAGCGGAAGCAGGCAAGGACGCTCGCGGTAAATTATCAGGCGCCAGCGACAGCGACCTATTGCGCGCAATGAGCCGCGCTAGCCAGTTGCAAGAGCTAAATGTCATCGTTCGCGGTGACGCGCAAGGCTCAGTCACCTCTGTTATTGATTCACTTAAGTCGCTGAATACCGACGAGGTTGCAGTCAAGGTTATTGCCTCAGGAGTCGGTTCGTTTACAGAGAACGACATCCATATGGCGGCCTCATCAGACGCGATTCTATATGGCTTCCATGTCAGTCTGCCGACTGGTCTTCGCCAAATTGCTGCGCGTGACAACGTGAAGGTGCGATTGTACGAGGTTATTTACGAATTGCTTGATGATGCCAAGGCTGAATTATCAGATCGTCTCGCACCAGAAGTCATCACAGAAGAACTTGGCCGCCTAAAGATACTAAAAGTGTTCAAAACAACGCAGAAAGACGTCATCGTTGGCGGCGAAGTCACAAAAGGCACTGCTAAAGTTCCATCAAAAGTGAAGATTATGCGCGGCGGCGAAGAGATTGCCGAAGTTGAAGCCTTTCGACTACAGCGCGGGCCGCAAGAAGTCAAAGAAGTACAATCCGGCGAAGAGTGCGGTGTCAGCCTAAAAACTGAGGCGCGCCTGAACCTTGCAGAGGGCGACCACCTCGAATTCTTCACCCGAGAATTGAAGGAAAGGTCTCTTAAATAGTAGAATAGACTTATGTTTAAACTTGATGAGAATTTTCTAAACGAACTCGGCCTTGGTAGCCTTGCTCCGGCTGACAAAAATAAAATGCTGGCGCACATCTATGAAACGCTCGAAATGCGCGTCGGTATGCGTCTGGCTGAGCGCATGAGCAATGAGCAGCTTGATGAATTTGAAGGCTTTATCGGCCGCAAAGATGAGCAGGGAGCCTTAAAGTGGCTCGAGTCCAATTTCCCGAATTACAAAGATGTTGTTGCCGAAGAACTTGAAAAGCTCAAAGGTGAGATCAAGCAAGTTGCACCGCAGATTGTAGAGCAGGCACAGGCCGCTGCAGCTCAGGCACCGCAACAACAGCCCCAGCAGTCTTCTACACCACAAGCTAGTCAACAAATGCAGCAGTCACAACCTCCTCAAACCGCATCTCCACAGCAGCCAGCCTCAATGAATCCTTCTTACACGCAAGTTCAGCCAACTCCTTCATCCGCTCAAAGCACTCAGCAGTCATATCAGCAGCCACCACAACAACCATATCCTCCGCAGCAGCAATCAGCCCCTCAATCGCCGAGCTTCGGACAGCAGCAGCCGACAAATCAACCAAGCCCATCCATGAACACGGGTACCTTTACAGGTCAGCCGAGCTATGGAGCTCCACAAAGCATGGGTCAAAACTCGAGTGCAACCCAGCAGCCGGTGAGTAATCCTGCACTGAACCCGCAACAGCAATCGCAGACGCCTCCTCCTCAGGCGCAGAATTCACCACAGCAATTTCAGCAGCCGAGCAGTAATCCTATGGGACAAAGTCAGCCCCAGCAACAAACCCAGACGAATACGCAGCCTCCTCAAACGCCACCCCAACAGCCGTGGTCACCACCTGCTAGGTAAGTCTATTCTTATATCCAGCCAAGAACGCTTCAGCTGGCATCTCGTTCTTGCCAGCTGGTTTTAGCGCTAAGACCTGCAGACTACCCTCGCCGCATGCAATATGCAGCTCTTTTTGTTCAACAATAGTATCTCCAGGTGTGCCGTTTTTACCAGAAACAGCCGCTTTCGTTATAACGCAGTCGATATCACCAAGGTTGCAGCGGCTTTTTGGCCAGTCAGCATAGGCTCTGATTTCACGTTCAATCTGAACAGCAGCTTTTTTCCAGTCTATCAGGCCATCGGCTTTCGTGAGCTTTCTTGTGTATGTTGGTGATGTATCACCAATAGTTACCTTTGCTTGTTCGCCTGCATCCGTTTTGCCATCTAACCACAACGGCAGGATTGTTTTGAGCATCTTATCACTGAGATCGATCAGCTTGTCTGTAAGTGTTGGTGTCATGTCTTCAGCCTCAATTGCAAGCTCAGCTTGTGCAAGTAGCGGGCCTTCGTCCATGGCTTCAACAAGTAGCATGAGGCTCACGCCGGTGACATCTTTTCCTTCCAATATCGCAAAGCTTATCGGATCAGCACCCCGAAGTTCAGGCAGCAACGAGAAGTGGCTGTTGACGATACCCTTTGGAAAGGAATCGATGACGTACTGACTGACAATAATACCGAAATCAATTAATACCGCCACAACACTTTGGAACCGGGTATCATTAATCAGTTTATCGAGCTCAGCCTTTGTACACACGGTATACAGCGGCACATTTGACTCAAGAACAGCTTTCATTTCTTGTTCAGTGGTTGGCTTAGTAATGACTGCTTCAATCGCAAATGATTCTTGCAGCATCGAGAGGCTTTTTGCCGCGACCGGGCCGGATCCGAAGAACACGACAGACTGCATTTTCATTGCTCCTCAAATATTGCCGCCAGGGCTTTTTTACGTTCCTCTGCAGACAGTTTTTCAATTTTTCCAGCAGCAGTAAGTTTGCAAAATTGTTCAGGATGATCCTTAATTCTATCAACAAAAAGTATCCCATTTGTGTGGTCAATTTCATGCTGGAACACCCGGGCCAGGAAGCCTTCTGCAGTTAAACGGAGTTCCTTCCCGTGCTCATCTTGTGCTGTAATTTTAACCTTGTTGTAACGAGGAACTTTTCCATATAACTCCTTAACACTCAAACATCCTTCATATTCTTCTACAACATCTCCATCATATTTCACGATTTTTGGATTGATGAAAATTTGGAAAGTTCGATCATTCTTGTTGTCAAAATTATTACGTACAATTACAATCCGTTTGAGCACATTTATCTGAACAGCTGCTAACGCAACCCCGACTTCATGCTCGCGAGAGTCTTCCCATTCGAGCGTTGCTTGCTCCATTTGCTTGATAATGTCTTTTACCGATTCGTCAATAAACCCAACGCGTTTCGAGCGCTGGCGCAAACTATCGTGCGGCAACGCAATTAGACCGGATGACTTTTTCGATTCACTAGAACTCATATGTAGCCGTCAGTATACCAGTAAGTTGTTAGAGAAGGGTAGTCGGATCGAGATCAATCAATGCCTCTGCAGCTAATGGACGTAACTCCTGGACAAGCTGAGTACGGTTTTTATTTCGAACAATCAGTTGATAGTAGTAGTGAGAGCCTCTTTTCGCTTGAAAAGATGGCATTGGCCCGAGAACAACACTATGTTTAATTTTTCGGCGGCTTTCTTCTGCCCTAGTTATTGCTTTTTTCTCGCTCTTATCTCGAAAAAGCAGCTTTGCTGTAAAGGTAGATGGTGGAAAGCCGTGTTTTTTGCGGCTCTGGAGCTCAGTTTTATAGTAGGTTTCCCAGTCTTCAGTTAGTGCTTGATGTATAACTGAATTGTTCGGATCGGCTGTTTGCACAATAATATTACTTTCACCATGACCTCTGTTAACTCTGCCTGCCACTTGTGCAATGAGTTGAAATTGGCGCTCACCACTCGAAAAGTCAGGAAAGTTAAGCGGCAAATCTGCATCAATAATCCCGACGGTTTCGAGCAGGGGCAAATCAAGGCCTTTGGTAAGCTGCTGCGTGCCGACAATAATATCAACCGACCCCTTTTTTATCTCATGGTAGTTCGTAAAGAACGCATCCGCTACATCAGTATCGCTGTCATATCGACCAATAGTTGCTTTCGGGAAGAGTTTTGCTAGGTCACTGGCAATAGACTTCACGCCCATAGAAGCCGTTTTTAGGCGGCCATCACACAGTGGACACACTGACAGCGGCGACGTCTTGTAGCCGCACGAATGGCAGAGCATCATATGCAGATCATGATGGTAGGTAAGGGGCAAATCACAACGCGGACAACTCGCATGCCAATCGCCATTTTCGCAAGTCAGTAGCCGAGCAGTGCCTCTCCTATTGAGGAATAGCAATGATTGTTTACCGTTCCCTAGAGTTTGGCTCATATGTTCTAATAGTGGGTTTGACAGCAAGGGATGTTTTGAGAATGAATCGCGCTTGCCGCGATCAATTATCTGAATAGTCGGTGGCGACTGGCTCGCAATGGCTTTATCCGGCAGATTAACGAGGTAGCCGTTGCGTTTCAGGAGCAGGTAGCTTTCGGTTACAGGAGGCGTTGCGCTACCGAGCACGAGCTTCGATTTATAGATAGATGATAAGCCCCCAGCGACCATAATCCCGTTATAGCGGACATCGGAGTCTTGTTTATATGATCCGTCATGCGCTTCATCAATAATGATTAGGCCTAAGTCCTGATATGGCAGGAACAGTGACGAGCGGGCACCGATGACGACCAAGGGTTTTTCTGCACGCAATACCTGGAACCACAACTTTGATCGCTGACTGTCAGTCAACTTTGAGTGGAACACGACACATGGGAAGTGTTTTTCCAGCTCTGCAACAAGCTGAGTCGTTAATAAAATTTCTGGCAATAAGAGAAGGGTAGATTTTTCTAATTGCAAGTTTTTTGCAATAAGGTGCATATAGATACGGGTTTTCCCTGATCCGGTTACGCCTCTTAGCAAGGTTGGAGAGTCCTTTGCATATATCTCATTGAACGCTTTCTTTTGTTGTTTTGACAACGGCGGCACCGGCAATAGGGATTGCTGCTGCACCGAATCAAGTTTCTTTGGTACTCGCAAGTACGACGGAAGCAGCAAGCTCTGGAGCTCATTGTCATTTGCAGTATAAAAGAATCTCAGCCAGTCTAGGAACTGAACCGAATGAACTGGCAGTTTGTCGCCACTCACTGCATATATGGGCTTTGTCGCAAATGAAGGTTTGGCAACCTTCTCAGTAACGTACCCAACACGGTAGCCCTTACCGAACGGCACTTGAACGATGCTGCGTTCAGAAAGTTTCTCCTCACTATGGTAAGTGAAGCGGGCGTTCTTCCAGCGAGCAGGTGTCCTCAAAGCTACCTCGTAATAAAACATACTCTTATTATTTCATCTTTCGCGTCGCTATTCGCACATTGATGACAATTTTACTTGCACGTTAGTGACGCATTGGCTATACTCAAGTCCACACGTTGTTTGAATAACATCGAAAAGGCTTATGTTAGATACATTCATTACATCAAGGGTCAGACGAAAAATCGTTGTGGTATATGCAAAGTACCCAGACTTTAAGACGCATGTTCGTGGCCTTGCCAAACTCATAAAAGAAGATGCCGGAAACATTCAGCGTGAGCTGAAAAAGCTTGAGCGTGCTGGCTTCCTGATTTCCGAAAAACAAGGCAACACAAAGGTGTATTACACCAACAAACACTACCTAATTTTTAAAGAATTGCAGTCAATTGTCCTCAAGAGTCAAAGGGCAGCTCAAAAACGCCAACAATCCTAGTTGCAGAAGTTCGCTAACTGAGGTAGAATAGTATTCCTATGATTACAGTGAGTAAAAAAGACCCGAAAGAGCCAGTTGAGAGCTTGCTTCGTCGCTTCGGCCGCAAAGTTGCACAATCAGGTGCTTTAGCTGAAGTGAAGGCGAACCAACGCTTTGAAAAACCAATCAGCAAGCGTGAGCGCCGCAAACAAGCAATCGTTCGCAAAGAGCGCAAAGCTGAGAAGTTCAAGAAAATTCGACTCGGCCAAAGATAACAACCAAGCAAAGGGCTAGCATGTTAAAGGAAACAATTAACGCTGATCTAAAAGCGGCAATGTTAGCTGGTGAGAAACACCAGGCGAGTGTCCTGCGTGATTTGAAGAGCGCAATTCTGAACCGAGAGGTAGCTGAAGGAAAGCGCGATGAAGGGCTGAGCGATGATGAAGTTATCGCAGTCTTTAAAAAAGAGCAGAAAACGCGCCGTGAATCACTTGATGTATATAAGAACGCTGGCGAAGATGCTCGTGCTGACGAAGAGCAGTACCAATTAGACATCATAGAGCGTTATCTGCCAGAGGAAATGAGCGAAGAAGACGTGCGTAAAACAGTCAAAGAAGTGATTGTATCAATGAGTGAATCAGAATCGCTTACAATGAAAGACATGGGCAAAGTTATCGGTTCAGTAAAATCACAGGCAAGCAATGCCGATGGCTCTATGATCGCACGAATTGTTAAAGAAGAATTGCAAGGAACTCAAAGCCGATGATTCTCTTTATGGGCGTTCCGGGCGCTGGTAAATCTGTACAGGGTCGCATGTTGTCTGACTACCTTGGCTACCCTTGGATTTCTACTGGGGAAATTCTGCGGCAGCACATTTCAGGTGAGAAGCGACAACGGATGCTTCAAGGAGAGCTGCTTACAGACGAAGAACTGTATGAAGTGGTTGAACCAGTTCTGAAAGAACACGTCGATGGAAGTACGCTCAACGTTATTCTTGACGGATTCCCTCGTACCCAAGCTCAAGCAGAATGGCTACAGCAGTTTGTCGAATCACACGGCATCACGATGCGTTGCATTATCCGTTTGCACGCCGACGCCAAGGAGATTACACGACGCTTACTTGATCGAGGGAGGCCGGACGACACCGAAGAAGTGATAGCGAACCGCTTTGTCGAATACGAACGTGCAACCAAGCCAATTCTAGATTTCTTTGAAAAGCGTGGTGTGCCAACACCGAAGATTGATGGGAACGGCACTGAGTCTGAAGTTCACGGCCGCATTAAACAAGCTATCGACGCTCTCTAGCGGTATACTGGCCACATGCGTCCTAAGAATCCAGCAGAAATAACCGCCATACGCAAAAGCGGTAAGATGCTAGCTGAAGTGCTGCGACATCTTGAAGCAGCGCTGAAGCCTGGGATAACCGGCAATGAGATTGACCAGATAGCCCGTCAGAAGCTGAAGGAGCTTGGCGGCGAACCTGCTTTCTTGGGGGTGCCAGGCCCGCGCGGCGTGCCTGATTTTCCTGCAACGGTATGTATTTCTGTTAATGATGCCGTTGTCCATGGACTCCCTGATGACGTACCGTTTAAAAATGGCGACCTCGTTAGTTTTGATTTTGGTGTCATATACGGCGGGATGATTACCGATGCTGCAAGAACGTTTATTGTGGGCGAAGCATCTGAGCAGGCAAAGCAGCTCGTTATAGAAACTAAGCGATCATTAGACGCTGGCATAAAAGTTATAAAGAACGGTATACGGACCGGTGACATCGGTGCTGCGGTCCAATCGGTGCTAGATGAGGGCAATTATGGAATTGTTCGTGAGCTCGTCGGTCATGGTGTAGGACACGAACTGCACGAAGCACCTGAAATTCCGAATTACGGGTTCAAGGGCATGGGTGACAAGCTGCAAACTGGGATGACAATAGCGGTTGAACCGATGGCCACACTTGGTGATTGGAAGGTAGTAGTTGATCCCGACGGCTGGACCATTCGTACGCGTGACGGCTCATTGTCAGCGCACTTTGAAGACACGCTCCTCATCACCGACAGCGGTGTCGAGATTTTGACAAGATAAGCATAAGCTTGCCATCAGATGTTGCTGAGAGGTATACTGAGCCGTAGACATGGCCAGCAATACAAACACACCTCATTTTACGGGAATTGACGTCGGTACCTCTGCCGTTCGTGTTGTTGTTGGTTCGATCGACGAACAGGGACGTCCGGAGATTATCGGCTTCAGCAGTGTTGATAACGGTGGTATGCGCCGTGGTGTTGTGGCTCATGCAGATGAGACAGCTGCAGCAATAGCTGAGGCAATTCAAGACGCAGAGCGTCTATCGGGTCGGAGCATTCGGTCTGGAACGATTAATATTAATGGTTCGCATGTCGAAGGGTTTAATTCAAAAGGTGTCATTGCTATTAGCGCTGCCAACCGGGAAATTACCATAGAAGATCGCGCTCGCGTTGAGGAAGCGGCTGCGGTTATGAAGCTGCCGAGTAACCGTGAAATTATTCAGATTTTCCCAAAAGCTTATCGTCTTGATGGGCAAGACAATATTAAAGATCCGGTAGGCATGCAGGGTGTCCGCCTTGAGGTTGATACGCATATCGTGACCGCATCGACACCAAATGTTCGCTTGCTTGAATCCGCCGCTGAAAAAGCTTCAATTGGCATCAAGCATCGTACGGTGTCATCTTTAGCCTCCGCTGAAGCAGTTATGACAAGGCAACAGCGTGAAGCTGGTAGCGCAGTCATTGATATTGGCGCTGGGACAACAAACATCGTCATTATCGAAGATGGGGAAGTCCAGCACGTTGCTGTTATCCCTGTTGGCGGCATGCACGTCACCAACGATTTGGCGATTGGGCTGAAAACAGATCTCGACATCGCCGAAAAGGTAAAACTTGAGCATGCTTCACTAGAGGAGACGACTCGCTCAACAGTCTCTGTCATGATTAATAAGAAGCAGCATACGTTTCCGGCCGACACGGTGAAGATGGTGATCGAAGCACGTATTGAAGAGCTACTCGAGTTAGTTGATAAAGAGCTTAAGCGAGCTGGACGCTCACGCAAGTTACCGGGTGGCGTTATTTTCACCGGAGGCAGCAGTCAGATTAAAGGCATTGATGAATTCGCGAAGCAGCAGCTAGAACTTCCGGCACGGGTTGGCCAGGTGCAAGAGGTCGGTGGCCTTGCTGATACTGCGGCCGATATGCGTTTTGCAACGCCAATCGGACTGATGCTACTTGATATGCTTCTAGATGGGCAGGGAGCAGCTGGGCACACGCCAGGTGACTACATCGGAGTCGTCGACAACATAACGTCGCTATTCAAACGACTAAAAAAACGTAAGTAAGTAACGTTTCTTGGTCTCGCTCCTATTGGAGAAAAACGCTTTCGTCCTATATACTGATTTTAAGAAAGACGAGAAAGAGGGAACTACATGCCACAAGTTGCACCGGCAATCGAGACATTTGCTCGCATTAAAGTAGTTGGCGTCGGTGGTGCCGGCGGCGCAGCAATCAATCGTATGGTTGAAGCGGGCGTAGACGGTGTTGAATTCATCGCCGTAAACACTGATGCTCAAGCATTGCATCACTCCAAAGCAACCACAAAAATTCACATTGGCAAAGACACGACACGAGGTCTTGGCGCTGGTGCGGATCCAACGGTCGGTGAAAAAGCCGCCAAAGAATCTGCTGATGACATCAAAAAAGCGCTCGAAGGTGCTGATATGGTGTTTGTCACCATTGGTGCTGGTGGTGGCACGGGGAGTGGCGCTGGTCACATTGTCGCCAAAGTCGCAAAGCAATCAGGTGCACTCGTTGTCGGGTTTGCAACTCGTCCATTTGCCTTTGAGGGCCAAAAACGTAAAACCAACGCCGAAGCTGCCATAACTGACTTGTCACAACATGTCGACACACTTATTACCGTTCCAAATGATCGTTTATTGCAGACCATTGACCGCAAGACACCTCTACTGGAGGCATTCAAGGTCGCTGATGACGTACTTCGCCAAGGGGTGCAAGGTATTTCAGATTTGATTACGGTGCATGGGCTGATAAACCTCGACTTTGCCGATGTTAAAGCGGTCATGAGTGACGCCGGCAGTGCATTAATGGGAATTGGCCGTGCGAGCGGTGAGAACCGAGCGATTGAAGCTGCAAAGCAAGCGATTGAATCCCCTCTGCTAGAGGTGTCAATTGATGGTGCGCGCGGCGTACTCTTCAACGTAATCGGCGGCAAAGACATGGCGATGCACGAAATTAACGCTGCAGCCGAGACAATTACAGCCGCTGCCGACCCGAGCGCCAACATTATTTTTGGTGCAACGATTAATGATGATATCGAAGGAGAAGTTATCGTTACGGTCGTCGCAACTGGTTTTGACGCTTCTTATTTCTCATCTCGATCAAATGGCGTGCCCGCTGCAGGCTCTCTATCCCAGCAAGATGACGCTGCAATCCAAGACGTCGATATGGATCTTGAAAAAGACGCTGGCAGTATGACTCACAAGGAATCCCTCGGGGATCTAAATGATCGCGACGATGACACGAAGCCAAGCATATGGTCCATGGATAGTGATGGTGGTGACGACGAAGAAAATGACAGCAACACTGATGATTCGGATGACAAACAAGCTGACCAAAAAAACAAAGACGAGCAAAAAGATGATGAGGATGAGCTCGAAAAGCCATCTTTCTTGCGCAGATTTAAAAAGAAAAACAAAGAAAACAAAGATGCAACAGATACCGATAGCGACAAATAACGTAAATAAAGCAACAAAAAAACGGTTGAACCACGCTATAGATAGCGCTAGTATGTATATTGTGAGCACTATATGTAGCACCTTATACAACAAGAACAAGCGGGTAGTTATCTATGCGCTGTAACCAATGTGACGTGTCAGATACAAAGGTGATCGAATCTCGTGATGTATCTGAAGGCGATGCTATCAGACGCCGCCGATAGTGTCTTAGCTGTCAGAATCGTTTCACTACCTACGAGCGCATTGAGAAGCCACAGCTCGTCATTGTTAAGAATGATGGCTCACGGCAACTCTACAGCCGAGATAAGCTGCAAGCGGGGTTATACCGAGCAGCCGAGAAGACGTCACTTACCAGTGTACAAGTCGAGAAACTTGTTGCTCAGGTCGAGCGAGCACTATACGAGTGCGGCGAGATAGAGGTGCCATCGAGTCGTATCGGTGAAGAAGTCATGAAACGACTTATCGACATCGATGAGGTTGCATATGTACGCTTTGCAAGTGTGTATCGCCGATTTAGCGGCATCGATAGCTTTGAGAAAGAGCTCTCGAAAATGAAGCTTAAAAAATCCATTAAAACATAGGCGACGGATGCTGGTTGCCGCTGGGCGAGCTGCCTCACCACATGTGTGAGCAGATTCACTCAGCGGGAGCTCACATCCAATCGCAAAAGTATAGACGTATCGGCAGTGAGAGCGCCGAGATCTTCTATCAAAACAATACAAATCTAATAAAAAATTAAAACCATAAGTGAGGGTATAAAATATGTCACAAGCAACATCATTAGGGTTCTCCCGGAAATTTACCGAGGACGGCCAACACGGGTACGACCAGCTGAGCTGGACAAAGAAAGATGCAGTCATCCAGAACCCTATGACTGGTGAGAAAGTGTTCGAGCAACTCGGAGTAGAATTTCCAGAGGGTTGGTCACTTAACGCCGTTAACATTGTCGCTCAGAAGTACTTTTCAGGCACTCCTGGCACAACTGAGCGTGAAGCATCGCTAAAGACACTTATCGATCGTGTCGTCGATACGATCACCAGGCAAGGCACCCAAGAGGGTTATTTCTCTTCTGATGAAGAGGCTGAAACATTTCGTGAAGAACTAAAATACATCCTTGCCAGCCAGCGAGCCTCATTCAACTCACCAGTATGGTTCAATATCGGCGCCAGTGAGCGCGCACAACAGGCAAGCGCCTGCTTTATTCTCGGCGTTGAAGACACAATGGGTTCAATTTTGAACTGGTACACCGAAGAAGGCATGATTTTCAAAGGTGGCTCAGGCTCTGGTATTAACCTCAGCGCTATCCGATCATCAAGCGAGAAGCTTGGTAAAAGTGCTGGCACCGCGAGTGGTCCACTTAGTTTTATGCGTGGTGCTGACGCGTCAGCTGGTGCGATTAAAAGTGGTGGGAAGACTCGCCGCGCCGCAAAAATGGTTATTTTGAATGTTGACCACCCTGATGTTGAAGAATTCATCTGGTGCAAGGCGATCGAAGAGCGCAAAGCTCGCGTACTCGAAGAGGCTGGCTTTGACATGTCACTTGATGGGAAAGATATTTTCTCTGTTCAGTACCAAAATGCGAATAACTCTGTGCGTGTATCTGATGATTTCATGCAAGCTGTTGAAAACGACGACGTATGGGAATTACGTGGCGTGACTGATAGCAAGCCGCTCAAAAAGGTAAAAGCCCGTGATATCTGGCGCCAAATTGCTGAGGCCGCATGGGAGTGTGCAGACCCTGGGTTGCAATTCGACACAACGATTAACGACTGGCACACAACACCGAATGCAGGTCGGATCAATGGATCAAACCCTTGTTCTGAATACATGCATCTCGATAACTCTGCCTGTAATCTCGCAAGTATTAACCTGCTGAAGTTTTTGGGTGATGATGGCCGCTTTGATGTTGAGTCGTTCAAGCACGCCGTTGAACTTGTCTTCACCGGCCAGGAGATCCTTGTAGGCTACTCAGACTATCCAACAAAGAGTATCGGCAAGAACGCCCGCGCTTACCGCGAGCTTGGAATTGGCTACGCGAACCTCGGTGCGCTTCTTATGGCTCAGGGTCTGCCATACGATTCAGCCGAAGGCCGCGCACAAGCAGCAGCTATTACTGCCTTACTCACCGGTCATTCATACGCAACCAGCGCCAAAATTGCACACCGCGTCGGTCCATTTGCTGGCTTTGCAAAGGACAAGGACGGCATGCTGCGCGTACTAGACAAGCACCGCCAGGCTGTAAAGCACATTGACGCATCATTAGTATCTGAAGAAGTATTAAGTGCAGCAGCGCAGGCGTGGGATGAGGCGAATGAGCTTGCACAGCGTCACGGCGTACGCAACTCACAAGCGAGCGTACTCGCCCCAACAGGTACAATCGGTCTCATGATGGACTGTGATACCACTGGTATCGAGCCAGACCTCGGCCTTGTAAAGGTGAAGAAGCTTGTCGGCGGTGGCACCATGAGTATCGTCAACCAGACAGTACCACGTGCACTGCAGTCTCTTGGCTATAACAGTAGTCAGATTGACGATATCGTCAAATACATCGATACCGAAAAATCAATTATTGGTGCGCCACACCTGAAGAAAGACCACCTAGACGTGTTTGCCTGCTCAATGGGAGATAACTCTATTCACTATGAAGGCCACGTGCGGATGATGGGTGCAGTCCAGCCATTCCTGTCTGGTGCAATCAGCAAAACCGTTAACATGCCAGAGGAAGCGACCGTCGAGGAGATCGAGGAGTTACACCTATTGTCATGGAAGCTTGGCCTGAAGGCAGTAGCAATCTATCGAGACAACTGTAAAGTTGCTCAGCCGCTGTCAATGGCGAAGAAAGACAATAAAGAGCAAGAAGCGGAAGATACACTATCAGCGCATCACGCCTCTTCTCCGCAGCAGACAGTACAAGCAATCAACCACGCTATTAGTGGCGGCTACGAGCCATTGCCGAAGATTCGTCACTCAAAGACGTTCTCCTTCACGGTTGCGGATTGCCATGGCTACTTAACCGTCGGTGAGTACGAAGACGGTCGCCCAGGAGAATTGTTCATGAACGTCGCCAAGATGGGCTCAACCCTGTCTGGCCTCATGGAGTCATTCGGACGTGCAGTAAGCTTCGGCTTGCAGCACGGTGTACCACTCAAGGTGTACATAAAGGGTATGACGAGCACATCATTCGCTCCGGCTGGCATCACTGATGATCCAGAAGTGCGCACCGCGACATCGCTGCTTGACTATGTGTTCCGACGCTTAGCAAAGACCTATCTCAGCTTTGATGATCAGCTTGAACTTGGTCTGGCCAGCTTTGATGACATGGACGCTGCTCAGACATCGCTGGACATGCCAGCAAGTCCGATAGCTATCCAGCCGACAACAGAGACAGAAGCGCCAAAAAACGCCTCTAGCTCACTTTCATCAGCAGCAGCTGAGAAGAAGCAGCCAGGTAAGGACGACAAAGCACCAATGTGCTATAGCTGCGGCAACCAAACGCAGCGCAGCGGTAGCTGCTACGTCTGCACCACCTGTGGCAGCACCACGGGTTGTAGTTAGGAAGAATTTCGCTCTTGTAAAACCCTTTATTGCGGCTGAGAAAAGCCTCGAATCAAGCGGCAATCGAAATCGCCCCACAAATAAATAGAGAAGCGGTGGGGCGGCGCTTGCGTCTTGCCGCGCGAGGCTTTTGCAGTTGCGATATAAGGTGTTTTGCTAGTGGCGAGCGGGGATTTTGCCTACTTTTGCACCTGCAGGCAAAAGTAGGTCCTGGGTGCGGGACGAAGTCGCCCGCTAAAAGTTTATAGCTGTACATAAAAATGATACACTTATGCTTAATGAGGCTGACTATTTTGTACAAGGAGCGAAGCGAGCACGCCAGAGATGTGGCGACGTTTGTTGAGATGATGCGGCGTCAGTACCCCGACAAGAAGGCTGAGTTGCTCGATGTCGAAACAAGGGAAGGGGCCGCCGTCGCTTCAATGTATGACATTATGCAATACCCAGCAGTAATGATTACTGCCTATGACGGTAGTGTACATTTCTTGCAGCAAGGCAAGCCAATGCCTCGAGTAGGCGAAGTTGCTGGCCAGTTGCATACGCAAGCTTTCAGCGTATAATAGAGATCAAAGCGTTGAGCAGCAATCAACTGCGAATGGAACCATACGCTGGGAGAAGAAAAGAAAGTTAACCTAGTTAACTATATGAGTAGACCTCCTCGTGAATCCGCGTAAGAGATGAAAGTAAGTAAAACGATGAGATGGTACCGTCCGCCGGCTGGCGGACTCTCAGCTGAAAGTTCAGCTGATTTTTTATTTTTAAGGAGATATACGCGTGAAGTTCAAATCAGGAACCAGACGAAGAGCAAAAGAATACGAAGCCGACCTCGTCCAGTATTGGAAGCAGAATAAAATCTTCGAGCGGTCGGTAAACGAGCGTCCTGAAGACAATAAGTACGTATTCTATGACGGGCCTCCATTCATCACAGGAGAGCCGCATCACGGCACGCTGCTTAGCTCAGTCGTCAAAGATGCGGTGCCACGCTTTTGGACAATGCAAGGAAAGCGAGTCGAGCGCGTGTGGGGTTGGGACTGCCATGGGCTTCCGGCAGAAGTCTTTACCGAAAAGAAACTGGGCATTCAGGACAAACGAGATATCGGTACAAAAATCAGCCTAGAGGAATACATTACTACCTGCCGTGACAACATGGTGCTAACTGGCAATTTGTGGGAGGACACGATTGATCGCATTGGGCGTTGGGTTGAGTTCAAAGGCGCGTACAAAACCATGGACCGTGAGTACATGGAGAGCGTCTGGTGGGCGTTTAAAAAGCTATACGAAAAAGGCAAAATTTATGAGGGTGAAAAAGTCCTCATGTACTGCACCCGTGACGCGACGCCGCTTGCCAAAGCCGAGATCGCCATGGACAATTCATACCAGGAAGATACCGACCCAAGTGTCTATGTAAAGTTCAAGATTAATTTTAACAACGGCAAATTAACAGATGATAATTCTAACAACAGCAAGAAGAATACTTATGTTGTAGCATGGACAACAACACCATGGACATTGCCTTCAAATTCCGCGATTGCTGTAAATAAGTCTATAAACTATGTTGAAATTGAATACCAAAATGAGCGGCTCATCATGGCTGAAAAACTGCACGAAAAAGTCATGACTGATGAAAAACATCAGCCGCTAGAATACGACGTCATCCGCAAAATCAAAGGCGCTGATCTTGTTGGGCTGAGTTATGAACAACCACTCAATTTAGAGCTTGATGATGACAACGCTTTCAAAATCTGGCACGCAGACTTCGTAACCGACGAAGATGGCACCGGTATCGCTCATGAATCCCCTGCTTATGGCGAAGAAGACTACGAGTTGGCTAAGGAGAACAACATTCCTTGGGTGATGAGCACCGATGAGAACGGCTTCTTTACTATGGGACGCTGGAAGGGTCAGAACGTCTGGGAGGTGAACAAACAGATCGCCAAAGAGCTAAAGACTGAAGGTATTGTGCTAAAAATCGACTATATTACCCATCAGTACCCTCACTGTTGGCGTTGTCAGACGAAACTGATGTATCGAGCCGTACCAAGCTGGTTTATGGATATCCAGGGGCAGAAACAGGACATGCTCGAGGAGAACGGCAGTATCAACTGGCATCCAGATCATATCAAGCATGGACGCTTTGAGAAGACAGTGCAGGCCGCCCCTGACTGGAACTTGTCACGAAACCGTTTCTGGGCTACCCCATTGCCGGTGTGGAAGGGTAAAGACAGTGATGGTGTTGGGCACATCAGGGTAGTCGGTAGTTATGAAGAGCTGAAAGAGTTAAGCGGCCAAAAACTTGATGATTATCACCGTCCGTGGGTTGATGACATTACCTTCGAAGAAAACGGTATCACTTATCACCGTGTACCAGAGGTAATCGACTGCTGGTTTGAGTCCGGTAGTATGCCATTTGCGCAGTTCCACTACCCATTTGAGAATGTACAACACTTTGAAGAGCGCTTCCCAGCTGATTTCATCGTCGAATACGTCCCACAGGTGAGAGCGTGGTTCTACGTGATGCACACCATCAGTGTGGGTCTCTTCGGTGAGAAGGCCTTTAAGAATGTTATGGTACACGGAACAGTCGCCGGTAATGATGGCCGCAAAATGAGCAAGAGCTTTGGCAATTACACCGACCCTAACGAGCTGATGGACACCTATAGCGCAGACAGCTTGCGTTTCCTTTTCCTGAGCTCGTCCCTAATGAACGGTGAAGACTTTAGTCTAGTCGATAAAGATGTTGGTGATATTGCCCGCAAATTATCGATGATTTGGAACGTATATGACTTCTTCACGACCTATGCTGAGGTCGATGGATGGGAATGGAACGGCCAAGTATTAGACCACTCCGAGGAGTGCGAGAATATCCTCGATACTTGGATTATTTCTAAAGTCCATAAGCTCATAAATGATGTGGAAACTGCAACAAAAGAGTATAATTTACAGATGTCAACACGTTGCATACTGCCATTCGTTGATGAACTGAGTAATTGGTATGTACGCCGCAGCAGAAAGCGTTTTTGGAAGTCAGATGATAGTGCAGACAAGGAATTAGCATACAAAACTTTGCACTATGTCTTGGTGCAACTTGCACATGTTCTGGCACCTTTCACGCCTTTCTTGGCAGAGGAGCTGTACCGCAATCTGACCGGCAAAGAATCAGTGCATCTTGAGAGCTGGCCGCAGGTGGGCCACATTAACGAGCAAGTCATTCGTGAGATGGATGCATTGCGTCGTGCGGTGCAAGAAGGACTAGCGTTCAGGGCAAAAGAGCAGATTAAGGTCAGACAGCCATTGTCATCTGTTCAAGTGACAGGCGGAGAAGACTTTGGCGTTAGAGAACCAGTCTACTTACCAATTTTGCAGGAGGAGTTGAATGTTAAATCTGTTGACTGGGCGAGTGATGGTGAATTTACGGTCTCGCTAGATACGAGCATTAGCCCAGAGCTTGCCAGAGAGGGTCTTTCTCGAGAAATTGTCCGCTATGTCCAGCAAGCGCGCAAGAATGCAGGTCTGGATGTCGACGATCGTATTGAATTAGCACTCACAACAGATGACAAGACCGTGCAAGAGGCGATCAAAGAGCACAAGACGTACATTACAGATGAGACACTCGCTGTTACGCTGCGCGAAACGCTTCCAACAGGAGCTTATAGCGAAGAGAAAAAACTAGACGGTGCTAATATAACGCTGCAGTTGAAGAAACACGCGTAGAAAGTTGTTCTAACACTTTACAAACAGAGGTAATTTTGTTAGCATGTATTGAAGTCAAATTAGTAGGTAACAATTATGAAACAAGCAGTTATTTCAGTCAGCGGCACTCAGCATCTCGTGAAAGAGGGTGATGAGATCGTTGTAAACAAACTCGTCGGCGATAAAAAGTCTGTCGACTTCACGCCGCTCATGGTCGTTGATGGCAAGGATTCTATCGTTGATAGCAAGAAACTTGAATCCGCAAAAGTCAGTGCAAAAGTTTTGGAGCAAGAATTCAAAGGCGACAAAGTCACGTCAATTCGCTACAAAGCAAAGAAGCGTGTGAACACCAAAAAAGGCCATCGCCAAACCCTCACAAAATTGCAAATCTCTGCAATCAAATAGGGCAGCTAAAGTCAGTGACGACCCGGGTGCGTAACTCGGGTCGTTTTTTATTTCTGTGGAAAACTTTCATAAAAGCACAATCATTTTACCCTTGAATTCTTGAACACAATTGTTATACACTGTGGGAGTCTAAGGAGTAAAATCACTCCGGCGACGGGCGCAGTATCAGAAAACCTCGCAGATTTCTGATCTCTGTGTTGCAAATAAAAACGCAACACATGAAAAATAAATTCTCAAAAAAATA
Source organism: bacterium (assembly GCA_030427365.1). Taxonomy (GTDB): domain Bacteria; phylum Patescibacteriota; class Saccharimonadia; order Saccharimonadales; family SZUA-47; genus JAUHWW01. The sequence continues at coordinate 2,351 of JAUHWW010000012.1, read as the reverse complement.
CAAAAACGTACTTATAACTAAAAGTGCGCAAGGGATGGCCGAGCTATCCCTTGCAGCATTTAGAGGCCTAAAAGCAGCGTTACAATTCGTTGCTAACGGGCCTCTTTTTAGTGCAAACAATGGTAAAGACCGTGTTCGCCGCTTAGCTCCATGCGCCCGGATGCTAAGCGGCGTGTGCGGTCTTTTTGCTAAAAACATCCAGCCTACAACAGGCTCAACCTCATGCGCCCGAGCGTTGAGCCTGTTGTGGACTGGATCATTGCACCATGGTGCTGGCTCAACCTCATGCGCCCGAGCGTTGAGCCAGCTTCGTGGTGCACTCGTTGTACTGCTACTCGGTATAACAATTGCTCTGCCACTGTGGCTGCAACAGCAACCCGCCGTTGCGGCACCAGCTGACACATTGAATTTCCAGGGTCGCTTGCTCACCAGCAGCGGTTCATTAGTACCTGATGGTAACTATCACATCGAATTCAAGCTGTATGACAGTGCGGCTGCAGGTGCGTCAGCACAGGGTGTATGTGTCGGAGGCGGCACGGATGACTGTCTGTGGGTAGAGACCAGAACGACGGGTAATCTTGTATCAGTTCAAAACGGCTATTACTCAGTTTATCTAGGTGATGTGACGAGTCTGCCTGATATTGACTGGTCGCAAGAACTCTACCTCACGATGAATATCGGTGGTGCAGGCGGAGCAGCATCATGGGACGGAGAAATGTCACCACGATTCAAGCTCACTGCTGTTCCTTATGCCTTCACGAGTGCCAACGTGGCAAGCGGCAATACAAATGCAGTATCGACGAACTCAAACGACGTCACCATTCAGACTGGTGATGCACTAGGCGCTACAAGTAACTCAGGTAATATCACAATCGACACAGGAACAGCCACAGGCACAGCAGGAGCGCTCCTACTCGGCACTGGTAATGCTTCAGCGCTGACCATAGGTAATGCTTCAGTGACGACAACGCTGCAAGGGTCTGTGAGCCTGACCGGAGCAGGCACCGCTCTAACAGTGACAAACAACGCCCTATTTAATGGAGACGTCACTGTTGGTAGTGACACCTCAGACACACTGACCGTTGAAGCCGATGCAGTCTTTAACGGATCACTGGTAGTATCCGCAGGAGACCAGTTTACAAACGCCGGAAGCACGTTATTTACAAGTTTGAGCCTCGGGCCATTCGCAGCAGACGGAGCTATAGGTACAGCAGCTGCAACCGTTGACGTCGCAACGACGTTTGATGTCACGGTAACTACTTCTGGTATTGATCTAACGCTGCCAACTCCAACAAGTGCGGTGTCTGGTAGAGTCGTATACATCAATAACGTTGATGCGACGAACAGTATCACTATTGAGGGCAACCCAATTGCTGCAGGCGAGAGTGCGTCATACATCTGGAACGGTACCGGCTGGGTTCAAACAATCTCATTCACCAGCACTGGCGTTGACACCCTTGCAGCCATAGGTTCGTCTCCAAATGCCAACGGTGCGACAATTTCAGGCACAACACTTACTCTGCAGCCTGCGAACGGTAGCTTTGGTGGTGTTGTGACGACTTTGGCACAAACATTTGCTGGTGACAAGACCTTTACTGGCAGCCTCCAAGTCGATGGCAACACCACTCTAGGCGATGCTTCAGGTGATACGCTTACCGTCAACGCTGGCTCTATCCAGTTCGCTAACAACTTCACGTCATGTACGGCCATCAACACTGATGCATCAGGTAACCTCGGCTGTGATACAAATACGTATCTCACTAACTCCCTCACTGACAACATCACCGATGCCTTTGATCTCCAAGAAGGTACCAACAACTACATCAATATCAACACCACTGATGGATCAGAAAACATCAGCTTTGGTAATGTAACCACCAACCCTACCTATAGCTTCCTGGGGGGAGGCACTCTTACTGTTTCCGGTGCTACCACAATCAACAACACGCTTAGTGTTAATGGAGGTACAATAACGAATACCGCTTCAGCACAGACTATCAACTTTACACTCGGTGATGATGCAGATCAGGACCAAGTAGTTGGCTTGCTGGTGCAGCCTACAAGTGTCGACGGTGGCGACTTTGATAACCTCGCAGCTTTCCATGCAGGGTCTATTACTGGGTATGCCAACACGTGGGAAGTCGCATACGCTGCTGGTGCAGGCTATGACATTGACTATTCAGTAGTGGATACTGATGCAGTGTTTGCTGTCGGCGATGGCGGTACCTATAGCTTTACCGGGTATAATGGTGCCACTTTTGACACATTATTCACAATTACAGACGCGGGATCTGTCGGTAACGTTGATGTCACCGGTACGCTTGAGGTAGGCAGCTTGGGTACCGCCAACA
>JAUHWW010000035.1 GCA_030427365.1 bacterium | reverse complement strand
AGTCGGCTTTACTTTTGCATTCGCAGGCTTGGGCTATTGGGTGTACCGCGGCCGCAAAAAGGCTATGCAAAAACGCCTACAAATTTCTGGCATTGTTATTGTAACCAGCGCAGCTGTTGCCTTGCTTGTGGGTCCGTTGTCGCAGCCTGTTTTTGTTGGACTCGCAAAAGATCTGCCAGGTCAAACCATCTTGAGTAATGTACACGCCTCACTCATCATGCCATATAATCAACAGGCGTATTGGTTGCTGTGTATTGGTTTATTGCTTCTGCTTTTTGGTTTATTTGCCCCTCGACTCGCGAGTTTATATGTCCAAGATTCCACGAAAAAGAAAAAGAAGTAACTGGTTACGGTTGTGGAATGTGTTCTGGCGCGAGGCTGACATATGATCCAACTAGCGTTGGTATCATTCGCGGTATTGGTTCTCCAGTATCAGGGCTCGCGCCACGGATGTTTGAGCTAAACGCACTTATTATGCGCGCTCCCCTTGCGGATACGCCCAGGCCGTGTAGTGCATCGATTGAATCGCCTTTTGCATCAGGGGCAGGTCTTGGTGTGTCATAGGTTTGACTGAAGAAATGATAGGAGCCATTCGTGACCAAGCCAGCGGCATCAAAAATAAGATCTATCGTCTCCTTACCGCCAGTCTCAAAACCGGCATCAACCCGAACATTATAATAAGCAAGAACGAATTCACTAGCTCCTCTTTCAAAAGAGGTGTAGCGTCGGCAGCTTGCATCAACAACAATCTCTCCACTCCGACGAGCTTTATGGTTGTACCAATGTATCCGTTCGTTATTGTTTGGGTCTTGAAGCAGGCTCGAACCTTCGCCGTGTTCATGAAGTACGTTCAAATAATCAAATAACCAGCGAGCGCCGGCTGTAAAAGCTTCCCTATCAGCCTCAGTTTCCTGGCCATAGTCGTCAGCCTGTGGTTCAGGGGGTGTGTAGTCGGCAAGTTTACCGTCGTTTCTTAGTCTCTCTTGATGTCGTCTTCGCTTCGGCATAGGCCAATAATATGATTGCTCGCACCGAGATGCAAGCATGAGCGTAATTTCAGTTTTCGTTTTTGGTCGTTATTCTTATGGAGCAGAATTCAGCACATGGTCGGCACGTGTAATCGTGCTTGGTAGCTGGTCAGCACGCGAGTCTAGTAGGAAAGGCGTTTCAGGATTAATCTCGCCAGAGTTGAAGTATGCTCCCTGCAGCGCAATTTGCTCCATCGCGTAGAGTAAGCCCGATCCTTGATTTTTGCCAGACGCGTAAGATATACCCAGTGTTCTCACTCCGACTTCGCCGAGCAGATTTAGTACAGCAAGAGGTTCCTCAACGTTCGCATTACTAAATTTATATGTTGCGTCAAATTCTCGGGCAATTGGCCGATATCCGCAAACGCCACCGCTATCCCCTGAGCAAGGAATAGGCGCCCAAGTTGACTCGTCTCTGACATTATAATGACCCACCAGGTCAAAACCGTATTCATCAGCATCTGAGACGAGGTAGTCCCATAGTTTTCCTTCTCGGATTATTGCAGCACATTCTGCTTGCGTCATAATATCTTCATCTTCGATTGTATCGTCGGCTCTTTGAGCAGCGATTTCTGTGCGGCATTGTTGACTAACAACCGACTCATCAACCTCTGACTCACGTTGTGCTGCTGCGAGTGAAGGTGGCTCAACAGGCCCCATCATGAATAGCGTATCATCAGCGCCTTTGAAGGCACGTAGTGTGAAGGAATACTGGATTTCTCCGCTGTCAGGATTAATAAATTGCAGCTGTTCTAGAGTTGGGTTTGGACAGTTTTGGCAGCCACTTCGTTCAATTTCTTTGAGCGTTTCACTTGAAGGTTCCTTTGGCTGGCCTTCATCGTTAAGAAGCTCCTTCAGCTGCCCAAGGTAGCCCTCATACTGATCATCCCAATCATTCCATTCGAAGTTATAAATTGGGCGCACGATAACTGTTTTGAAATCATTATATGTTCCGTCCTCGTTTTGCGTTTTATAATTAACGAAGTAGTCACCCTGGCGACCTAAAGCGAGTCTTCTAACATCATATACATCGGCGTCTCCCGCAGAGTAGATCACATCAGCATCCGCAAATGCTGATCCCTCTCCGAATTTGAGCCACCGATTTGTGTCTTGATCGAGCTCAAGTATGGCATCACGAACAACTTCTGCCGCATCTTTTACATCGTCGCGATCTGGTGTGTCAATAAATTCCCACCAGCGAGGTTCGAGTTGGCTAGCGGGGCTGTCTCCAACTATGGTCACAGAATGTCCTCGATTGATGAATAAGGGCTCTCCAGTTACGCGTGGTGTCCACTGTTCATTAATAATAAGCGCGTATAATTCTGCATCCTCTTCAGCATTTGTTCTGTCAGTATCTCCCTCGTCAGGACAAGGAACCGTGTAATACCATAGTGCATCAAAATCGACACGCTCACTGCCCAGTAGTATTGCTTGGGCCGCGTCCCTGGTGAATTGCTGGCGCACTTTTATGCCGCAAGCTTCACTCCCATCTTGGTTTCTCATGAGATAACGGGCGGGTTCGATCTCCAAGTAGTTTGTGATGCCAACGCTCTGAGACGGCTTCACCATACTGTAGGCTTGTCTCTGGTTGCCGTCGTCAATAACGGTACTCTCTTGGGTTTTAACACCAGAGCCATCTGTGAATGTTGTTTCGAGTAGTTGTGTGAAAGGCCCAAACGTTCGAGTTACATTTTCCTCAGAGCCACCGTTCGGCGATCCATCGATATTGTATTGCACGGTAAAGTCCATGCCAGCAGGTTGTATGTCGCTTCGGACGACATCCAATCCTTCTACTCCACAAGCTGATAGTAAGCTAGCTGAGGCTGTAGCGAGTGCTGCAAATTTCCTTGCTCCCCAATGTCGGTTTCTCGTAGGATCTCTCTCAATCATGAACTAATTATGGCACTTTTACAAAAATAATCAAAGCACTAGGGTTATGTAGTAATTCGTCTTTTTGAGTTCTGTTATGATTGTTGTTATGGACTACAGCAATTTGCGTAAAGCTTTATCCCTGCCTGAGGGTGTTGATGCGCCGATGAGATTAGAATTTGATGATTTTTATGCAAAGCCGCTTACGCGTGCAGACCTCGATGCGGATCTGGAGGGTGTGAACTCGAGCCTTGAGATTATTCGTGAGACGCGCGGCGGCTCATGGCCATCAGGTCAGATTTCACGCGAAGATGACTTACTTGACCTTGCGTGGCATGAACGTGAGTTTAATAGCGGTGATTCGTATGCGTACGTCATATATACGAATAATGACGTGTACCTAGGCTGTTTCTACCTCTATGGAATTGGATCAAGAACGTCGCTAACAGGCGAGACGATTGATTATGATGTCGATGCCAGTTGGTGGGTTACTAGCAAGGCGTATGAGGAAGGCTACTATGAGAAAGTCTACGCAGCCCTGCAGCAATGGCTAGAGCAAGACTTCAAATTCGCCAAAATCTCTTATTCAAACAAAGTAATTCCTGGCTAGACGGCCTCATCAAGCATTCATGATGCTTAACCTGAGCTGGTGAAGTGAATCTGAACGTTGTATTATGGCTGTATGGAAGAAGACTCAAATCGGCAAAGAATTGTCATCGTCGAAGATAACTTTGCGCTCGCAGATATTTACAGTACCCGTTTAACAGTGCTTGGGTATAGCTGCCGGATTGCGAGCGATGGCCAGGAAGCACTTGAAGTTATAGAGTTTTTTAAGCCCGACCTTGTACTTTTAGACCTCATGATTCCGAAAATCTCTGGCGGCGATGTATTAAAGCACATGCGCAGCACTGAATGGGGCAAGGATATCCGCGTGTACATTATTTCCAACCTGAATGAAGAACAGGCACCACCGAATTTAAGGGAATTAGGTATTGAAGGCTATGCGGTCAAAGCCAATCTGCACAATGACGATATAGACAACTTAGTTGATAAAATTTTGACTCCGAAAGATCAAGAAGAAGATATTTCACTCGATACACCTGATACTGTTGTTACGTCTTGATAATTTTTCCGGAACAGTCTTTTGAAGATAATGCTTAGTCTAAGTTTGTTTTGGGTTGATTGGTGACCTTTGCAAGAAAGACAAAATCGAAACCTGAAGTTGCCGCGTATTTCATGAATTCTTCCGGCTGCTCTGGTGGCTCATACGTAGAAGCTGAAGCAACCGGACTAGATGTATGCCAATCCTGTCTTTTTACCACGGGAAGGAGCTCGTAAGTATCATGTTCATTCCACTGTGATCGGTTATCTTCCATTTGCATCATCACGTGTTCTATAGATGGCACATAGTCTTCAGCGTATAAACAATATCGTCCACTTTCAGTATTGATAATCCAGATAAAGCTATCAGGAGTTAGTGCTTCGTATTTCAGTAGACTAATCTGTTTATCAGTAATATTGTACTGCTTCAAGAAACTGAGAATAACATCATTGGAGTCACCATTCCATTTGCGCAGTGTCGTCATGATAGTAATTATGTCACAATTTCTGCACATGTAATCAAATAATTCCACGCGAATACTACATTCGGTATAGCCCAAGCATTTTTAAAACAATTTTCACAATTTTATATCCAGAATGGCTACATTGCGCCGCTTGCGTTTTGGTCGACTAGGCCTCCGATTATAACTGCCCAGTAGATTTGCTCTTTGCCGTCATGAATAAACTCTTTTACCGTGTGGCTCGCGACGTTGCCCTCAGTCGTGCAGGTGTACGTCAGATTCCCTTTCTTGTAGTTTGCAGGTCCACGAAATGGATTTTCTTCGTCGGGGTGCTGAAGCGCCTCACGCAAGAAACCGTATACAGCATCTGCTGGACGAGTCGTCTGCCCGTAGTACACCTCCATAAACAAAGGTTGCTCTTTATAGAAAATGACCAATCGCCCACCATATGGTTCGCCACCAAAAAAGTTATCATGCATTCTGTAGTCGCCGTCACTGAATTCAATAGTTCGTGAGCCGTCTTTTTCTTCAACGGTTCTAGCAGTTCCCGAAGCGTGCGGCATGTTCGCTTTCATTAGAAACTGCTTCAGCTGGTCTAAGTTTACTGCTCTCGTCATCATTCATTACTATAGCAAAAAAGCTTTCAATAATGCGCGCGTTTACTAGTGCTGTGAATCTGTAACTAAGCCCATGATTCGGGCTACTGTTTCATCAACTGTTATGTCGGAGTTATCGATAATGTGACCGAAGTTTGGGGAGGCGATTCCGCTATCGTAGTGATATTTCACGCGGGTGATTTCCCACTCCGATAGCACGCGGTTACCTCGCCTGCTTTGCGCTACTTCGAGCCTTGGAGCGAGCGTGATAACGATTAGCGGCAGCGTTTCGATTTCTTTTTCCAAGCGATCAAAGTCTTTTTGCCGCAGCACGTAATTGGCAACAACGTCTTTCCCCTGGCTCGCGTAGTCATTTATTATCTTGATGGCTAAGTCTATCGACTTATCGAGGTCTGTGGCCAAATTGAAGTTTGGAATCGTATCGTTCA
>JAUHWW010000011.1 GCA_030427365.1 bacterium | reverse complement strand
AGGTACGCTTAAAGCTGGTAGCTATGTGCTTAACAGCTCGACTGGAAACAAAGAGCGTATCGGACGTATCGTCCGTATGCAGGCTGACAAGCGAGAAGAAGTTTCAGAAGTTCAAGCTGGAGATATCGCTGCTATCGTAGGTCTTAAAGACACAACTACTGGTCACACGCTTTGTGAGCCAACTAAGCCTGTCATCCTCGAGTCAATCGATTTCCCAGAGCCTCCAGTGTCTATCGCTATTGAACCAAAGACCAAGTCAGACCAAGAAAAGATGAGTCTTGCATTGCAACGACTTGCTTCAGAAGACCCAACTTTCCGTGTGAAAGTAGATGATGAAACTGGTCAAACAGTAATCAGTGGTATGGGTGAGCTTCACCTTGAAATCCTCGTCGACCGAATGAAGCGAGAATTCAATGTTGAAGCTGCTATTGGTGCACCTCAGGTTGCGTACCGTGAAACAATCCGTAAAGACGGCGTTGAAATCCAAGGTAAGTTCATCCGTCAGTCAGGTGGACGAGGTCAGTACGGCGACGTATGGCTTCGACTTTCTCAGAATGAAACCGGTGAAGGATTTGAGTTCATCAACTCTATCAAAGGTGGAGTTGTCCCGAACGAATACATCAAGCCAGTACAGCAAGGTATTGAAGAAGCGATGGCAAATGGTGTTCTCGCAGGATATCCTGTCGTAGACATCAAAGCTGAGCTATATGATGGAAGCTACCACGATGTTGACTCTTCAGAAGCAGCCTTTAAGATTGCAGGATCTATGGCGCTTAAAGAAGGTGTTAAAGCTGCAGCTCCAGTCATCCTCGAGCCAATCATGAAAGTTGTTGTTGTAACTCCTGAAGAATACATGGGTGACGTAATCGGTGATTTGAACGCGAAGCGTGGAAGAGTTGAAACGATGGAAGACATGGCAAACGGCGTGAAAGAAATCACAGCGTTTGTACCTCTAGGTGAAATGTTTGGTTACACAACTAACTTGCGGTCAATGACTGCCGGCCGAGCAAGCTCATCAATGGAGCTTGATCACTATGCAGACGTGCCAAACCACGTTGCCGAAGCTATCATCGCCCAAAACGCGAAATAATTTTAACTAAGTTTAATGTTAGCAATATGCAAGACTTTATAGGAACGTTTTTAGCATACTTAATATTTAGTATTCTTTCACCGTTTGTGATTGTTCCTTTGTTGCTCAGTATTATATTTGTATATGTTGATCGTAAACTTGACGAGAAAGCTATGGACAGATTTTCCAAAGTTGTAATCGTGACGATAATAGTTTACTTTGTAATAATTACCGCTTTAACTGCAGTTTCTATTAGAAATGGAACCTCAATATCAAACTTTGGACCAAGTTAAGACACTAGACTTGATTGAACGGGTTCATTGCTCTATAATTAACACCTGTAACTCGCGTGAGGGCTTTGCTTTAGTTACGCCTTGAAAAGGCAGAACAAAAGCAATATGGATCGCGAAAAGCAATTTATATAAATTAATCTACCAATAGGAGAAATAATGGCAGATTTTGACAGGTCAAAGCCTCACGTCAACGTCGGTACTATGGGACACGTTGACCATGGTAAGACAACTCTAACAGCAGCAATAACTATGACGCTCGCAAAGCGTCTCCCAAGTGACGTTAACAAAGCCGTCAACTATGACGAAATTGATAACGCACCAGAAGAGAAAGCACGTGGTATCACGATTGCTACGTCTCACCAAGAATATGAATCAGAGAAGCGTCACTACGCGCACGTCGATATGCCAGGTCACGCTGACTACGTTAAGAACATGATTACCGGTGCCGCACAGGTAGACGGTGCAGTACTCGTGGTATCAGCAGCTGATGGTCCGATGCCTCAGACGCGTGAGCACGTTCTTCTTGCGAAGCAAGTTGGCGTTCCAAAAATCGTCGTGTTCCTCAACAAGATGGACATGGCTGATGAAGAGCTCGTAGAACTCGTTGAGATGGATGTTCGTGAACTTCTATCGAAGTACGATTTCGACGGCGACAACGCTCCAGTTATCAAGGGTTCTGCCCTCAAGGCTGTTGAAGGCGACGAAAAGTACATGGACGCAGTCATGGAACTCGTCAAGGCTATGGATGACTATATCGAAGAGCCAAAGCGTGATCTCGACAAAGATTTCCTCATGCCTATCGAAGACGTCTTCTCAATCAAGGGTCGTGGAACTGTTGCAACTGGTCGTGTTGAAAGCGGCGTTGTAAAAGTGAACGACGAAGTTGAAATCGTCGGTATCAAGGACACGCAGAAATCTGTTGTGACTGGTATCGAAGCATTCAAGAAATCACTCGACCAAGGACAGGCTGGCGACAACGCTGGTATCTTGCTCCGTGGAATCGAGCGTGAAGACATCGAACGTGGCCAGGTCTTGGCAAAGCCAGGCACGATCACGCCTCACACAGAATTCGACGCTGAAGTCTACGTTCTGACAAAAGAAGAAGGTGGTCGACACACGCCATTCTTCAAGGGCTACAAGCCACAGTTCTACTTCCGTACAACGGACGTAACTGGTGAAGTTGAATTGCCAGCTGACAAAGAAATGGTCATGCCTGGTGATACCATCACGTTTAAGGTGAAATTGCAGGCTCCGATCGCTATGGATCAGGGACTTCGCTTCGCTATCCGTGAAGGTGGACGCACCGTTGGTGCTGGTGTCGTGACAAAGATTACGAAGTAATCACGTCTACAAAGACTGTAAAAAGGTACCTCTTTCGTAGAGGTACCTTTTCATTTGTGCTTAAAACATGACTTTACGCTTGGCGTTTGCATAAAGTACACCTGCCATCACTATCATGACGCCGATAAAGACGTTTAATGTATTTTCGTAATACTGAACAGATGAGGCCAGTGATGTAGCAACGAGCACGACAGGCAGTACCATGCCGCCCCGGTACCCCGACGTCTTTGACCAGCAGATTGCTACTATCTTAAATAGAGCAATTCCTAACAAACCAATAAAGCCAATCTCTGAACTGTTCTCAAGCATTGGCGAAATTGATTCGTTGCCGGTAAATCTCACATATTCACCTCCAATAATGTAGATGATCGCCAAGACGACAGAAGCCGCGATGGCGTGCTGCCACCAGCTCGCATCACGCAGTACGTTGGTTAACCCTGTAAACAATTTAAGTAATCGCTCGAGAACAAAGATAAGTAATATGCCAAGAGCGAATAAAACTGGCGCATAGAAGATATCGACCATCTGAATTGCAGTATCATATTTCGGCCCATCGAAGTATGACGAGCCTTCAATAGCGAATAATGTCGCGTAGGCAGACAGTGACGCAACAATAGCAACAGAGATCGCGTCGGTTGTTATAGATGATTTCGTTTCTTTGGCAATAAGTAACAGGCTTAAAACGCCCACAAGCCAGCTGTTAAAAAACGCAGCCATTAGTGCGGTCAATCCAGCAACAACGAGAAGAGTTGTGTCTTGCTTTGAAGCTGCAGTGTGTTTCGCAGTGATCAGGCCGATCATAGCACAAGCTGGGAACAATACCGCTTCAGGTCCGAGAGAGGCTCCTGCAAAAAGTGACAAAAACCCGACGAAGAGAATAATCATAAATTGCCGAATGCTCGGAGAAGGTAAATCAAATAGTGAGTGCTCTGTCTGTCTGCGTGCTTTTTTATCCAGTACTTGCTGCGCGCCGAAATAGAGAATACCAGCTGCGATTGTTAGTAAAAGAACTGCGAGGGTATTACTTTGAGTGTCGAACATTTCAACCCACACGTGCTCAATCGACAACGCAACAATTGACTCAAGGGCATAGTAGGTCAGAGCAGACACTGCTCCGACAATTGCCGATAATAAAGCGAGGCGCACTGCTCTCATGGATGAAAGTATAGCCAGTACTAGAATTTTTTACTACTGATTAATCAACTTTCAAGCGACGCGCTCAGTGATTCAAGAGATTGGGTGGTATACGGATCATATAGAGAAACATCCTCTATTTTTACACCTTTACGAGAAGCGTCATGAACAAGTGCGAAATTTATGAAGCCAGGCATGATGGTGTTCAGACAAATTAACCAGTCAACCTGTGATTGGTGATAGAGTGAGCCCCAATCTGCTCTATCCGGCGTGATAAGCCCTTCACCCCAAAGCATGTCTTCAACCGTCGTCGCGCCATGTTCAAACTTGTCAGTCGCGCCATAAGAACGAGCAAATACGCGACCATTATCGTGGGTGAACATGTCAGGATAGCGATCGGCATACTCTTGAAAACTCATTCCATAATCATCTGCGTATTTAAAACCTTCCGGCATCCGGGTTCCGTAGATATCGCCAGTTTGGCCGTTCTGCAAATACATACTGTTTTCTCGGATTATTCTGAATTGGAATGTATGAATAATTTCATGAACAGTAGCACCAATCACAAATTCTTCAGGCGTCCAATCGTTATCTATCTCCATGAATACTGTCGAAACATTGCGGAGTCCGTCCATTGCAAACGCTGCTGACCTGTCCTTAACGTTTCCGGTCAAAACAACAGTATCTATCATTTGCTGGTTAACATCTCTTGGCATCACTGCAAAACCCTTAACCATCCCTCGAGCATGTGTTTTGAGTGTGTCTAGTGATTCTGGAGCTGTATCATCGAATCTGGTGTTTGTCAGGTAATCCTCGGGTAATCGGGACTTAAACTCATCGAGCATGTTCCATTTTCCAGGACTGCTAACCGAGTTATAAATAAACTCGACACCGTTATAGTTGAAGAAGGATGTAAGGTGATCTGAAACTTCTTCTGGTGTTAGAGCATTTGTTATCGCTTCAATAGCTTCTTCGGCTACTTCGTGTTGTGGCACGTAGCTCTCAACCATCTGCAGATCGTACGCCTGATTCACGCACGCCTTAGCGACGGTTTGCGGTTGATCGAAAAGACTATAAAAGCCTTGGATAACGTCAACCGGCAAACTATCTCCAATACCATGAACTATTTCGCTTGCAATACTGTCATCTCGACCGATTCTATTGTTTCTAGCGTGGACTCGACCAGTATTAAAACCAATCATAGTAACGCCGAGCATCAGCCATCCAAGTCCTTTTTTGACAAAAGGGTTGTCATCAAGCCAGGTAGAGAATTCTTGGGGAGTTTCTGACCCTCTTGAGACGTTTATTCCATGTCCAAGTACCTCAAAGTCAGTCAGTGCTTGTTCACCTAACTCTCGTGTATCCATTATGCTATTATAACATCTAAAATAGGAACTAGCAATACTATTAACATTTTACTTCTTTTATTGTATGATGTAGTTACTATAAATCGTGAGTGACTAAAAGTCGCTGCAGGAAACGCCGCTAAACGCCCTGGAGAGATGTTACACTCCATAATCTTCAAAGGAGATTAAAAATATGGCAGACGCCAAGAAACCAGCAGCAAAGCCAGCTGCGAAGAAAGATCAAAAGCAGCGGATACGCATTCGTTTGAAGGCTTATGATCACAAAGTAATTGATCAATCAGCGAAGCAAATCGTCGATACCGCTATCCGTACCGGTGCAAAGATTGCAGGACCAATCCCTTTGCCAACGCGCAAGAGCACGTTTACAGTCGTAAAGAGCCCTCATGTGTATAAAAAAGGACGTGAGCAATTCGAAATGCGTGTGCACAAGCGCCTTATTGATGTACTAGAACCGACGCCAAAGACAATTGACTCTTTGATGAACCTCTCACTCCCTGCAGGCTGCGACGCAGAAATTAAGATGTAGGTTTTTTTATGAGTAGAGTAGCTATTAGGGTCGCGGGGCAAAACACATCGTGTGATTCATGTGAAGTGGCTACAGCTGAGAGAAGAGAATTGGATAGACGGGTACAAACAGGCGAAATGAGCCTAACCCAAGCTTGTAGCGAGTATAGAAACTTTGTCCGACACTGCAGTGGTCTGTTTGTAGAGCCAGTTAGATTCGACGATACGGATGCTGGAAAGTTAGAAACTATGAAGGCTTTATTATTCGGCACAGGAAAAGAAGCTATACTTTTATCAAAACTCGGTACTACTGTCATGGTCCAGTCTTGTCAGAATGACGCCATCTGACTACGTCTCTTTTGTGCTAACATGAAACCATGGCAGGTAAAAAACAAAAAGAACCAGATTCCGTATATTTCTTAAAACTCGTAATCTATCTCATTCTTGGTGCGCAGTGGCTGCGAATCGAAAATATAAGTGAGGGCTGGTCCATCCCGATTCCTGTCGGTTTGCTCATTGGGCTGTGGTTTGCGTCACACGATCATTTCCAGATTGATAGAAAAATAGAGTATGCACTACTACTGGTATCAGCCTTTATCGCTTTCTGGCTCCCGGTTGGCGTTTTCGTGGAGGTATAGAAGTGGGAAAAGGGCGCATAGTGTTAGCTGCAGTCGTAGGAATGAGTACAGCGGCCGTAGCAGGAGGAATAGAATCTGCACCTTCGATTGATGACGAAGCAGTTTGTCCGCCACCTAGACCTCTCGTTCAAATAGAGCCTTACCTTCCGGATCACAGAGGAAATACCATCGTTGGAGTAGCAATGCTTACAATAGAAGCAGCAAACGTTTCATGTCTTCGCGTGTAGAATGCACAACATATTGACATCTGTTATGATTTTTTGCTAAGATGTTATGACATCGCTGAAGAATCTTGGTGAGATAGCTCGTCAAAGTTACCCGACAAACGTTGAAGTAACAGAGATACGGCCATCCACCAAGAATTTTTATTCTCTAAAAACAGAGTCCGCGATAATCGATTATCACTAACAACGAAAGGTTTAGGATTTTCCTAAATAACACTATGAAAGCGCTCATTACGAGAAAACTGGGCATGACGAGTACTATCGGCGACGATGGTGTGCTGTCTGCTGTCACGTTGCTTTCCGCTAGTCCATGCGTTATTACGCAGATGAAAACTGATGAAACCGATGGGTATCAGTCTATTCAAGTGGGGTTTGAGGAAGCAAAGAAGCCGAACAAGGCACAAGTCGGTCATAATAAGTCAGTTAAGACATCACCAAAGATTGTCCGCGAATTCCGCTACGCAGAGAACGCAGAATTGCCAGAAGACCTCAAGGTAGGCTCCGAGCTCACCGCAGAGGTCTTTTCAGTTGGTGACGTTGTGGACGTTGTTGGCACAAGCAAAGGTAAAGGCTACGCCGGAACTATCAAGCGTCACAATTTCCACCGCCAGCGCAAAACGCACGGTGGTAAGGGCAACACCCGTAAAGTTGGTTCAATCGGTTCTATGTACCCGCAGAAAATTTTCAAGGGGAAGAAAATGGCTGGCCGCATGGGTGGTGATCGCGTCACTGTTAAGAATCTGAAGATTGCTATCGTTGACGCTGAAAAAGGCATCTTAGCTGTTACCGGAGCAGTTCCAGGACCAAAGCAAAGCATCGTTATGATCAAGGAGGCAAAATAATGGCCACTCCTACCTATACAAAATCAGGCACAAAAGCGACGACGCCGGCTAAGCTGAACAAAGACATCTTTGGTGTTGATGTAAAAAGCCACAGCCTTTTAAAGCAAGCCTATGTTGCCTATCAAGCAAATAGCCGTGAAAACTTGGCGAAGACACTGAAGCGCGGTGAAGTTCGCGGTGGTGGTAAGAAGCCTTGGAAGCAAAAAGGCACCGGACGTGCACGTTTTGGTTCGATTCGCGTGCCAATTTGGCGCGGTGGTGGAATTACCTTCGGCCCACTTGGCAAAGAAAATTATTCACGTGACCTTAACAAAAAGGCCAAGCAGCAGGCTATTCGTCAGGCTTTGAGTGTAAACAGCGCAAATGTGTCTGTCATTGAAAGCTTTGAAGTCACAAGCGGCAAGACCAAAGACGCTGCAGCACTGCTGAAGAAGATTGGTGTTGAGCGCAAAGTGCTGATTGCCGTTGACAACAAAGACGCTATGACTGCGCAGGCTGTCAGTAATATCGACGGCGTAAAGTACACGCAAGCAACGTATTTGAATGTTTACGACATCATGAACGCTGACCATATCATTGTTACGAAGAAGGCGCTTGATGCCATTGACGCGTGGCTTGGCAAAGCAGGCGGAGGTAAGAAATGAGTAAATCTATGATTTTGAAACCTCGATTAAGCGAGAAGACGTACGCACTCAGCCAGACCGGCGTATTCGTGTTCGTTGTGCCAAAAGACGCCAACAAGCACGAAGTGAAGCTTGCAGTTGAGAAGACCTATGACGTTTCTGTTACCAATGTGCGCATTGTCGTGCAGCAAGGCAAGACCAGTCGTCAGTATCGTAACCGACGTTTCGTAAACGGCGAGCGCAGCGATTTTAAGAAAGCATATGTGACGCTAAAAGAAGGCGATAGTATCCCTATCTTTGCCGCAGTAGAAGAAGCTGAAAGCGAGGAGAAATAATGGCCGTTAAAAATCTGAAGCCAAACACCCCAGGCCAGCGCGGCATGACAACGCGCGACTTCGACGCAATTACTGCGAAGAAGCCGTTGAAGTCATTGATTGTAAAAAAGAAGCAGACCGCTGGTCGTAACAACGCTGGTCGCATCACGACTCGTCACAAAGGTGGCGGGGCAAAGCGACACATCCGCAACGTCAACTTTGCACTGCCTGCAGGCACCACTGCAACAATCGAAGCAATCGAATACGATCCAGGCCGCAGCGCTAACATTGCTCGTATCAAAGACCAAGACGGTCAGTATCACTATGTGATTGCTGCAGGCAAAATGAAAGTTGGCGGCAAAGTGCAGTCTGGTGAGGACGCGCCAGTTGCTGTCGGCAATCGTATGCCACTAAAAAA
Source organism: bacterium (assembly GCA_030427365.1). Classification (GTDB taxonomy): domain Bacteria; phylum Patescibacteriota; class Saccharimonadia; order Saccharimonadales; family SZUA-47; genus JAUHWW01. The sequence goes on along the minus strand of JAUHWW010000011.1, from coordinate 20,967 downwards.
CATGCCAGCTGGTTCAACAATTTATGCTATTGAGCTCACTCCTGGCCGTGGCGCACAACTTGTCCGTTCGGCAGGAACCGGTGCGCAGCTTACTGCAAAAGAAGATGATTATTGTCAGGTAAAACTGCCAAGCGGCGAAGTCCGACGAATTGCATCAAATGCAATGGCAACTATCGGTGTTGTTGGCAATGCGAACCATCAGAACGTAAAACTCGGAAAAGCAGGTCGCAAACGCAAAATGGGTATTCGACCGACTGTCCGCGGTGTTGTTATGAACGCAGCTGACCACCCACACGGAGGTGGTGATGGTGGACGTCACGGTATCGGCGGTGGTGTGAACCACGGTGCAGCACCACGTACACCATGGGGTCAGAAGACACTTGGCTACAAGACCCGCTCACGCCGTAAAAGTAACAAGATGATCGTCCGCAGTCGTCACGAAGGAAAGAGGAGATAGGAATGTTGTTTACTCCAAATGATTCCGACCTAGAATTGCTCGAAACAATTGAAATCATCAGCGAAGCTTATGTTGATATCAGTGAGATTTATCCGGACCAGCCGCATTCTGAAATTTACTCTGTAATTATAACTGATTATTTTGAAGCTGGGCTTTACCAGCAAAACAGGACGTTCTTAGCTTTTCTTGAAGGCATGAAGATTGGACGCAAAGAGGTAGATCAAAACCGTAGAGAGGTACAAAATGTCTAGAAGTTTGAAAAAAGGACCGTTTATCGATCCGAAATTAGCAAAGAAAGTCGACGCGCTCGGCAAAGAAGACCGCACGGTTATCAAGACCTGGGCACGCAGCTCGACTATCCCACCTGAATTCGTTGGCCGCACAATTGCTGTGCATAACGGTAAAGTTCACGTACCTGTATTCATTACTGAGAACATGGTTGGGCACAAACTCGGCGAATTCAGTCCTACTCGTAAATTCCGTAAACACGGTGGAAAGATGGCGAAGTAATGAGTAAAGAAGTAAAAGCTATCGCAAAAGGTGTCCGACAGTCTCCACGTAAGGTGTCTGACGTCGCCGCACTCGTGCGCAACCGCACCGTCGCTGATGCATTGGCTATTCTAGATCACGCACCTCGCCGCGCTGCAACGCCGGTGAAGAAAGTCATTGCCAGTGCCAAAGCAAACGCTACCTACAATCACAACTTGCTTGAGAACACATTGGTTATTTCTGAGATTAACGTTACAGCAGGCTCGCGCATCAAGCGATTCCGCCCAGCTGCTCATGGACGTGCATTGCCATTTGAGCGCAAGACAAGCCACATCAAAGTAGTGGTCACCGGCGAAGAGCGCAAGAAGAAAGCGAAAGCTGAAGAGAAATCAACTAAGGAGGCAATATAATGGGACAGAAAGTAAACCCAATCAGCATGCGCCTCCAGGTAAACAAGAAATGGCGCAGTAAGTGGTTCGCTAGCAAGAACGACTACGCGAAATATCTGACAGACGACCTCGCGGTGCGCAAGCTGATCAAGGATAAGCTCGGATCTCGTGCGGCTATAAACCGCGTCGACATTGAGCGCTCACCGAATCTCGTGACGGTTACTATCCAGACTGCAAAAGCTGGTGTTGTGATTGGCCGCGGTGGTGCTGGTGTCAACGAGCTAAAAGCTCAGATCCAAAAGATCTACGGCGGAGAAGTACGCGTGAACATCGAAGAAATCAAGAAAGCTGAGCTATATGCGAAGTTAGTTGCTGAAAACATCGCAAACCAGCTTGAACGACGAATCGCTTTCCGACGCGCAACAAAGCAATCAGCTGCCGCAACAATGCGTGCTGGCGCAAAAGGTATCCGTATCGAAGTCGCTGGACGTTTGAACGGCGCTGAGATGTCACGCCGTGAAAAAGTGGTTGAAGGCTCTGTCCCTCTGCACACTATCCGCGCTGACATCGATTACGCACATGCAGAAGCGCAGACCCCAGCTGGAATAATCGGCGTGAAAGTATGGATCTACAAAGGAGAGGCACTCTAATGTTGATACCAAACAAGCTTAAGTATCGTAAAGTCCGCATCGGCAAGAACAAAGGCGTTGCAACCAGCGGCAACTACATCGCACATGGTGAGTACGGCCTCCAGGCATTGTCAAACGAACGTGTGACATCACGCCAAATCGAAGCAGCTCGTCAAGCGATGACACGCTACACCAAGCGTGGTGGTCAAATCTGGATTCGTATTTTCCCGCACACGCCAGTTACCAAGAAGCCACAAGACGTGAAAATGGGCGGTGGTAAGGGAAACCCTGAATATTTTGCAGCCAAGGTAAAGGCTGGAACCGTTATGTTTGAAATCGGCGGCGTGTCTGAAGAGCAAGCGCGTGAAGCAATGCGCTTGGCCGCTCATAAACTGCCAACGAAGACGAGATTCCTCAAAAGGGAGACAGCATAATGGCAGATAAAAAGACCGCAAAGACTATGGAAGACATCAGGAAAATGTCCGCTGACGAGCTGATCGCAGCTTCAAATACCCTGCGTGAAGACATTGCAGAGATGAAGCGACGCATCCACATGGGCGAGGTTACAAACCCGCGCATCGTGCGAGTAAAACGCCGCGAGTTGGCACGAATGTTAACAGTGCTCAGTGAGCACCTAAGTAAGGAAAGGGCCTAGACGTTATGGCAAAGTCAATCCAAGGCATCGTTGTTTCTGACAAGGCCGATAAAACCATCGTGCTCTCAGTAACGCAGCGAAAAACCCACCCAATTTATAAGAAACAATACTCACGAACTAGCAAATATATTGCTCATGATGAGAAAAACGAAGCAAAGATCGGCGATATGGTTGAAGTGATTGAAACTCGGCCGATTTCAAAGCGCAAGACACTGACGCTATCAAAGATTCTTCGAAAGGCTGATATTGCAGCTAGCCAAACGGTTGAAGCCGTCACTGCCAGTGATGAAGGTAGTGAAGCTAAGATCAAAGCTGAGAAAGAAGCTGAAGCCAAGGCGAAAGCTGCGGAAGAAGCAGAGGCTGCAGAGGATGCTACGAAAGCTGAAGCCGACAGTGAGGAGCCGAAGAAATGATTCAAGCTGAAAGTAGACTAACCGTGACCGACAACAGCGGTGCGAAAGAGATCCTGTGTATCAAGGTTCTTGGCGGCTCGAAGCGTCGGTATGCTCGCGTCGGTGACATCATCACAGCGAGCGTTAAAGAAGCAGCGCCGAACGGACAGGTGAAGAAAAAAGCTGTTGTGCAGGCCGTTGTCGTGCGTTCACGTCAGACAATTCGCCGCAAAGACGGCTCAACGATTAAATTCGACGATAACGCAGCAGTTATCATCGGCGAAGATAAGCAGCCTCGAGCGACTCGTATCTTTGGTCCAGTTCCACGTGAGTTGCGCGACCAAGGCTACGCAAAAATCGTCTCACTCGCACCGGAGGTATTGTAATGTATAAGATTAGACTCAAAAAAGGCGATGAGGTTATCGTCACAGCTGGTAAGTACAAAGGCCAAAAAGGCAAAATTACTGCCACACACCCAAAGACGAACATGGTGACTGTTGAAAATATCAATGTCGTAAAACGTGCGGTAAAACCAACCCAGCAGAATCCGCAAGGTGGCATCATAGAAAAGACGAAACCATTGCCAGTTAGCAACGTGGCTATCGTCGACCCAGGCAGCAAGAAGCCAAGTAAGATTGGTTACAAACTCGACAAGAACGGTAATAAAGTTCGCGTCTACAAACGCAGCGGAAAGGAGATCAAGTAATGGCTGAAGCAACTAAGAAACCGGCGAAAAAGACTGACGTATCGACTGCTGCTCGATTGAAACAGCAATACAATGATCAGTTCCGCGCCGAATTGCAAAAAGAGCTTGGGCTCAAGAGCATTTCCGAAGTGCCACGTTTGCGTAAGATTGTCGTTTCGAGTGGTCTTGGTAAGGGCAAAGATGACAAGAAGTTGTTCGAAGTCGCTGCTAACACAATCACCAAGATTACTGGCCAAAAGCCAGTCGAAACAATTGCCCGTAAGAGCATTGCAACCTTCAAACTTCGAGAAGGTATGAAGATCGGCACAATGGTAACGTTGCGCGGCGATCGAATGTACGAATTCATGGATCGCGTCATCAATATTGTATTGCCACGATTGCGCGACTTTCACGGCGTTAGTAACCGCTCATTTGACGGGCAAGGAAACTACAGCATTGGTCTTCGCGATCAATCTGTCTTCCCCGAGTTGACATTTGAAGAGACGACGACTGCACACGGGTTGCAAATTAACTTCGTGATCGATGCGAAGGAAAAAGCTCACGCTCAAGCGCTATTAACCAAGTTCGGTATGCCGTTCATGAAGGAAGGAAAGTAAGATGGCGAAGAAATCTATGATCGCTCGTGACAAGAAACGAGCAAAAATGATTGATAAGTACGCTGCAAAGCGTGCAGAACTGAAAGCTGCAGGCGATTTTGACGCTTTGGCGCTGCTCCCACGTAATTCATCCCCAACACGTAAGAAAAACCGCTGCGCAGAAACTGGACGCCCACGTGGCTACATGCGCCGTTTCGGACTTTCTCGTATCGCCTTCCGCGAACATGCAAGTAAAGGTGAAGTCCCTGGCGTCACAAAGAGTAGTTGGTAGGAGTAATAAATGATAGTAAGTACAGATCCAATCGCAGATATGTTAACCCGCATCCGTAACGGACTTGCTGTTCGCAAGACAACCGTGCGTATGCCGCACAGTAACATGAAGGAAGCCGTCGCTAAGATATTGGCTGAAAACAAGTATATTATTGATGTTTCAGTCGAAGGCGAAGGTGTTGAGAAGTCTCTCGTATTGCATATCCTTGAAGAAGACGCGAGCTCACCAATTACTGAGTTAAAGAAGGTTAGCAAGCCAGGACGCCGCACATATAGTAAGGCCAAAGAGATTCCTGTCGTTAAGCAAGGTCGCGGCATGATCATTATTTCGACACCAAAAGGTATCATGACTGGCGATCAAGCAAAAGAAAACTCACTCGGGGGAGAAATCCTCTGCGAGGTGTATTAGTTAAGTAGGAAGTAATTATTAAAAGGATAAAGAAATGAGTCGAATAGGAAAACAGCCAATTGCGGTTCCAGCAGGCGTGACAATCACTGTCGACGATAGCAGCGTTTCGGTCAAAGGACCAAAAGGCGAGCTGTCTGAGAAGCTGCAAAAAGGCATCAATGTTAAACAAGAAGGCGATGAAATCATCGTCACCCGTGTCGATGATCAGAAAAAGCACAAAGGAAACCATGGGTTGATGCGAACTTTAATCGCGAACATGGTGACAGGAGTCACTGAAGGTTTTCAAAAGAAACTTGTCGTTTCTGGTGTTGGCTACCGCGTAAATCTTGCCGGTCAAAGTATCAAGCTGTACCTCGGCTTTTCTCACGAGATTGAGTATAAACTCCCTGAAGGGATCCAGGCGCAGGTTGATCAGATGACTATTACCATCCAAGGGATTAATAAGCAGCTCGTTGGCCAGGTAGCAGCCGATATTCGTGCATTAAAGAAGCCAGAGCCGTACAAGGGCAAAGGTATCGCGTATGAAGGCGAACGCATTTTGCGTAAGAGCGGAAAGTCAGGTAAAGAATAATGAGTGAACAAACCCAAAAACGAGTCAACAGACGTATGCGAGCAACTAGAACTCGCTCAACTATTCATGGCACTGCTGAGAAGCCACGCTTAAGTGTGTTCATAAGCAACCAACATATTACTGCTCAACTCATCAATGATGATGATTCAAAGACAATAGCCTCTGCGACTACTGTTGGCAGCAAAGCAACCGGTACTATGACAGAAAAAGCAGCAAAAGTTGGCGCAGACATTGCCAAGGCAGGAAAAGCGAAGAAGGTAACACACGTTGCATTTGATCGCGGAAACAAGAAATATCACGGAAGACTAAAAGCGCTCGCTGACGCAGCACGCAAGGAAGGACTGGAGTTCTAATATGGCTGAAACTAGACAGCAACGCGGCGGAAGAGAACGAGCTCCGCGCGAAGAAAAACAATTTGATGAACGAGTCGTTGCAATCGACCGCGTCGCACGTGTGGTGAAGGGTGGACGGCGTTTCCGCTTCCGAGCACTCGTCGTTATCGGAGATGGCAAAGGAAAAGTTGGCGTTGGATCAGCAAAAGGAGCAGATGTTACCGCTGCCGTGAGTAAGGCTACTGATGTTGCAAAGAAGAATATCGTTACCGTACCAATCGAAAACAACACAATCGCACACGAGCAACAAGCACAAGTTTCGGGCGCAAAAATTCTGTTGAAGCCAGCTGCCGAGGGTACTGGATTGATTGCCGGTGGAGCAGTTCGTGTTGTTCTTGAAGTTGCTGGGTATCACAACGTCCTATCAAAATCACTCGGCTCTAGCAACAAGACAAACGTTGCTTATGCGACGGTTGAAGCGCTAAAGATGATTAAGCCAAAGTCACAGTGGCACCGAAATAGAACCGAAGAAAAGCCTGCGAAGAAATCAGTGAAAGCAGAGGCGAAATAATGAAGTACAACGAACTAAATATAGCGAAAGACAAGAAGTCAAAAAGAGTTGGACGCGGTATCTCAGCTGGCCAAGGTAAGACAGCTGGACGAGGTACCAAGGGTCAAGCAGCACGTGCTGGCTGGACAAAGAAGCCAGGATTTGAAGGTGGACAGAACCCACTGATGGCTCGTTTGCCAAAACTGCGTGGCTTTAAGCGCCACATAAAAGGTGCAAAGACTATTACAACAGCAAAACTGAATGATTTTGATAAGCTCGTCGATAACTACGCTTTGTATGAAGCAAAGTTTATTGCAACGCCAGATACGCCTGTGAAGCTAGTACTGAACGGTGAAGTGACAAAGAAGCTCTCAGTGCGGCTACAGGGAGCATCTGAAAAAGCTGCCGAAGCCGTTACAAAGGCCGGTGGCTCGTTTGAAAAAGTTGAACGTCCACAAGCGACCAAAAAAGAATCAGTCGAAAAATAACAACAGTATGCGGCTTTGCCGAGCTGCTATACTGTGACTAACGTAAAGGTAAGAGGGAATACAAACACGTGAACTGGAAGGTGATCGCAAGATCTCTGAAAACATCCGACATGCGCAAGCGTATATTCGCTGTGTTTGGCATACTTATTATCTTCCGTATGTTGGCACAGATCCCGATACCGCTGGCTGACCCGACAACCTTGCGGCAGCTCCTTGATACGTTATTTACCGCTACACAAGGCACTCAGCTTTTGGGCTTTTTCGATACGATTTCCGGTGGAGCACTGGCCAACTTCTCGATTATGTTGATTGGGCTTGGACCATACATTAACGCGAGCATTATCATGCAGTTACTTACTCAGGCAATCCCGAAGCTTGAAACACTCAATAAAGAAGGCGAGTACGGTCGACGCAAGATTAATCAGATTACCCGTATCCTCGTAGTCCCGCTGGCGATTATTCAATCTATTGGTGCAATTGTGCTCGTTCGACAAGCTGCCCAGTCAGTCTCAGGTGAAGATATCCTTGCCGGTGCGACGGCCAGCACTTGGATACTGATGGTCGTTGCGCTCACCGCTGGAGCAGTGCTACTGATGTGGCTCGGAGAACTTATTACCGAACAGAGCATCGGTAACGGTATTAGCTTGCTTATTACCGCTGGTATCGTCTCAACAATGCCGGGGATTATTAGTTCAATCACGACTGACATTTTCTCAGGTGAAAACTCATTCAGCATATTTGGCAGGACAATAAACTACGACAGTAGCACGCTGTGGATTGCGCTTTCCCTAACGGCATTGACGGTTGGCACAACCTGGGTTGTGGTCAAGCTGAATGAAGCGCAGCGGCGTATCACCATCAACTATGCGAAGCGTGTGCAGGGAAATCGAGCATACGGCGGAGTCAAGACGACATTGCCGATAAAGATGATCACTGCTGGCGTTATCCCGATCATCTTCGCGGTCGCTTTCTTAAGTGTGCCAAGCTTTGCTGGACAAATCATGTCAGGGAGTCGATACGCTGATCTCGGTGACGATTTGACTCGCGTCTTCCAAAACCCAACTAGTCAGTACTTACGAGAATTTGAAAACCCAGTAACAACAGAGTTCCTTAACTTTGGCGAGCCAGATCCAGTGCTTGCCCAGAGCGGCGTTGTCGCTGAGTTTAGCCTCGAGCCGTTTATCTACCCGACCGTATATTTCCTGCTTATTGTGATGTTCACGTTCTTCTATACGTCGATTACCTTTAATGCCAAAGAAATTGCTGAGAACCTCCAGAAGCAAGGCGGCTTTATAGAAGGAGTTAGGAGCGGTAAGGATACCGAAAAGTACTTACGTGCAGTCGTGAATCGACTAACACTATTTGGCTCAATTGCACTCGGCCTCATCGCACTGTCACCAATCGTCGCACAGTACTGGATAAATACGAGCATTACCATTGGCGGCACAAGTATCCTCATCTTGGTTGCAGTAGCTCTTGAAACCTTGCGGCAGGTAGAATCACGGGCACTTATGATAACGTATGATGATTATTCTTCTCCGGACTACCTAAAAGGCAGCGAAGACGCCGAAGATAAAAAGAAAAAGAAACCAAAGCGCAGATTACTGAAGCGTTCCGCGTAGTTTTTGCATTTCATGGTTGCATAAGGAGTGCGACCTCTGATATAATCGTATCTTGACACTATAATTTATGGCAAGTAACAAGGAAGTAATTGAACTGAGCGGCAAAATTGTCGAAACCCTACCGGGAACTCAGTTTAAGGTCGAACTTGAAAACGGCCATCAAATTATCGCCCACGTCGCTGGACGAATGCGCAAGCACTACATCCGCCTCGTGCCGGGAGACACCGTCAAGGTAGAGTTAACCCCATACGACCTGACCAAAGGTCGGATTACCTACCGAGGCTAGTCATATTAATAATAAATGCAGCGTGTTCTACGATTTCTCAGCAGAAACGTAGGATCCGTACACTTTACGAATCGTAAAGCTAAGCCCCAGAAAGGAAACTGAAGAGGGATGAAAGTACGTGCAAGTGTGAAAAAGATTTCACCAGATGACAAGATCGTACGCCGAAAAGGCCGAATCTATGTCATCAACAAGTATAAAAAGAAACACAAGCAGAGGCAGGGATAGGTATGGCTCGAATATCAGGAGTCACTATTCCGAATGAGAAGCAGATTCGCTATGCCTTAGCGTATGTGTATGGAATTGGTGACAAGACCAGCGTCGACATTCTTGCGAAAGCGAATGTTGAACAAACTGTCCGCGTGAAGGACATGAGTGATGCTGAGATTTCACGCATCCAAGACGTTATCAATGAAAATTACATGGTTGAAGGCGAACTTCAGCGTGTCGTCACTGCAAACATTAAGCGTTTGAAAGATATCAAAGCGTATCGTGGTGACAGACACAATCGTAATTTGCCATCTCGTGGTCAGCGAACAAAGACAAATGCTCGCACACGCCGCGGAAAGAAATTGACTGTCGGTGGCACGGCTAAGAAAGCGTTGTCGAAGACATAGGATTTAGTATGGCAGAAGATAAAACAACTCAAGAAGACACGACTCTTACAGCTACTACCGAAACGACTGAAAAAGCTGCACCAGCAAGTAAGCGTAAGAAGAACAAGCGTACGGTTGCTCACGGACAATTACATGTGCAGGCAACATTCAATAACACGATTATTAGCTTTACTGACAAGCAAGGTCAGATACTGACTCAATCAAGTGCTGGAGCATGTGGCTTCCGCGGTAGCAAAAAAGGCACCGCCTACGCTGCCCAAATTGCAGCTGAAAAAGCTGGCAACCTTGCTCGTCAGCAACACGGTTTGAGCAAAGTTGACGTATTTGTCAAAGGTATTGGCCAGGGCCGCGATACAGCGGTGCGAGCACTTGCAAACCTCGACATTGCAGTTGAGAGTATCAGTGACGTGACCGGCGTACCACATGGTGGAACGCGACCGAGAAAGCAGAGGAGAAACTAACATGGCTCGAGATACACGATCAATTGTTAAGATGAGCCGACGTGAAGGTTATGCGCTGCACCCGAAAGCGCATAAAGCCCTTGTAAAACGGCCGAGCCCTCCAGGGCAAGCAGCTGGCGGACGATTCCGCAGCAAATCTTCACAGTATTCATTGCAGCTACGTGAAAAGCAGAAAGTAAAGCGGCTCTATGGACTGCTTGAAAAGCAATTTAGCAGACTAATGAAAGAAGCAAACGCAAGCCGCGGTCAATCTGGGAAAGTACTCCTGAAATACCTCGAACAACGTGCCGATAATGCCGTGTACCGAGCTGGCTTTGCAAGTTCGCGCCGCGCTGCTAGGCAGCTCGTTACTCACGGGCACTTCATGATCAATGGCCGACGTTTCGATGTGCCAAGTTTGCGCGTGAAGCCGGGTGATGTACTGCAGGTCCGCGATGGCAGCCAGAAAACTGAGTATTTCAAACGACTTGATGACGTCAGTCCTGCTGGAGACAGCGTTGGATGGCTAAAGGCTGATCGAAAGAAATTTACTATTACCATTACTGGCGAACCTGCTCGCGAAGAAGCAGAACCAGATATTAAAGAACAACTAATCGTTGAGTACTACTCACGCTAAGGCAAAGGTGGAGGAATAAACCTATATGTCAAATCACATCAATACACCAACCATCACGAAAGTTACTGATGACGGCGACAACAAATCGACCTTTATCGTCGAGCCTTTGCACAGCGGCTATGGCATGACACTTGGTAACAGTCTGCGCCGAGTTTTGCTTTCGAGCATCTCAGGGGCAGCAGTCACCTCATTCCGTATCGACGGCGTAAGCCATGAGTTTACGGCGATCGACGGTATCAAAGAAGACGTTGTTGCTATCATGCAAAACCTGAAACAAATCCGCTTCCGCGTATTTTCAGATGAACCGCAAACGGTTACATTAGAGAAAAAAGGATCAGGTGTTGTCACCGCAAAAGATATCAAGACAACAGCAGATGTTGAAGTCGTGAATACAGACCAGCACATTGCAACCATCGATACGAAGTCAGCAGGTCTTAAAATCGAACTCATCGTTGAGACAGGGCGTGGCTATCGCACTATCGAAGATGAAGGCGGTAAGAAAAGCTCTGATTTTATCTCGCTTGATGCTATTTTCAGCCCAGTGCAACGAGTCCGCTACAGCGTAGAAAACACCCGAGTCGGTCAAATGACGAATCTTGACAAGCTAAGCGTGAGCGTTGAAACCGATGGTACGATTACACCGCGTGACGCGTTCGAAGAAGCAAACGCAATCCTTATGAGCCAATACGAAGCGCTTGCAGGTAAGACGCGCGTTGAAACCGCTCCTGTACTTGTTGAAGCAGCAAGTGCTGCAGCAGCAGCGGAGCCAATGGAAGAGAAGGATTCACTCTCAACCTCAATCGAAGATTTGAACTTCTCAGCTCGCACAACAAACGCATTGATCAACAATGACATCCAGACACTAAAAGATCTTTTCAGCCTTACTGACGCTGAACTTAAAGATCTCAAGGGATTTGGTAGCAAGGCACTTGATGAAGTCCGTGAAAAGCTTGCGGAGTTGGAGCTCTAAATGCACAGACACGGATATAAAGGCCGCAAATTCGGCCGCGAAAAGGATCAGCGCCGAGCGCTCATGAAGGGTCTTGCAGATAGCTTGATCCTGCACGGCGAGATAGAGACGACGCTTGATAAGGCGAAAGAAACCCGTCCTTACGTCGAGCGACTCATTACCAAGGCAAAGAAAGGTGATCTACATAACAGACGCGCCATCATTTCAGCTTTGCAGACAAAAGAAGCAGCCCAAAAGCTTGTCAATGATATTGCTCCGAAACTCACAAGTCGCAACAGTGGTTACTTACGCATCGAGCGAACAACGCTGCGTCGAGGCGATAATGCACAGCTAGCAACGGTTTCGTTTGTTGATGACCTATCAGCAGCACCAGTAGCGAAAAGCGCTGCGAAAACAGCAGAAAAGTCGACGGAGAAAGCATCAAAACCTGCTGCGAAAGTAGATAGTAAGAAAAAAGTACAGACGAAGAAGGCAAAGTCCCGTAGTGACGCCAAAGCGTCTACTACTGGGAAGGCAAAGAAATGAGCACCTACAGCGCTAAACCAGCAGATGTCACACGCGCATGGCACCTTGTCGACGCTTCAACAGCGCCACTCGGACGAGTAGCGAGCGAAGTTGCACAATTACTTACAGGCAAAGGCAAGCCAATGTTCACGAAGCACATCGACTGCGGTGACTTTGTGGTTGTAACAAACGCCGCTAACCTCCAAGTAACGGGTAAAAAGGTTGAAGATAAGCTCTATTATCGTCACACCGGTTACCCAGGTGGTATCAAAGACCGTACACTGCGTGAGCAGATGGAAATCGATCCAGCAGAAGCTATCGTCAAGGCGGTTCGCGGTATGTTGCCAGTGAACAAGCTTCGGGATGATCGTTTGAAAAGACTAAAGGTCTATGCAGGCAGCGAGCATGATCACGCTGCACAAAAACCAGTCGAGTATAAGCTGAAGGAGGCTAAGTAATGGCTGAACACTACACATACGCACTTGGTCGCCGCAAAAGCGCAACGGCAAAAGTTCGTGTCACCAACGGAAAAGGTTCTATAACTATCAATGGCAAGCCGGCTAAAGAGTACTTTGCAGACAGCGCCATGCTGCTGACAGAGCTTGAAGCGCCTTTCAAATCTATTGAAGACAATAAGTACGACGTAACAGTTGTTGTTGATGGCGGCGGACACGCTGGTCAGATTGATGCAATCAAGCTTGCTATCTCAAAAGCACTTGTTGAGAAGAATGAAGCTCTCAAAGGTACATTGAAGCGATCAGGACTATTGAGCCGCGATTCACGCATCAAAGAACGCAAGAAGTTCGGTCTCAAAGGCGCTCGTAAACAACGCCAATTTACGAAGCGTTAAGGCCACTTACTGTCCTGGCAGATAGCTGCTCCATATCTTGGCATAGAGTATATTAAGTGGTATAATGATAGTAATCTTAGGAGATATTAATGCTAAATTTCACTAATTACCCCCCAAGTCCTACGGATGTAGAGCTAGCACCTGGTACTGTCCTTAGTGATTTTCGATCTGCTAGACATATTTCATACCCCCACATGGAAACTCTAGGTAGCTTCATGGGGTCTTTTTTAGCAGCAAATCTTTCAGATCCAAGTGGAAGTGCTGTTGTAGAGGCTGTAGAACATGCCACTAGAAAATATCCGAAGGGCAACACTGTCACTCAATCACTATCTGATGCGGCTCTTAGAACTGCAAATATACAAATCAGCGTAGTTGCAGAAACCAAGGGACGTGGTAGAATGCTCGTATGAAACTAACTGCAAAATTTGTATTCTGGTTTACCGGGTCATGATGCAGGCGGCTAGTTCATAATTTACAAAAATCTAGAAAGACCATAAACCGCCTCGAAAAGGGCGGTTTTTAATTTACATGGAGTATATGAAATGCAAGATGAACTAGTACTAGGTTGCATGCCTGAGGCAGCGCCTAATGTAATGTACGAGAGAATGCAGAGACGCAGAAAGAATTTAGAGACTATTGCTGGTCACTTGGCGCGCCATGCAGCGATGGAGCCTCGTCTCGCCGATCAATTTCACAATATGACAGCTAACGTGCCAACAACGAGGTCACCTGGCTTTGTGAAATAGATGTATATGATTGAGAAGATAGCCGGAGAGCTGTAGAATGGTATGTAGATGAGCAAGCAGGTAATATTGACGGGGATTCGTGCAAATAACGATTTGACGATTGGGAATTATTTTGGCGCTATTTTGCCTATGATTGATATGGCAAAAACGAGAGCTGATGAATTCCAGGTGAACTTGTTTGTGCCTGACCTACACAGTTTTACGACGCCAATTAAGCATGACGAGCTGCAAAGTGGCATTTGGAACAATCTGCGCGTGTTTGTTGCGGCTGGCCTGCCTCTCGACCAGCCCGACATCCATATTTATCGTCAGAGCTACGTGCCTGCACACAGTGAAATGACGTGGATTTTAGATTGTTTCACTGGTTTCGGTCAAATGGCTCGAATGACCCAGTTTAAAGATAAGTCTATGAAGCTAGCGAATTCGGAATTACAGGAAAAAGGTGCTCAACTAGTCAAAGCTAACCCTGGAGATGCATCTCTAGAGATTATAGACGGTGCAGTAAGTGTAGGTCTCTTTAATTACCCAGTATTAATGGCGGCGGACATTCTGCTCTATGGAGCGACGTTCGTGCCTGTCGGTGATGATCAGACGCAACACCTGGAGTTCACGAGAGATATTGCTGAAAGACTAAATAATAAGTTCAATCAAGAGTTGTTCGTGATTCCACAACCAGTTAAAGAGCAACATGCGTTCTTTGGCAAAGACCAAGGCCTTCGCATTATGGACTTGCAGGATCCAACGAAGAAAATGAGCAAATCTGATGAGACGGGCAAAGGTGTGATATTCCTGAGCGATACCCCTGAAGAAGCACATAAAAAGGTCATGTCCGCTGCGACTGATTCTGAAGCAAACGTTCGTCTGGACTGGGAGAAACAGCCTGGCATTAGTAATTTGCTGCAAATTTATGGCTTGTTGACGCGCAAAACTGCCGAAGAAGCGGCCGCAGAGTGGGAAGGAACAACGAGCTATGGAGATTTCAAGAAAGCAGTCGCGGATTCTGTTAGGAGCTTCCTGGAGCAGTTCCAAGCCAGCCTCGCTGACGTAGATGATGCGAAGATTAGTCAAAAACTCGAAGTTTCAGAAAAAACAATGAACGCGCAAGCAAATGAAACACTCCTTAATGTGCAGCGAGCTGTTGGCCTCAGAGCATAATGTCTGAAAAAGAAAAGAGCTATGAATCGAAGACGTCTGAAGGAGTTTTGAAACGAATTGCTAAATTGATTGGTGATATTATCATGTTGCCATTCAGGCCGCCAAAACAATGAAACAAACGCTAACAATATCCTCAGAAAGTAATGTTCGAGCCGATAAATACTTAGCCGAGCAATTTTCTGAATATTCACGCGCAGCCATAACAAAGTTATTTGACCTAAATCTCATCAAACTCAAGGGCAAATCAATCGAGCCGGGGCATAAACTACGTCCAGGAGCGATCATCGAGTATGATCTAGGACCGCTGCAAGAGAAACCAGAGGTAATTGAGCTGCCGGTGCTGCATGAAGACGATGATGTCATTGTTGTCGACAAACCTGCTGGCATTATTTCCCACGCACGCGGGAGGTTCTGGCAAGAGGCATCCGTCGCGAGCTTTATTCGTGACAAAATCAGTAAAGAGCTCGACGGCGAGCGAGGTGGCATTGTACATCGACTGGATAGAGCAACATCTGGCGTGATGATATGTGCTAAGAATGAAGCTGCTTTGAAGTTTCTGCAGAAACAGTTTGCAGACCGAAAAGTGACTAAAACCTACGTTGCAATCGTGCCAGGTATGCTTGATCCCGATGAAGCTATTATCGATGCTGGTATCGAGCGAAATAGCAAAGATCCAAAGCGATTTATGGTGTCAAAAACGGGAAAATCAGCACAAACACACTATGTATCAACGCCTGCCAAGAAAGGCTATTCGATAGTCACCCTAACGCCAAAAACTGGCCGAACGCACCAGTTGCGACTGCACTTGCTCTACGTTCACCACCCTATTGTTGGTGATGAATTGTACGGCGGGGAAAAGGCAAGCAGGCTGATGCTTCACGCCAAAAGCCTAGAACTCACCATGCCAGATGGCAAGAAAAAACTGTTTGAATCGCCACTGCCGGAGCAATTTGCGGAGTATGCAGCATGAACGAACTCGTAAACCAGCGCACAGCAGAACTGCTCAGAGCTTTCATTGATAAGCCAAAAGGCTCGCTTATTATCGAAGGCGCAAAAGGCTCTGGAAAAAACCACGTTATTACTGGTATCGCAAAAGGCGTTCTACATGATGCTTACCCCTCGCAGCTTCACGAGTTTGCACCAGAGGATGGCAAGGCGATTGGGATTGACGTTGCACGTAGCATCATCGCATTGTTCTCGACGAAAGCGAATACCGGGACAAACATGAGTCGTATTGCCGTTATTCATGATGCAGAGCTACTAACGACGGAAGCGCAAAATGCACTTCTGAAAGTTATTGAAGAGCCATCGCCTCGTTCTATGCTCATCATAAGTGTGAGCGACAGTGCCAAATTACTATCAACGATACGCTCACGATGCCAGCAGTTGCCGGTGCTGCCAATGTCAAGACAGCAGGCGCTCAACTACGCCGAAAAACATGGTGTTGACGTCTCTCAAGCAGAAAAAGCTTTTGTAGCATCAGGCGGAAAAAATGACCTATTTTTAAGCTTTGTGAATGGTGAGTCTTCCTCTCTAAATGAATCTAAAGCATTCTTGCAGAAATCACCATTTCAGCGACTGCAAGACGCTAAGTCATATGACAAACGTGAAACGCTGCAGGGACTACTTACAGATCTCACAACTATTGTTGAAGCTGCTATGCGCTCATCAAAAAACGTTAGCGTTGAACGCTGGCAGCGCATTGCGCGGGAACTGCTGCAGCTCCAGACGCTGCTCGAGAGGAACGTCAACAATAAACTCATCTATCTCCGATTGTCGGTAATGGTATACTGAACCAGTTATGTTGTCACTAACAATTATTCTGATACTCATCTTCCTGGCCTACGTGAGTGCTACACAGCGTGATAGTGAACTATCTCCGATTCCCCTAAAGCTCAGTGAACGTATGAGTGGCTTGTGGGAAACGGCTCACAGCAGCATGCGTGAAAACCGACTTGTGCGTGCGGAAAAAGCCTTGCTGACTATCCTCAACATTGATAAAAAGAACGCTGCAGCATATAACCGCCTCGGTATCCTATACGCAAAGCAAAAAGAATACAAAGACGCAATCGACTGCTTTGAAATTGCCAGCTCGATCGAACCATCGGCATCAAGCTTACACAACCTCGGACTTATTTATTATGAAACTGAGAACTGGGAAAAGGCTTCAACTGCTTTCGAGCAAGCCATAAAACTCGAGGATACGCTGGCTGCTCGCCACATCGCGTTCGCCAAAGTTCAGGAAAAGGTCGGCAACCACCTGCAGGTCATTAAATCTCTCGAGCGTGCGGTCGAGCTCGAAGCGACGAAAGAGTCTCTCAATCTGCTCTACCAGGCGTACTTGAATAACGGCAGAGAAGAAGACGCCAGAATGATCGAACGGCGCATGGGTCGCGTGAAACATCAGACCGGAAACAAAGCGAAGGTGAAACGTCCAAAACGCATTGTGGCGTAAAGTCAGCGTAACACTGGTAATATCTGATAATTTTTGCTAAAGTAGGACTTCGATACGCACTTTTAAAAGCAGGGTTAGTGAAGCGGTCAAACACGACAGACTGTAAATCTGTTGGCTTATGCCTTCGGAGGTTCGAATCCTCCACCCTGCACCAATCATTCAGAAAGAGTGCCACCTTAGCTCAGTTGGTTAGAGCATCTGTTTTGTAAACAGAGGGTCGTCGGTTCGAATCCGACAGGTGGCTCCAAGAGCCTACGTGGCGGATGAGAAGCGAAGAAAGGTTCGAAATTTCCCCAGACAGCATGCTGTCAGACGGGCGAAATTTATGGAATTATCCGACAGGTGGCTCCATTTTATTTTTTGAATATCCCGCCCCGATAGCTCAGTGGTAGAGCGCATCCATGGTAAGGATGAGGTCTCGAGTTCAATCCTCGATCGGGGCTCCAAAAAGTGTGTTGATTATACGAGTTACATCTGTTAAAATAGGAAGTCAATTATGGCAAAAAAGACTGATAAGCGAAAGATCGTCGGACTCGTATGTGAAGAGTCTGGACATCGTCATTACTACACGAAAAAGAACACCATGAATACGCCTGACAAACTACGTCTGCGCAAGTATAATCCAGTGCTCAGAAAGCACACATGGTACGTTGAAACCAAGAAAAACCTCGGACGCAACGAAGTAAAACCTCGTAAAGGCTAGTCTACGGTGCCTGCTCAGTCTCAAGAGCATTTACCTATTAATTTTGATGAAGCTAACAAGCTAACTGGTGCTATAACAATTGGCAGCCTAGGACTATCAGCGATATGCTTCGCGTTCGGAAATGAAGAAGACGCTGTGAGCTGTGCAATCACTGCAATCACAGCAGGGTCTATAAACGTCGGATTTCGGACAATAGGCTCTATACAGAGAAGAGTAATACGTCTACGGTCTTTGGTCCAAGATCAAAAT
The DNA here is from genome assembly GCA_030427365.1 of bacterium. Classification (GTDB taxonomy): domain Bacteria; phylum Patescibacteriota; class Saccharimonadia; order Saccharimonadales; family SZUA-47; genus JAUHWW01. The sequence goes on along the minus strand of JAUHWW010000011.1, from coordinate 2,803 downwards.
AGCGTTAATTAGTTCCGCATGGCTCCAGATAAGTGGTGTGACGCCGACAGGTTGACCAGTTTCTGGGTGTATTTGTTCCGACAGCACGCCGCTTTCTAGCGCTTTATCAACAGACCAATCAACCAATTTCTTCGCATCACCAAGCCTGCCAGACTCACTATAAAGTTGAGACAGCCACAAGGTTGTTACGAACCAAGGATTGCCTTTGTATGCAGGATCGCTGCGGAAGTATGCATCATCAACATATCTCGGCGATCCTCCCGAAGGCGACTGGTTCAGTAAGTCAGATTCTACTCTAGCCAGCGTTTTCTTGAGGTTACCCTGATCAACATAGCCCCATCGCCAAGCGCCATATAGTGATGAGACGTCAAGCACATTGTCGTTTTCGACACTGCCGTGGGCGAACGAAAATCCCTTTATCGCAACGTCGTTTACAAAATAAGCATCGGCTTTTGACTGGATTCTCTCAGCTGCTACTGTCCAACGGTCTGCATCAATCTGCTCACCACGTTCATGTGCCATTCTGGAAGCAGTCAACAGCGCTGCGTACACAGAAGACGTAGTGTATAGAGTAGACAGAAACTTCTCTTCCCAGAGATCATAGCTCGGATGCGGCAAAGATGTCTCATCGTCTATAAAATCAGTCATAAAGTCTGCGGCGGGCTTCACAAATGACGAGTACATTTCACTAGCGAACTGCGTATCTTTGCTATAGTCCACATACTCCCCGAGTAGCCACAGCACAATGGCTGTTTCATCCTCTTGAATCGCTAATTCCTTTGTTCTTCCATGAACGAGCGGATGCCAGGTGCTGCCAATCGATCGATCAGGCTGGTATTTATGCAATAAATAGCCGTCCTCATGCAGAATGCTCTGGCAAAACCGGAAGAACTTCTTTGGCTCGTCGGTAAATCCTAGCTTTATAAACGGCCACATCACCCACGCGCCGTCACGAGGCCATACATAGCTGTAGTAATCTCTGCCGTAGTTATAGATAGAACTATCACAACTGGCGATGATGCCACCGTGCTTATCGGTATGGGCTTTGATAATCATCAGTGAGGACGTGACAGCATCTCTATAATCTTCAGGCACCGCCGTCATACGGACAGATGCTTGTTCTAGCCATGTAGACCAGTACTCTCTCGTCGCTTCTAGTCGCTCTTCAAAGCCGGTGCTTCGGTAGAGATTAAGTAATTTATTGACCTTGTGCTGCGAATCGGCTGCCGCGAGCGTATAGTGCACGACTTCCTCGGAACGTGCAGCCAACGTGAACTTTACACGCAGTGTCGAGTCAACGCCGCCATGTTCAACTGCTGACATAGACAATTCACCATCCTCTGCATCCCGGAATGTTCCTTCTTTTCCTTCAACGCCAGCTCCACCACACGCGTATTGATCAAATGGCTTACCATCGGCTGTTTCCGCATAGATGCCAAGTGTGCATCGGCCTTTGTAGTCAAGCAGATAATGATCATCGGGCACATACATGACTGTGTCAGCTCGCCCTCCGTGACTAATTCTGAACACCTGATGGAAGAAAAGCCGCACATTACGTTCGCTATCTAAAAGATTCTTGACTGTCACTTTCCGCCCAAAGACGTCGTGACTACAGTCAACAAAGTCAGTCAATGATACGTGGATGCCGAGAGCATCATTCGTGTGAACTATACGGGATATATTCGCTGCTTTCTCGAGCCTCAAGGATGACTGCCAACCGTCACCACCAATCCACGAAAATGCACCATCAACCCATACGCCAACCATATGCGGTTGACTTCGAGCGGTCGTTAGGTTCTCTTGGCCAACGTATGGGTAATAGAAATCATGCACCAGACCTTTTTCATCAAGTCCAACGGTAAGCCCACCATTGCCGAGGATAAATGATCTAGCCATTTTTCTCCTTTAGTACCTTCACGCGCATATCTAAGTCACGGAATGCATTCATGAAATAGCGAAAGGCATTATACGGTGAATCATACGGGCTAAAATACGCGTGCACATCGCCGTCAGAGAACCATTTCGTACACATATAGTAGAAATGATCACTCGTCTGTAGCTTACGCCACTCCTTGAGTAATTCTGCATTATCAAGGGCTAAAATATCTTTCTCAAGATCATACAACGATAGAATTGAATCATGCTGCATGCTGTTGCCGAGCCACGCGGTCAAATCACGCTCAGTGTCGGCCCACGTGACAGTATGGTGTATGTCGACCTCGTCGGCAGGTTCATACGCTTCAGCAGCTTGGGTAATAGTCTTGAATGTTCCACCGTTGCTCGTCCACTCATGTGGCAGTGAGCGAAGAAAATCAAATATCCCCGTATCAGCCCACTGGTGCTCTCCGAATGTTTCATAATCCATGAACAAGTTGACGATGTCGCCATTATCAGCATGCAAGCTCTCGCTCATCCAGTGAGAAAATGTTGGAGCACTGAGTGGCCAAGACGACCAGTTTTTGTCTGAAAAACGGAACGCTACATCGTCTGATAGTTTATAGTTTTTCATTAATAGTTTTATATTGTGTGTTTGAACTGGTTTGTATACATAGTTAGGTGAACGCCAACCTAATATCGGATCCCAGCCTTCTGTGATAATCGCTTTATAGCCAGCTTCATCTGCCCACTTGGCTAATTCATTGTTGTAGCTAAGTTCGGTGTTGCGAAATGCAGTAGGTGACACACTGAAGACGTCACGAATTTTCTGTGCATGAGCTGCAACTTGACGTACAAACTCAGCTCGAGAGTAGAAAAATGCCAATGAATGATAGTACGTCTCAGCCACAATCTCAACTTTTCCAGT
>JAUHWW010000010.1 GCA_030427365.1 bacterium | reverse complement strand
GCTTGCTACTGTGACATCGATCATTCTTGGGTGGGTGCTACTCGGCGAGGGTCTCGAAAGCTTGCAAGTTTTAGGAAGTATATTACTTCTGTACGGTGCTGTGCTGGCTGCCCAAGCACACCAGTCGAAGAGAAAAGTACCATTTCGTGGATCAGCAGCATCTCTCGCAGTCATTGGGGCGGTAAGTTTGGGTGCTGGTGTGGCAACCGAAAAAGCGATTCTCGAGCACGTGAGCTTGAGCTGGTACTTTATATATGGATTCGGGCTGCAGGCATTAGCCCTTGTGATCATCGGCTCGAAGCAGCTTGCAGCTCAGGATTTTAGAGCATTGACGAAGTTTGACTGGTGGGGATCTGCACTTCTAGGTGTCTTAAGTGCTGTATTAGGATTTTTCTTCATTAATACACTCGTAAAAGCTGATAACGTGTCATTAGTCGTTTCGCTTACAACATTTCAGCTCCCGCTTAGTGCTTTAGCTAGTTATATCATTCTAAAAGAAAAAGAGAATTCAAAAAAGCTGTACCTTGGATTAATGGTAGGATTTGTCGGTCTGCTTTTAACAGCATTGTAGGTATGATTTTGTTACTATGGTTCTATGAAGATAACAAAACTTGGGCATTCATGTGTATTAGTAGAGACACCAGATAGGGTAGGGTTGTTTGACGCTGGTGTGTGGTCAGATCGGGAATTAATCGATCAGATCGAGCATGTTGATCGCATTGTCTATACGCATGAGCACGCTGATCATTTCGATATTGATATTCTAAAATCGCTTTTGGCAAAATTCCCGAACGCGCACGTTGTGTGTAACAGTGCTATTCAACAAAGGATTGAAGAGGCTGGCGTGCAAGTGACGATTCGCGAAGAAACAATGTGTACGCAGAAATTTACCTCGCCACACGAGGATCTACCAGTCCCAGGTGCGGCTGCACCGTCCCAAAACGGCTATCACTTCAAAGACGAATACACTCACCCCGGTGACTCATTCAGCTTTGCAGTATCTAAACACGTTTTAGCGATGCCATTCATCGCGCCGTGGGGCAAGACAGGCGACGCGATTGCGAAGGTGATTGAGCTCAAGCCAAAGTATGTACTGCCCGTTCACGACTGGCACTACACCGACGAAGCGAAAGTGTGGTTGCAAGGGTTGCTCGAAACATCATTCAAAGGAACTGGTATTGAAGTACTCCCCAACAAAATCGGCAAGGTGATTGAGATTGAGTAAGCCGATTCCATTTGATCTGAGTAAAGCGACAGAATTATTGGATGAGTATGGGTCGCCGCTGTATGTCTATGACGAAAAGGGGATCAGGGAAAATGCCCGCGAACTAAAAACTGCGTTTGAGTGGGCAAAAGGCTACAAGAACTACTTCGCAGTGAAGGCCACGCCGACGCCGATTATTCTGAGTATTTTGCACGAAGAGGGGATGGGATTTGATTGTAGCTCAAAGGCAGAGCTCGAAATGGTAAAGCGCATTGGCGTGCCAGGCGAAGACATCATATTCACCAGCAATAATACTGCTAAGGAAGACTTCGAGCTGGCGATAGAGCTAGGCGCGACGGTTAATATTGATGATTTAACGCAAGTCGATGTGTTTATGGAAGCATTAGGGGATAAAACACTAAGGCGCGCATGTGTTCGGTTTAACCCAGGTAATGAGCTTGGCGGTAATGAGCTAATTGGCCTACCCGCTGATGCAAAATATGGCATGCGCAAGGATCAGCTTCCAGAAGCATATAAAAAAATGTCGGCTGCAAACATCGAATCGTTCGGCATTCATACTATGGTCGTTTCTAACATGCTTGAGAGTGAGTACTTTGCAAAGACAGCACAGCTATTACTGGACGCGAAGGAGCTTGTCGAGGAAGGGGCAGGAATAAAGATTGCATCACTCAATCTAGGAGGAGGGGTGGGTATCCCATATGATGGCGAAGATCCATTCAATCTTAAAGAGCTATCAGATCAGCTCCAGAAAGTCTTAAAAAGTACAGACACCGATCTTCACACTGAGTATGGGCGCTGGGTGACTGGCCCGCATGGCTATTTGCTGACGAAGGTGCGCTACGTCATGGAAAAACACAAAAGCTACATTGGCGTTGATGCATCGATGCATAACTTAATGCGTCCGGGTATGTATGGGGCGTATCATCACATCACAGTTTTAGGAAAAAGCGATAACGGATCGAAGAACTATGATGTTGTTGGGAGCTTGTGCGAGAACAACGATAAGTTTGCCATTGATCGTGCGCTGCCTGATGTTGAGCCTGGTGACATTATGGTAATGCATGATGTTGGCGCGCATGGTCACGCTATGGGGTTCAACTACAATGGCCTGTTACGCTCCGCCGAAGTACTTTTAAAAGCAGACGGAACAAGTGAGCTCATGCGCCGGGCAGAAACTTTAGATGATTATTTTGCAACGCTCGTATGGTAAAGAAAAAAGATTGTTTGAATTTTCTGGATAAGCTCGGCGTCAACTACGAGCTGGTTGAACATGGGGCAGTGTATACCATCGAAGAAGCGATGGCCGAGCCAGCGTTAAAAGGTCGCAATGAAATTAAGAATCTCTTTATACAAGACGACAAAGGCAAACGTCAGTATCTTGTGATTATGCCCGGGCTGAAGAAGCTGGACTTGAAGACGCTGGCAACTGACTTAGGGGAGAAAAAAGTACGTTTTTGTTCGCCAGAAAAAGTCGAGAATATGCTCGGCGTAAAGCCCGGAAGCGTATCATTGTTTTGCTGCCTGAGCCCAAGCTCAGATCATGTGAAAGTCATTATTGACAAAGACTTACTGGCTGAACAAGAGCTGGGATTTCACCCAATTGTGAACACAGCGACTGTTTTCATAAGTTCAAAGCTTATTAAGACTCTCGTTCAGTCAATGCAGCAGGAACATGCATTCGTAATGCTATAGTAGAGCAATGCGAATTTTTTATACCGATGGAAGTTGTAGCCCGAACCCTGGTCCAGGTGGCTGGGCAGTGATTGAAGATAGTAAACCTGTCGCAATAGGTTCTGAAAAAAGCTCGACCAACATTCGAATGGAAGCGGAAGCGCTTATCGCGGCACTGGAGCTTGCTGGCGGTACCTCTTGCAAAATACATACGGATAGCGAGTTCTGGATAAATGTCATCACCAAATGGGCGCCCGGCTGGCGCGCAAAAGGGTGGAAAAAATCATCGAAAGGTGAGATTCAGAACCTTGATCTTGTACAAAAGGCACTCGACGTTTACGAAGACAGCAACGCAGAACTTGTATGGGTCAAAGCACACGTCGGCAATGACCAAAATGAAATTGCCGATGAGTGGGCAAACAAGGCACGAAAAGGTGCAACGCTGTCCTAAGACTGTTATTATTAGCGTATGAGCCAAAACAAAAAAAGACGGTTTAACTTTCGTAGAAATAAGCAGCCGAAGGGTAACGCGGCGTTTATTGATGCACAGAATCTGAACCTTGGAACGCAGAAAGTCGGCTTCAAGATGAACTGGAAGAAATTCCGCCAGTTCTTGAAGGAGCGCTATAACGTCGAAGTCGCCTACATGTTTATCGGCTATGTGCCCAACAACGAAGAGCTGTACAAGCAGATGGACGAAGCGGGCTACACTGTGGTGCTGAAGCCAACCGTTGACATGCTCATGACGAAAGAAGAGCTTGCAGATGAGGATCATGTCACGAAAGGCAATGTCGATACACTACTGGTCATGTACCTCATGAAAGAGATGCATAATTATCACAAAGCAATCTTGGTATCAAACGACGGAGACTACTACTCGGTTGCTGAATATCTCGAAGAGCGGGGGAAGCTTGGGAAAATTCTCGCTCCAAACTACCGCTACTCAGCACTTTTGAAGAAATTTGATGGTTATATCGAGCGGCTCGATAAACACAAGCAAGAATTGGCGTACTATGATGGCCGATCGAAGCGGCGCGGTGGCAAGTCAGCTGATACACCGCAGAACGCTAATAACAAACGCACACGCAAACGAAGATCTTCAAACTCGCAAAAATAGTATGTGATCTAGGTCACTTGACGCTCAAGCTATACTAGAGGTAGGTATAAAGGGAGAAAAGTACTTATGGACGTAGATGTTAATTGGATAGGTGTGTTGCTTGCAGCAGTTTCAAGCTTTGTCATTGGCGGTATTTGGTACGCGCCTGGCGTATTTGGTGAAATGTGGCGCAAGCTCATCGGCATGAAAAAAGAAACAATGAAAAAAGGACCGCATCCATCAGCATGGATTCTGACCGTGCTCGGCGCGTTCTTACAGGCCTACGTGCTAGCTCACGTTACGTATTTGTCGTTCACATTCTTTGATAACGGATGGATGGAGACAGCGCTACTGACGTCGCTCTACATGTGGCTTGGCTTCCAGCTCAGCATGATTTTGACACATGATTCGTTTGAGCAGCGACCACACAAGTTAACACTGCTCACCGCCGGCAATCAGCTAGCGACACTGCTCACGATGGGCTTTGTGCTTGGGCTGTTTCAGCCGTAATAGACGTATCGAGCCGCCGATCATATGAATTGATAGGCGGCTTTTTAATTGGCTGCTACAATGACTACCAATGAGTAAGCAGAAACACAAGACCGCTTCAACCAATCTTTTTCCAAAGAATTTCATGTGGGGGGCTTCGACAGCTAGTCACCAGGTAGAGGGGAATACCTACAACCAATGGACAGTGTGGGAACTTCAGCATGCTCGCGAGCTGGCCAATACAGCGAACGAGCGCTTATCGTGGATACCAGGTTGGGAACGTTTTCGTGATAAAGCAGAAGATCCGGAAAATTACCTTTCAGGAGTCGGCATCAAACATTATGAACTGTACAAAAACGACTTTGAGATCGCTGAAAAGCTCAACCTAAACAGTTTCCGGTTTGGTATTGAGTGGTCACGGATTGAGCCAGAGGAAGGCGTTTGGAACGTGGAGGCACTCCGTCACTACGAAGACTACATCAACGAGTTGGCAGTACGTGGTATTGAACCAGTCCTCAACCTGTGGCACTGGACAATGCCAGTTTGGTTTACTGACAAAGGTGGATTTTCTAAGCGCTCTAATATCATGTATTTTGAGCGTTTTGTAAAGAAACTGTGCGACGAATTGCCACTTGAAAAAGTCCGCTATATTATCACGCTGAACGAGCCCAATGTATACGCGAGTTTCGGCTATGCAACAGGGGAGTGGCCACCGAACGAGAAAAAATGGTGGAAATTTATGCGCGTGTACTACAATCTGACAATTGCGCATAAACGGTGTTACCGGCTGCTCAAGAAACGCTATCCGCACATGCAAGTCGGCGTTGCTTCGCAGCTGGCGAACATCCAGGCGAAGCGGCCACAGAATTTCCTCGATAATCTCGCGGTGCGCTGGATGCGCTATTTCTGGAACTGGTGGTTCTTAAATCGAATTAAACGATATCAGGATTATGTTGGATTTAACTACTACTTTACTGATTACTATCGGTTTGGGTCTTTACGCGAAATGATTAAGGGTAAATTCTTTTACCGAGATAACCCGCATGCGCCAACAAATGATCTCGGATGGTATATGGAGCCAGAAGGCTTGCACGCCTTGATAATCCGCGTGTGGGCACACTATAAAAAGCCAATGCTCATCACGGAGAATGGCCTCGCTGACAGTTCTGACGAGCATCGCCGCTGGTGGATCGAAGAGACGATTATTGCTATGGAGCGAGCCTTGAGCGAAGGGGTCGAGCTCCGGGGGTATTTCCACTGGAGCTTGCTTGATAATTTTGAGTGGGCGTATGGCTGGTGGCCAAAATTCGGCCTCGTCGACGTCGATCGTAAAACTATGAAACGTACCGTTCGGCCAAGTGCAAAGTTCTACGCGGACCAAATAGACCGAAATTCGTAATTACGACACCACACGATTCTAGTGCTGTGGAAAACTAACCCTACACTATATGTGTGGGTTTTTTGATTTCTGTGGATAAGAATGTTCGAATATAGTCCAAAAGTGGGTAAAAAGGGGTTGCAGTGGGTGAGCGTGGGTAGTATTGTAGTGTCAGTGGGTAATCAAGAGGAGCACAAAGCTCCTGGAGATCAAAAAACAAAAACCCCAAGAAAAAATTAAAAAACAAGCAGAGCCAACCTCCATACAATGGGAAGAGTAGACTATTTCACGCGCAAACTGGACGATAAGAATCGTCTCACCATTCCGCCAGAACTGCGGGATCAGTTTGAGGCAGGCGTCGTCATTACTCGAGGGTTCGGGCAATACCTTCATCTTTATCCAAAAGATGTGTGGGATAGCCTGGTAGAACCGAAGTTAGATGGGGATATTCTCGATGAGCGGATCGCTGATCTGAACGTGCAGTTTCGCACCGGTAAGATTGAATCAGAGCTCGACGGGAAACAGGGGCGAGTCCGTATTGACAGTCATCTGCTGGCCTACGCAGGTATCGATAAGGATATCGCATGCGTTGGTGTTGGTCGTTATTGGCGGTTGATGGCACAGTAGCCGTGCAACCGTGTTAGTTGATAGCGTACATTAACAATTTAGAAAAAAGTCCAAATAGAAGAACAAAAGTTTGCTCTAAGACTTGCAGCCGCAGGGAAAAAGAGCAGCCGGAAGACGTGATTCATTCACGACTCCCGCGCGACTTGAGAAAAAACCGTAGGTTTTGTCTCAAAAGCGAAGCGTTAAAATCGGCTATTTGGCAGTCAACACGTGCATATAAGGGCACGTAAAAAACCTTCGTACATTTCAATTTCTACCTAGTAGAAATAACAAAAACACCTCCCAAAACTCCACCTCACACATAAGTCTCTCAACTTCTTGATTCTAAGATGAGAAAGAGGATTATATAAAGATTTTTTAAATCTTTTCTAAACAAACCTCTAAAATTCGCATCTGGGATCATACACAAAAACAAAAACACCCAAAAACAAAACGTTGGCTGCTGATTAGGTGACTTTAACCCCTGAAGCATAAAAGCTTTAGGAAAAACAAAAATATGTCACAAACAAACACAAACACAAAAAACACATTAAAAATGCACGAACCGGTACTTCTGCAGGAAGTTATCGGCTATCTCTCTCCCAAAAAAGGTGAGCGGTATCTCGATCTGACAGCAGGGTATGGCGGTCATGCCACACGTATTCTCGAGCTAACAGCCGGGGAAGTAGTGTTGGTTGATCGTGATGACAACGCGATTTCTGTTCTGCAACAGCAGTTCGGTGGGCATGGCGATGTCCGTATAGTGCATTCAGATTTCTTGAGCGCCTGCGAAACGCTCGAGTCAGAAGGGGAAACCTTCGATGTTATTTTGGCGGATGTGGGCATGTCGTCACCGCACCTTGACAACCCTGAGCGAGGATTTTCACTAAAACGTGATGGCCCGCTCGATATGCGAATGGATCGCAACCAACCGCTGACCGCGTCAGACGTCGTTAATACGTATGACGAAGCTGCGCTGGTAACGATTCTGCGAATGTATGGGGAAGAGCCAAAGGCAACTGCAATGGCGAAAGCTATTATTGCAGCTCGGCCGCTCGAAACCACGCAGCAGCTTGCAAACGTCGCAAAGACCGTATGGCCAGGACACAGTAAGGTCCACCCGGCTACACGTCTGTTTCAGGCGATTCGTATCGAAGTAAATGATGAACTCAGGCAACTTGAAATCATGCTGCCGAAAGCAGCATCACTGCTTCGTCCAGGCGGACGTTTCGGCGTCATCAGCTTTCATTCACTTGAAGATCGGCTTGTAAAAGCGGCCTTTCGTGAAATGACCGATGGCACATACACCAGTCAGTATGATCTGACGGTGAAAAAACCGATAACCGCCAGTCAAGATGAGATAGTTTCTAATCCGCGAGCACGTAGTGCTAAATTACGTGTTCTGCAAGCGAAAATAAAAACGAAAGAGAGGAGAAGCTAATGCCAATCCAGGTAAAAACAAGCTCTCGCTCTTACAAAGTAAAGGTTCGCGTCGTTTAGCTAATAAATGACTGACCTTTAAAGAGTAGGCTGGGAGCCCAAAATAGGCTCCCAGCCACAAGGAAAACAAAAACAAACAACATGACCTATTCAACATCATTAAGTATGGGAAAATCGCGGTTTAGCTCCAGAGGGCAGAATGCAGCGCGTTTTTCTGCAGGGCAGAGTGACAAGCGCCTCGGTCCTATTAGCAATGCCGTGATCCTTATCACGATTTTGTGCCTCATCGGATTGGTGTACTTGACGCAGGTGACAAAAACCAATGCCTACAGCTATGATATTCAGCAGCTGCAAACGCAGCAGAGTGAGCTAAAAGATTCTCAAAAAGATCTTGAGCTGACGGCGGCACGTCTGCAATCGATAGATTCTCAAAACGTGGCTGAAGCAACCGCCTCGTTGACCCCTTCATCTCCAGTCGGCTCGGTGCAATAGACGGACTTTTCAGGTATACTGACATAAGCGATTTAGCTATCTCGCAAGCAGCTAAACGCCCATTATTCTATGAATGATTCACCACGCCTTCCTAGTAGTGTGTCGCGCTTAAAAGCGCTGTATTTGTTTGTTGCGTTTATTATGATTGTATTTGCTGTGAGGTTGTTTTATCTGCAGGTTATTCGTCACGGTTATTATGATGCGCAGGCCAAAGCAAGCCAGTTAAAACAGTACGAGCTGCCAGCTGACAGAGGTGAACTGTATGCCTATGACGGTGGTGAAATTGTTCCACTCGTCCTCAATGAGTCTCGTTACCGCATCGTGGCTGACCCTGAACTAGTCACCGACCCAGAGAAAGCAGCTTTGGAGCTATCTGAAGTGCTGAAGATACCCGCTGGTGAGCTTGAGGAGCTTCTCACGCGTGAAGGTACACGCTACGTGCCGCTCGCACAAAAACAGACGAAAGAGACGCGAGAGGCCGTGGCAGCACTAGGTTTGCCCGGAATCTTCACTAATGAGAAGCAGCCGCAACGGGTTTACATACAGGGATCAATCGCTGGTCAATTGCTTGGATTTGTGAATGACGCAGGTGAGGGGCAATACGGTATCGAAGAGAACCTCAATGATCGCCTCAATGGCGAACCAGGACTGCTACGAGCGCTAACCGATCAAAACAACGTACCTCTTCTCGCTACTGGTGATAACGTGCAGCAAGATCCGGTTGACGGCGAAACAGTGGTGCTCACCATTGACGTCTCAATGCAGCGACAGATCGAAGCAATTCTAGAAAAAGGTTTGAAGGATGCGCAGAGTGAATCAGGGAGTTTGATAGTACTCGATGCGAACAGCGGTGCGGTACGTGCTATGGCGAACTATCCAAGCTACGATCCAGCAGCCTTTACGAAAGTGGAAGATGCTGCGCTATTTCAAAATGCAGCGGTGAGCTCACCTCTTGAGCCCGGGTCTATTATGAAGACATTGACCGTTGCGGCTGCGCTTGATAGCGGCTCTGTGACCCCAGATCAAAGCTATTTCGACCCTGGATTTTTCACCGTTGACGGCGCAACCGTGCGAAACGTAGTGGAATCAAGCGGCTCGGGCACTCGGACGCTCGCTGATATCCTTCGGTTATCACTCAACACTGGAGCGACATGGCTCCTTAGGCAGATGGGCGGGGGAGAGCTGAACCAGCAGGGGAGAGAGACCTGGCATCGCTATATGACTGAGCATTATCAGTTGGGAAAACGGACGGGGATTGAGCAGGGCCCACCGAATGAAGAGCTTGGAACGGAAGCGCAGGGTATTATTCCTGATCCAACCGACGGATATGGGCTCAACATCCGCTTTGCGAACACGAGCTTTGGACAGGGAATGACTGCGACACCACTGCAGATGGCTGCGGCTGTTACTGCTGCTGTCAACGGTGGCACATACTATCGGCCGACACTGGTTGCCGGTACGATTGATGCCGACGGTAACTTTTCTGAAAAACAACCTGATATCGTGAAAAACGACGTGGTGAGTGATGATGTATCTGCTGAATTACGGCGTTTGATGGAGAATGTGGTTGCGAACAATAATCGCACCGTGTTGCGTGAAGGATTTCAGATAGGTGGCAAGACCGGAACGGCTGAAATTGCTAACCCTGCAGGCGGCTATTATGAAGACCGATACAATGGTACGTATGTTGGGTTTGTGGGCGGCGATACGCCAGAATACGTCGTCATAGTTCGCGCCAACGAGCCAAAAGCGCCTGGGTATGCTGGATCAATAGCCGGGCGGCCAATTTTTACCGCTACTGCCAATGCATTGCTTGACAACTTCAACGTGTCCAGAAAATCAAATTAATGGTATACTAATACTAGTTACCAGCAAAAAATAAAGATAGATAAGCAAAAATAACATGGGCTATTCTTCCACCTATTCACAGCGCTCAATAAGCTCTCTTCGTGCACGCTCACGCATCAATCGTCGACAACCAGGTGAAAGTGATGCAGTCATGCGAAAACATCGCCCCGATTATTCTTTACTGGTTGTTGCAGGTGCACTACTTGCTATAGGAGCAGTGGTCGTCTTTGCTATCGGTCCAAGCCTGACAAATGGCACTGATCTCGGTGAAAACTACTTTTCTACTAAGCAGCTTACTGCGATAGGCATGGGAATCATTGGATTTTTAATCGCAGCGCAAATCTCTCTTCACAAATGGATGAAATGGACACCGATGATTTTAATTGCAGCGGTGTTTTTTGCTATTGCCGTACGGTTTATTGGTGAGGAGATAAATGGCGCTCACCGCTGGATTCAGGTAGGAGGCTTTTCGTTTCAGGCTGCCGAGCTCGTCAAGCTGGCTTTGGTTCTTTGGTTGGCACAAGTATTAACCAAACGGCGCCAAGATGGGCATATGTCGTCACACTCGACTCTACAGCTCTTAGGGGCCGCAGTATTTGGCGTTATTGTTATCGTTGCAGGTATGCAGAGTGATCTCGGGTCAGCGGCTGTCATGATGGCGCTGATTGGCGGCATGGCCTTTATCGCCGGCTTGCCACTTAAAAATATCATGATAGTTGGCGGCGTCGTGCTTATCGCAGGCCTCATTGCCATCACATCTAGCCAGTACCGGCGCGAACGCGTGCAAACGTTCCTGAACCCAGCAGCTGATTGTCAGGCTGAAGGCTATCAAGCATGTCAGGCACTCATTACAGTAGGGTCTGGCGGTGTTATCGGCAAAGGCTTGGGTCGCAGCGTGCAAGCTTACGGGTACTTGCCTGAGCCAGCGAACGACTCGATTTTTGCTATTACAGCTGAAAAGTTCGGCTTTGTGGGCAGCACTATCGTGGTTGGGCTATTTTTTGTCTTGTTTCGAAAGATTTTTTTAATTGCGCAGTCCGCTCCGACAGAATATATGCGGCTGATTGCGACTGGAGTGTTGCTCTGGTTGAGCGTTCAGATGATTATCAACATAGCTGCAATGCTTGGGCTGCTGCCGTTGAAGGGTATCACGCTGCCATTTGTGAGTTACGGTGGAACCAGTATTATATTTGTAATGATTGCTATAGGAATCGTTTTTAATATTTCGCGCTACACAGATCTTTCGGTAAAGTCCGGCGTGCCGCAATCGCCACGTGCACAAGCAAGCACTGCTAGATTACCGACGTTCAACCGGTCAGGAATAGAGGCCAGACGTGCGTGAAACAACCTACATTCTTGTGGGTGGGGGCTCTGGCGGGCATATCGTCCCTCTTATCCCAGTTGCCGAGCAGCTAAAAACACTCGATAGTACATGTCGTGTCGTTCATATTGGTCACAAGGGAGACCCTCTTAATCGCATTACCAGAGAGTCCGCAGTCATCGATGAAACTATTGAGGTCTCAGCAGGAAAGTTTCGACGTTATCATGGACAGTCACCACTTGTACGGCTTCTAGATTTTCGCACGCTATTTTTTAACTCCAGAGATTTTTTTCGGTTCCTAAGGGGTTATTGGCAGTCACGGCGCGTTCTGAAGCGTCTTAAGCCACATGCGCTTTTCATGAATGGCGGGTATGTCTGTGCAAGCGTTGGGCTTGCGGCGGGGAAGCTCGGGTTCCCGTATGTAACTCATGACTCTGACGCAATGGTTAGTCTCGCTCACAAAATTATTGCGAAAAACGCTCGCAAACATTTAACGGCTTTGCCTGCAGAGAATTACGGCGAGTACGAACAGGATAAAGTTGTGCAAGTTGGCGTGCCAATTCGCTCTGAGTTTTCGCCCGTAGAACCAGAGCAAAAAGGGGCTGCACGAAAAAAGCTCGGCTTGAAAGCCGAAGACCATGTTCTTTTGGTAACCGGCGGTGGTCTGGGCTCTAAGCAGCTAAATCAAGCAACTGTCGAAGCGGCGAAGGAGTTGCTTGCAAATGATGTGAAAATTATCCACTTAACTGGGGCAAAACTTTTTCAAGAAACGCAGTCGCTATATGTCAAGCAAGGAGCGGTGCTTGATGAAGCGAACATAAAAGTTGAGGCATATAGTGACGATATGGTCACGCTGAGTGCCGCTGCTGACGTTATCGTTACTCGCGCTGGGATGACAGCTATCTCTGAGTTTGCAGCGCAAGAAAAATGCTGCGTTGTCATTCCTAGTCCTCATCTTGCTGGCGGTCATCAGCTAAAGAACGCTGCTGCGCTGAAAGACGCTGAAGCAGTGCAAGTGATTGATGAGCGTGAATTAAGTGGTCAAGTGCTCACTCAAACATTGATGAAGCTGTTTGAAAACAATTCACTGCGTCGAGAACTAGCACAGAATCTCCACACCAGTGTAAACGCCGATGCTGCTGTGCATGTCGCAAGAATACTAACCGAGCTGGTATAAGTCAGGCTGATGATGCGCTTCAAAAAACGTCAGTCGCAACGGTCGCCAAAGTTAGATGGCATGAAACGGTCAAGAACGTATTCTCAGAATTACTATCGAGGGGAGCGTCGACTCGAAAAGCGCAACACGCAAACCCTATCTCCTCGTCCATCCATAGAACAAGAGGGTCAAACGTCACGGTTTGGGAGAGTTCTCTCCTTCGCTGGAAGGCACTTCTTAACCATACTCATCCTCTTAGCGATTAGCGGACTGCTACTCGTGAATATAACTATCGGTAAGGCAGTGTTTATTGATGCTCCTGCCGACAACCCATATCGTGACAGCGAAATATACGTTCAAGCTGCGCAAGACATCCTTAATGAAAATGTAAGCTTTATGACTAAAGTTACCTTTCAGTCAGAGGACTATGAGCAGCGGTTTATAGAGCGTTTTCCTGAAGTTTCCTCATTATCTGCTGTGGTGCCGATTGCCGGTCGCGAGCTCCAGCTTTCAATGAAAATGCAAGAACCTGTCGCAGTTCTCATGGCTGATAACAATGAGTACTACGTCACTCAGTCAGGCCAGATAGTCGAAACTCCAAAAGCAAACACAGAATATCCAATCATTAGCTTGCAAGAGCCTCCTCGTATTACAAACGGTGGTCAGTTACTAACCTCCTCCGAAGCCGAGCTTATCAACCTACTTTCGAGAGAGTTTGATGGTTCGAGTTCTGTGAGGCCGAAATTGGCGAGCATACTATACGACATACGTAAGCGTGAGATGCAGGTTCGATTCAGGGATGTTCCGTACTATGCAAAAGTAACGTCTGAGGCTGAGGCAGGGGAGCAAGTAGGTGCACTCGTTGCGACGATTGCTGATGTCGGTGAAAATAAAATTGCAGCCCCTAACTCATACATTGATGCGCGCGTACCCGGCAGGGTGTTTGTTCGGTAGAAAACACCCTATTCACCTCCTCTAAAGAATGTTCGTAAAATGTTCGTAATATCGCAAAAAACTTATAAATATATCAAAGCAGGGAAAAAGCAAATATAACATGTAAAGTAGGGAAGTAAACAGGGGAGAAAATATAACAAATAAACAAAAACGTGAAAATGCAAAGGTTTCACGCAAAAACGTTGTGGATAAGTTATGTATACATGCAAAAAGCGACATATGCAAACACCAGACGCGATAGGCACAGCCATGAAAGTATACATAAGACGATACGAGCGCGTGTTGAGCAGTAGTAATGACTCAACGATCGCTATACCAACAAAACTCCCCTAGCGGTAGAGGTGTCAGTAATCAACTGTGAGACAGATATTCATGTCGTAAAAGATATATTGTGCGACATATAGTCTATGTTCGAATTTGGTTCTCTCACCCGGCTTCCACGCGCTGAATTTTTTGATTTGTGTTTGACTTTTCTTTGCCGTTTTTTATTAGCCCACTTCACTGCTCTTTATGTAGCAATAGTTTTATTTCTGCTTATAAGTTTCTGTGTTTATAAAAGATTCTAGGATTCAGTTAGTGTTCGCAAAACGTTCAGTTAATAGTATCAATGTCCAAGTCGACGAAGACGGGTAGCGCTTCGCGAACATGTTGCATATTTTCCAACTGAAGGGGATCTGATGCACTAGAAGACATAAATTGTCTTAACCCCGCTGAATCGCACATTGCCCATCCTTCCGTTTGTCTATGTTGTTCATTAAATCTTGAGAGGGATTTCTGGGCGTTATCAAAAGCAAGATTATCATACGGCAATGGATCGCCATCTTCGCTATACTTAGGTGCTGGAAAAGGAACGCCGTCAATGAAATCAACGATAGCTCCTAAGAATATCGATTCCGAACTTCCAACGTAATGGCTAACATCTGAATAAAAGCTGCTAGGCTTCGTGAGTGGTCTTATAAGTACCCATTCGTGATTCACAACCGTTCCACCTATCGTTGCAGCAAGTCCAATAAAATACTCATCTACAAGCTCTAAAGCTTTATCAAAGTTATCAACAAAATCTATGCCTGTGACGTCCGACATGGCATACAAATCTACTGACCGCACGGGTCTTAGTGCTTTTGATCTACTATCCTCAAAATAGTCTGAGGTGCGCATATCAAAACGGTCATAATCGATTATTTCCATACTTTGCCAATTTTCGGGATACGAATATTCTCAGCAATCAATGAAAAGCTAACTTCTGCCTAAAGACTAGTTCTCCTCAGCGAGGGTGTAGGTTGCTTTTGCGGTGCGCTTGAACTGAGGTTTGCCTTGCAGATTGAGGAGGATAGTTGTTTCTTTTACGAAGCGGCGCTTCAACACGCGCTTAACGATTTCGTCGCGGTGAAGGGGTTCACCAGCTTTGTTGAGGATTTCCTCGATAACATCGGCTACAGTACCCTTTTTGTAGCCCCATTCTTTCAGAGCGTAAATGCCGCGTCCAACCAGGACGAAGCGCTTGTCTTTGATAAGTTCGTTATGGATGGCCTGCGTCGTCACATCTTTACGCTTGAAGTCTGATTCAGAGATTGCTTTTGCGATCTCATCAAAATGCATCTGTTTGCCGTTCTCGTGCAGGATAACATAGATTTTGTCGCGAATATTCTTTGGGTTGACCATTGGCCACTTGATAAGCCCCCAACGCCCGTTCAGAGTAGCGAGGTCTTTGCTGAGGCTTGCGAGCGCTTCGACTTCTGCGCTTTCAGGGTGACCCATGCTGCCAGCAACTTCTTTGATGGACACTGGCTTGCCGATCTTCTTAATGGCATCAATAACGTTTTTTACCTGGTCTTTTACCTGTTTTTCGCTGTATTTGCTCGCAAGAGCGGCTGAATTATGAAAGTGATCGTTCTCGTCGAGGTGTGTTAGCCCTGGCGCTAAGCGAACAAGGAAAGATACGCGTGAGTGATCAATTTTGCTTGCGTCCTCGCCGAGGATTGCCTCTGTAAGTGACTTGACTGTTGCTGCCCCGCCCTGCTCTTTGAGTAGATCACCAATAACTGTTTCCACCTCTGTTATGTGTGGTAAATCAGCTGCTGCTTCACTCATTTTGGTGATAACAGCCTTCTCTAGCTGCCGCACACGTTCTCGTGTGATTCCGAGTAGCTCACCGATCTGCTCGAGCGTTTCTTTGCGGTCATACAGGCCATAGCGACGAGAAATAATTTCACGCTCACGCTCACGGTCAATACCAGCGATGATGTCGTTAACTATACGTTCCACCTCTAGCGTTTTCGCTGTTGTTTCCTCAGCCATGTACTCTTTCCTACTTTTCTTATTTTAATGTATTTTAAAACAAAACTTTTAATAAGTCAACAAATAGTTTCTTATAAGTCTATTTTATCAGTTACTAGACGTTTTTGCACGACTATAGACTGTGAATATTACTACGTCACAATACCTAACACTTGTGAACTTGTGGAAAGGTGATATTTATTACACTACTTTTTCTTTTTTGCAGCTTTTTTCTTTGGGAATCGGCCTCTCCCCTTCTTTTTTGGGGCATCGGCGAGCATTTGCAGGGCTTCATCCTCTGTGATTGTTTTCGGATCGCGATCTTTAGGAATGCGGGCGTTTGTTTTGTTTTTCACGTCTTTCACGTACGGTCCGTACGGCCCATTCAGAATTTGTACGTTTCCAGATGAGAATTCGGCGATTGGCTTGCGTTTTTCGGTAATCTCATCAATGATTTTGCGTGCGTCATCAAGCTCGATGGTCATTGGATCATGGCCTTTTATGGAGAAAAACTGCTTTTCAACCTGCACATACGGGCCAAACCGGCCAATATTTGCCCGTATTTCTTTGCCCTCAGTTGTTTCCCCAACAAGTCGCGGCAACTTAAACATTTCAAGCGCTTGCTCAAGAGTGACTGTTTCCATTTTTGCGCCCTTCGGCAGTGGTGAAAAGCGAGGTTTTTCCTCGTCTTCGGTCGATCCAAGCTGCAACATAGGGCCAAACCGGCCAAAGCGGGTAATGATTGGCTTGCCGGACTTTGGATCAGTGCCGATCTCACGAGCCTGTGATACCGCAGAGCGGTCTATATCATCAGAGCCTTCAATAAGCTCGTGGAATGGCTTGTAGAAGCTCTCAAGCATTGTGTTTCGCTCCAGGTTATCATCCGCAATCTTGTCGAACTGCTCTTCCACCTCAGCGGTGAAGCCATAGTCAACAATTTGATCAAAGTGTTCTGTCAGGAAGTCGCTGATGATCTTGCCGGTTGGTGTTGGAACCAGCTTCCCCTTGTCAGCACCGGTTTTTTCGTTATCAACCTCACGCTGAATAGCTCCGCTTTTAAGTGTCAACTGGATGACGTCTCTCGGCTCACCTTCAGACTGGCCTTTTTCCGCATAGCCGCGGGCCTGCACAGTATCAATAATAGTCGCGTACGTACTTGGACGCCCAATACCGAGCTCTTCCAGCTTTTTCACTAGGCTACCATCGGTATAGCGAGCTGGAGGGCGGGCAAAGGTTTCTCTGGCGGTGGCTTCGTCAAGCGTGAGTAATTGCTTTGCTTCGAGCGGCGGCAGAACGTCTGGGTCTTTTTTGCCCCCACCGTACACCTTCAAGAAGCCATCAAAGATGATGACCTCGCCTTTTGCCGTGAAGACGCGGTCGCTCGTGGAAATTGTAATCGTCACAGTTGTGCGCTCAATTTCTGCTGGCGCCATTTGGCTGGCAAGAGTGCGGGTGCGGATGAGGTTGTATAGCTTCTGATCATATTCGTCACTTGTGACCCGTTCAGCAGCGGCATTTGTTGGACGAATCGCTTCGTGAGCTTCTTGGGCGCTCGAGTTTTTTGTTTTAAACGCCCGGACATTTACATAGTTTTTACCAAATTCCTTTTCGATATACGAAGCGCTGCTTGCGAGGAACTGTTTCGATAGGTTGACGGAATCAGTTCGCATATAGGTTATATGACCGTTTTGATAGAGTCGCTGGGCGCTCGACATGGTGGCTTTGGAGCCAAAGCCAAGCTTGCTGTTGGCGTCCTGCTGCAGGGTACTGGTTGTGAACGGCGGCGCTGGGTTGCGCTTGCCTGGCGACATACTGACGTCGGAGACGGTAAAATCAGCGTTGGTGATGCTTTCTAAGAAAGCTTTAGCATCCTCTTCGGTGTCAAACTTTTCATCAAGCTCTGCCGTGAATCTTCCATCATCACTCGTGAAAACAGCCTTTACCTTAAAAGAAGAAGAGCCTTCAAACTGCTCGATTTCACGCTCACGCTCGACGAGCAAGCGTACGGCTGGTGATTGCACACGACCTGCTGACTTGCCACCTGGCACTTTCTTCCAAACAACCGGTGATAATTCAAAGCCAACAAGTCTATCAAGGATCTGCCGAGCTTGCTGCGCCTCAACCAGTTTCATATCCACGGTGCGAGGGCTCTTTATGGCGTCCTCGATAGCCGTCTTAGTAATTTCATGGAAGACTATTCGGTTGGTTTTCTTTGGATCAAGGCCGAGCACTTCGCACAAATGCCAGGCGATGGCTTCCCCTTCACGGTCTTCATCTGTCGCGAGCCAAACAGTCTCAGCGGCCTTCACTGCCTTTTTCAGCTCAGCGATGACTGATCGTTTATCGCTGTCGACTTGGTACACCGTCTGAAAGCCATTGTTAACATCAATCGCCTCCTTGCCGTCTTTGGTTTTCTTCGCGATTGAGCGCACGTGGCCAACGCTCGACAGCACCTTGAATTCTTTTCCGAGGTACTTTTCAATAGTCTTTGCCTTTGCGGGGCTCTCAACGATAACGAGATTTTTTGCCAAGTGATTCCTTTATGCGTAAGCGATATTACATGTAGTGTAGCAAACAGCTGCTAACTGCTGGCCTGGAAGATTACCGAATCACGAGGCTAATTGCAAGTTATTATTTCACAAGCTGCCACGTGTGAGCTGCTTGCTGGCTGATTCTTCCATCGACTTCAAGCATGCTGAGTGCCATTTGAAATTCACTGCTCGCGAGACCGCTTTTTGCCTGCAGCTCAATCGTGTCGCTGACGCCGTCAGCAAGCAGTTGAAGGAGTGTCGATTGCGCTTCGTCATCGCCTGTCAGATCGAGCGACGTTTGGGTAGTGTTATCTATACCTAATATATGTAATATGTCCGCTGGATCGGTAATTAGATGAGCTCCGTCTTTGAGTAGCTGGTTCGTGCCCTCACTCATTGGCGATGTTATATGCCCTGGAGGGCACGCAATCGGTATCTGCATAGATGTTGCATGTTTGGCCGTATTGAGGCTGCCTGAGCCTTTGGCCGCCTCCGGAATAATAACGAGGTCGCTCAGCGCCGCTATGAGCCGATTACGCTCCAAGAAGTCGTAACGAGTTGGTATATGACCAGGTTCGTATTCGCTAATGAGAGAGCCGCCAGAGGCTACTATTGCTTCTGCAACTGGCCGATTACTGGCTGGGTATATTTTGTCGAGGCCGCTTGGGAGCACGCTAGTAACAGTTCCACCGGCTTCGAGGGCAGCTTTTTGGGCGATGACGTCTACGCCGAGCGCGTTACCGCTGACAACGACTATCCCTGCCCTTGCGGCCTCTTGGGCTATTCTTTGCGTGATTGCTTTACCGTATGGCGTCGGTTTGCGCGTGCCGACAATGGCGACAGTCGGCCTATGTGCTGCGTCGTTTAGGTCAGCTCCTAGATATGATATTTCTCTAGCTTTGTTCTGCAAACGGGACAGTTTTTTCTCGAGAATCGGTCCAAGCGTAAGCTTTTTCATGTCAGATAGTTGATACTTTCGCAAAAATGTAAATTAGTATTGACTTTAAGCCATAAATTTGATAAAATAACAAGCGTAATCACCTGAGTTTTGGGTGGTATACGCACCTTTTACCCCTAAATTCTACCACTATTCCGCCTTTGGCGGAGGTAGAGTTTACTGTTCTATAGCTGCCATTAGATACGTTGTTACCCTCCACGTTCTCTTTTGCACTCGGCCTTCGGGTCGGAAGCTATAGGACAACTTATCCCCTTTAACCCCGTGCCCCTCCATCGTTTTATGTTGATCGAGTGGGTATTGGACAAAACCTTATGGATGGGCTTTGTGCATGATTTTGCGAGAATGCACAAGGATAAGCCTTCAAGGTGGGTTGAAGGGTGTAATGAGTCTCTAGCGGTGCCCACCCCCTCTAGAGACTCTTTATATTTGGGCAGAAAGTGAACAGTGCCAAGCTGCGTTTCGCATCCCCGCAGAACCTTCTTTGAAAACAAGTTTTCAAGAGTTGTCTGCCTTGAGAAAGTCCACAGGACTTTCTCACTCTCAAGAGACTCTCAATTTTCAATGCGAGAGAAGCATCCTAATATTATTGTATAATTTGTATTTTTGTGATATAATAATAAGATGATAGAGCGAGAGCGTATTGAAGACCGAGATGTATTCCCTTTTGTCGGTGTACGCAGTCATGTCACGTCACAAGGAGAGCTTTCACCGAACCCTATACTTGGAACAGATCTTGCTGGTCTCGTGAGCGTTGCGGTTATGGATGCTTGTAGTCTTGACGCTGAGCAGATACGCACCAGGATTTTTACTACATTTGAAGACGGCATTGAAGGCACTGATTACATCAGGGTTCAATCCGAGCGTATAAAAGATCTGTCGTTTGAGTTCGGTGAGAAAGTGCAGACAGTTGAGCGCGACAGACTAGTTCAACGACTTGCTGTGCAGAACGGAAATGCATTGTATGCATGGGTTGAGACGCCGAAGGATGGGTTGTTCGGTAGGGACAAAGACCACGACCTTGAAGACCTGCCAGAGCAGCAGCTGTTCTTCGGTCTAGGAAAGAGCTCGAAGTTCGGCGACGAACAGCTCTTTGTACCCCTGCTAAAAAGCGACATCGTGAACGGCTGTCAGTTTGTTATCCCGCAAAATTCAGAAACTGACCAGATCGCATTTAACAACTCTGGCATCCTTAAGATGCTGCAGTATATTGTCGCCGAAAAAACGTCGTTGCGACACGACGGAAGCGAAGTCGACCGTCTCCTTGTCGGCATTCATGATGCATTGACGACATCAGAGCACGGCGCCGCCCTTCAGCTCTTCATTAGCGAGCAGCTACACTCGCTGCCTCCTGAGTTGCACGTCGTGAAGTCTCTTTTGAGTGGTGAGTTAGATTCGTATCGACGCGTTGAGCGAAAATTGACTCAACACGATGGAGAACACAGAGTTTTTCAGATAGTCGGTGATGTCTATGAGACGCAGGAAGAAGTAAATGGCGAGCTGCGACAGTTAGAGTTCTTTCTCGAAGATAGAGGTATAGCCGAAGCTAACAATGGCCTAAAACAGCGAGAATTTATGTTGTGGGGTGGGCTTGATCCTGATATCTATCGCCGCTCAGGGATGGTATTTCCTCAATTCACACTGCGCAAGACAGAATTCGGCGCAATCAACATTATGTTTCATCCGAATGGTTCTCGGAGTAACGAAACGACACCAACGCAAGAGCAGCTTGATGAACTTCTGACCATCTTGAACGCCAAGATGTCACGGTCGCGAGACAGAGGGCGTACTTCGCGCCCATCCCGTCGAATCGATACAAGAATGCCTATCGAAGACATAGTGCGCCGTGTCCTCGAAGATAGGCAAGCAGACTCTCGGCATCGGCCTTTTTATAATGAAGGAGACATAAAATCTTTTCCAGAGAGGCCAATACATTCTTACTCAATTCTTGGAACAAAAATGTTCAAGAAGTAATCTATGCTAGACCTTCAGTGTTGTATCGGTGAGGGGGCCGGCGGTGCGTTCGTCTATGAGGGCTGACACCTCACGCAATATTTTTGGGATGTCTTTTTCCTGCTCCTCGCTAAATTTCTGCAGCACAAAATCAGCAGAGTCCATTTTCTCGTGTGTTTTCGGACCGATACCTATGCGAATACGGCCAAAGCCATCCTTGGCGTGCTGGAGCAGTGATTTAATGCCGTTATGCCCTGCTGCTCCGCCCTGTCCGCGCGTCCGCAAAGTACCAAAAGCGACGTCGAGGTCATCGTAAACAATCAGCGTGTCTTCGTTCGAAAGTTTGTAGAATCGCTGCAAAGCTTGCACGGCTTCACCACTGAGATTCATCATCGTGGTTGGCTTGGCTAAGATAACGCGAGAATCACCTACCTGCCCCGTTGCCTGATAACAACGCAAATCTTTCTTCTCGACCCAGTCTGTGAAGTCATGAGAGGCCTTATAGCGGTCGATGGCAGCAAATCCGATATTGTGCCGCGTTTTGTGGTATTTCGAGCCGACGTTGCCCAGTCCTATGACAAGTAGCGTCTTAGAATTGCCGAGCGTATAGAGCGGCGCATGTGTATCGTAGTTCGTTTTTTGCCTATCAAAAAGTCCCATTATGAAACTCTATCCCGATTACCGTTGTTCTTGAATTTCCGGCCGCCGAATTTGGCGTCGCGTTGTTTTTCGACGTCACGGTCAATGAACCAGAGCTGAACTGGCGTGCCGGCGTAGTCCCATTCCTCACGCATTCTGCGCTCCATGTGGCGTTTGTAGCTCCAGTGAAGGAACTTGGTTTGCGCGCCAAAGATCTTGAACGATGGGATAGGATTCCAGTCTTCTTGCACCATGTAGCGCAGTTTTGGCTGTCGGTTTTTGAGGCCAGACGGCGGATGCGCGTCGAGGACTTTTTTGAGCCAGACATTCAGTTTGCGGGTGGTAATTCGTTGCGCGCGGCGCTCCATAATCTCCAGAGCCAGATCAAAAAGCTTGGTGACGTTCTTGCCGTCGACACTGCTCGTAAATACTAGTGGCGCCCACGGGACAAAGTTGAATTCATGGGCAATACCCCGAGCCAGATCATCACGTGTATAGGCGTCTTTGTCGACGGTGTCCCATTTGCTTACGACGATAACCAGTCCCTTGCCTGCTTCTTTGATGAGCCCGGCGATTTTCTGATCAAGCGCGGTACTGAGCTCGTTTGCGTCGAGCAGTAGCAGACAGATATCAGCTTGTTCGATTGCCGCCAGTGATCTGAGAACGCTGAAATGCTCAACCCCCTTCTCAATCTTCCCGCTGCGGCGGATGCCTGCAGTATCAAGAAGCTCGATTTCTCGACCCTGGACCTTTACGACGGTGTGATTGACGTCACGCGTCGTCCCTGCCCTGTCGGCTACGATCGCTTGCTGCTTCTTAGCCAGAGCGTTGTATAAGCTCGATTTCCCAACATTTGGCCGCCCTAACAGAGCCAGCCGTATGCGGTCATCATCTTCCTGAATCACCGCATCAGGGAGTAATTCCTCCAGTGTTTCTTCTAAATCTTCAAACCCGATTTTCTGGGTGGCTGAGGTGGCAATAAGTGGCTTAATACCGAGCTTTTCGAAGGAGTCTATTTGATCTTGTTTGGCTTTATCTGCCTTGTTCACGAGCAGCGCGAGCTTCTTCCCTGATTTGAATGCGAGCTTCACCACGCGGCGATCTTCCTCGGTAATAATAGTTGAGCCATCGACGGTTATCAGGATGACATCAGCGGCCTCAGTCGCTTCGACAATCTGCTCTTGAATCGTTAGCTCGAATTCGTCCTCAGCTGGCTTCATGCCTGCAGTGTCTACGAGCCAAAACTGCTTGCCACTCTCGAGCTCTGCCTTCAGCGTGACAGAATCACGTGTCGTTCCTGGCTCGTCAGCGACAATAGCCTCGCGGCGACCAAGTAGCGCATTGAACAGGCTTGATTTACCGACGTTAGCCCTCCCTACAATTGCCACAATTGGCACTTTTTTCTTACTCATTGCCACTCATTATAACAGAGGTAATTTCTGAATTATTATCTAGAGTACCCTAGTGACAAAATCAGTTATTTGATAATACGTGGTAGATTCAGCAAAATCTTGCATCTCCTCTCCCCTTATAGAGACGATTCTCATTGATGGAATAACAAGATCTTCAGGCTGTACGTAAGGGGTGAAAAGTGCTCGCAATTTTTCCAGCAAGATTCCATCAACATCGAATAAGCTGTGCATTTCGGCCTCAGAACCCAGTGTTGTTACAGCTTCTTGGCGGGCATTACTTGATTTAGATTCGTTCTGAGGTAGCGTGATAACGAAAGCTTCATGTGGTCCATCATCATCGGTGCATCTAAGAGCAGCATTAGTAACAATGCCCATATCAGCATCTATAAGCAATGTCAGAGAGTCATCTTCGCCAGCCGCCATAGACATGAGTGCTGCTCTCGCGGCGTGACTTCCGTCATGATGCTTTAGACCGTTTATGGGGTCTGTCTGTAGTGGAGCGTAATATGGCATAGCATGGTTTAAGACTTCGGCAATTCTGTGTGCACGGTCAAGAGCACACTCCTGTTGTTTAGCGTACATAAGTGCACTATAAATATCTGTGTCTTGAATCTGGACAGCTCGTTCAATTCCCATTTATATATTATATAACAAAATACAAATATTATCTATAAAATGGCGTGCTTTTTGGGCTTTAAGCTCTCGAGTTGGTACGGGCCAAGCTGCGTGCGGTGGAGGGCCTTGACGGTATAACCGAGGGCTTCGAAGCTGCGTCGTATCTGACGGTTACGTCCTTCATGGATGCGGACGGTATGAACGTTCTTATTATCTGTTGGCAGCACTTCGAGCTTGCTGACGCGTTCATCGCCGATGTCGACGCCGCTTGCAAAACGCGCGATATCGCCGTCTTTTAGGTATTTATTTGTCGTGACGAGATAGACCTTCTCTTTATCGTTGCTCGGGTGAGTGAGCTCCTGAAGCAGTTTGCCGTTATTTGTGAGCACAACGAGGCCTGAGCTATCCTTATCGAGCCTGCCGGCAATTTCTAGGTGCTGGTGTTCTTCCGGAAGTAAATCATACACCGTCGGGCTGCCCTGCCCGTCGCGGCTGCAGACATAGCCAGTTGGTTTATGTAGCCCGACAGTCACGTATACGATACGTTTTGGCTTTAACCGGCGTCCGTCAACAATGATGTCCTCACGGCCACTGACATCAAGCCCGGCATGTGCAGTCTTCCGATCGACGATGACACGGCCGGATTCGATAAGTTCGTCAGCTTTGCGACGCGACAAATCTGTTTGCTGCGCCAGAAAGCGGTTAATTCTCATATATTCCTCCATAGTAACTGATAAGTAGGAGGTTTCACAACTACTGCTTAGGAGAGGAGTTTAACTAGAGAGCGATACTGTTTGGGTCGACACCGTCGTTAGCAGGCTTTTGCTCTGGTGCTGGTTCCGCTGGTGTTGCTGGCTCGGCTTGCGGTTCTGGTGCTGGTGCAGGAGCTGGTTGCGGTGGAAGTGTTGGTCGCTCTTCAGTAGGGGGTGGCGTTGGTGCTGCTGAGGTGTCTTGAGGAGCTGGCACGGGCACTGCTGGCTCGGCTGGCGGTTCTGAAGCCATAGCTTGTTCCTGTTGCTCCATTGGAGTTGTATCAGGGGTTGCAGCTACCGTTGGTGCAGGTTGTGGCGCTGACGAAGCATCCGCAGCAGGTGCTGACGGTTTTATGACTGTAGGCTTGTTCGGGTCAGCAGATGGCTGTTGTGACTGCTTTTCTTCCACTGCCGGCTCCACCGGTTCACTAGTCGAGCTCGCATCCTTTAATTTTTCTTCTATCTGTTTTGCAATGATGTCTTCTTCTGCCTTTTCCGGCGTAGACGGAGTATCTGTATCTGCTGTAGGGGTGCTCGGAGGTGTTGGCACCGGGGTACTTGGTGCTTGAGTGTCTACGGTAGGAGCAGCTGGAGCTGCTGGTTCGGCTGGCGTCGGAGCTGGCGCTAGAGGTGATGGTTGAGCCGCAGTCTCAGTCTCGTCTGAGGCGTTGTCAACTGTTGGCGTTGTAGCCTCAGCATTGTTGTCTGAGCCGTCGTCAGTAGAGTTGTCGCTGCTTGCACTGTCATCGCTTGGCAAAATGGCGCTTGCGTCTGTCGCAGATGGTTGCTGTGATTGCGAGCTCGCATCATCTGATGCCGGTGTTTGACTTACTGCAGCTGCCGCTTGTGCCGCTGGGGCTGGCGACTCACCACTGAGAACTTCTCGGGCGACTTTAGCAACATCTTCGAGGGTTACCTGTGACTTGACAAGATATCGATCAGCCCCAAGCTTCTCGGCTCGTGACTTGTCTTCCGCCTGGCTGAGCGCGGTCATCATGATAACTTTTGCGTTCTTTGTCTCTTCAGTTGTGCGCAGTATGTCCAGCATGTCGAAACCACTAATTTTTGGCATCATAACATCAGAAATAATTAGATCTGGTTTCTCCTTCATCGCCACAGTGAGCGCTTCTTCACCATCTTTTGCCGAGACAATGTCATAGCCTTCGGCCGTCAACCGCGCTTCGTAGATCTCGCGCAGATTATTGTCATCTTCGACTAACAGAATTTTTGCCATGTATCGTGCCTTGTTTCCCTCTCTTGATGATGGTTATGCCTATTTTCCCACATTCTACACTATTTTTATTTCGCTTGCTAACCTATCGCTCAGGGAGCCGCCTGCTTCTGCTGCTCACTCATCATTTGCTGCGCCTTTTCATTTGAAATACGCGGTAAGTTTATGTAGAAGGTGCTCCCATTTCCCTCTTGGCTCTCAACCCAGATGCGGCCGTGGTATAGCTCGACTATCTTGCGGCAAATGTAGAGCCCGAGTCCGGTACCGCCAATGGTGCGCGTTGCAGAGTTGTCAACGCGATAGAACTTCTGGAACAAGTGCGAGACGTCATTTTTAGGAATACCTGGCCCAGTGTCAGATATATGGAACTGGACGATTTTGTCATCTGCAGTCAGTCCGATGGAGATGCGTCCTGAATCAGTGTATTTGACTGCGTTGTCGAAAAGGTTGGTGATAACCTCACGCATGCGATCAGGGTCGACATGGACGTATAGCAGCGGTTTGATGACCTTCTGGCTGACGTCGACGGTTGTTGATGTGCCATCTTTCGAGCGTTGTTGGCCGCCGAGCAGCAGCTCGAGCAGAAGTCCCTTTTTCTCAGCGGTAAACTTCAGATCTTCAACAAGACTTTCCACGAACTCAGATAGCTCCACTATTTGCGGGTGGCTAGTCAAGCGGCCGTCTTCGGCTTTAGCGCTAGTGAGTAAATCTTGGAATAACTTACCGAGATGTTGCGTGCTGGCGTGGGCTTTCTCTAGATAAGAGCGAGCATTTGCATCAATCTTTGTCACACGGTCATTGAGCGCTAAGGCAAGGTAGCCCTCGATTGCAGCCACTGGCGTACGCATCTCATGGCTGGCGGTACTGATGAAGTCGGCACGTTGTTTTTCTTGTTGACGCTGGGCATGCACATCGCGGAATATGGCAACGGCGCCAGTCACTTCATTATCGTTTCCCGTTAGTGGCGTGACGGCGAGGTCAACTGTCAGCGTCGAGCCGTCCTTTGCCTTTAGATTTGCGTTTTCGTTCCGGTGCGGTTCACCAGTGCTTAACACTTTCTGAAAGGGATGATTTTCCGCAGAGATCTCTTGTCCCTTCTCGTCAACGAACGTGATAAGTGTGCGGTAGTCGAGGTCAATAATTTCTTCAGCGCTTCTTCCGGTAAGCTTCTCAGCAGCCGGATTGAATACCAGCACGGTATTTTGGGCGTCAATAAGTGCAACGGCATCATCAATATTATTAATGATGATGTCTGACTTTAGTTTTTCATCGTGTAAGGCGCTGGCCGCATGATGACCATTCCCACCCGATTTCTTTGAGAAATCAAATAAACCCATAATAATGCTTACGTTTCATTATCTGTTTTTTGGCCAAGAATTACAAGCGTTCTGCTACCATAGATACAGCTATGGATCCACTATTAACTGCCCTGATCGCCACATTGCTCGTGGTATTGTCCGCTGTTTGCTCTGGTTTGAATGTGGCCCTCCTGTCGCTGCACTTGCCTGACGTGCGGCGCAAAGCAAAGCTTGGTGATCGACATGCCCGCCGAGCATTGCCAATTCGGCGGCATGTCCACTTTTATTTGTCTGGTATTTTGCTCGCGAATGTTGCGTTTGCGTCTGGGACGTCAGTTGTATTGGGCGAAGCGCTTAGTGGGCCTGTCGCTGTTCTGCTCAGCACGATTTTACTGGTTGTGTTCGCAGAGATAACGCCGCAAGCAATTGCCGTCTCACGCGCACTGAAAGCTATATCATTTTTCTCGCAGCCAATTAAAATTGCTACCTACGCTGGGTATCCTCTCACAAAGCCCCTGTCGCTGTTGCTTGATAAGCTCGTTGGCACGTCAAAAGCCGTCTTGCATACCAGGAACGAACTCAGTCTACTTATCGCAGATCATTTGAAGGCAGACAGCGAGCTTGATGAAGACGAGGTTGAAATCGTGCAGAACGCGATTCAGCTCAGCGAAAAGAAGATTGCCGATATTATGACGCCGCTCAACCGAACCTTTTACTTGCTTGAGAACGAAGGCATTGATGCCAAAAAGCTGGCAGAGATTCAGCAGCGGAGCTTCTCACGCATCCCGATTTTGAACACCTCAAAATCGCGTATTAAGCGCTACATCATGATGAAAGACCTTATTGATATCGATGTCTCAGAGCGTACCGTACCCTTGAGCGAACTGAAGGCATATAAGACCAAGACAGTTGGGTCTAAGACGGCGCTTGACACCATGTTCCGCGTGTTTATCGCAGCCAAGAGGCACTTGATTGCGATCGAGAAAGACGGCAAAGTTGTCGGTATAGTCACGATTGAGGATATGATTGAAGAAATTATTGGCCATGAGATCGAGGATGAGAATGACGAGCGGACAAGAGGTCGGTTAGTAGTGTAGTTGTGTACTAGTTGGCGCTGTAGACGTGCATGACTGCTCGACCGCTAAACGGAGGTGTGAACATTCGAGTTGAGCCTCCAGTAACCGTTCCGCCACTAACGACATTGCCCGTTACTGGATGAATCCAGTCGACTTTGAACTGCCCTGATGCTCCTGACATGTTTAGTGTTACCTTTGACCACCCGCCGCTTCGGTATACAACATACTCTGAATTTTGACCTGCGACATGAGCCAGCACATACTTGGTAGATGACAGGTTCATTTGTGAGGTCATTGAGTTGAGATCTACTTGTTCCAGTAGTTCTCTCGCAACACCCATGCTTGCGACTGCACTTGTTTGAGCAGAGCTTCCTGGGACGCCACTGCATACATCAGTCGTGATGTCATAGCAGTCCATGTAAATCGGATTCATGCCGCGTGTAACTGTCTTCCAGACCCAGTCGCTATCGCCACCAACGCCCCATAGGTGATCTGTGTCGCTGATGATGACTTTATAACCGGTATGTTCCTGCGGTGGATTGGTCTTATAGCCAGCATGGTGACTTGGTGACATCCAGTCTGAAAGGCTTGTCGCGAGATCATTTATGTCATTTGTGTGGTATTGGTTTGTCATTCCAACGGGGTGTTGCAATGCTCTAGAGGCTTCTTCGGTTTTAATGAAGCTAATCATGTGATTTTGCCATGCCTCAGACCCATCTGCACTCTCATTACTTATTTCATACAAGACGTTGTCAAGATCACCCACCGTTTCGATGACTTTTTGTACGTATGCTTCTTGTGTTTGAGTGACAAGTGGGCTTGTGAGTGTGTGCGCAGACCCGCAAGCACCATTGTTTTCAGCATCAACACCATTGATATTGTTTGAACCGTTCAGCGGGTGTCCTGTGCATGGGTTTGATATTGAGTTATTGTAGTTGTTTACGCTAAATCCGTTGAACAGCATTATTGACACATAGATCCCGCGTTCCTGCGCGGCAATAACTCGCGCTCGCATATTATCAAAAAACTCTTGATTGAATTTCGTCAGGTCAAACTTCTCTTCACCATCAAGCGCCAATCCAGGCCCTGTTCGTTCATAGATTGTCGGGCTGATTTTAAAGTCAACAGTAGCTCCCGTCCATCCACTTGCTTGTTCGTAGGTCCACAGTCGGAAAAAGTTGTGATTATTATCGACAAGGTAGTCTAAGTATTCGTCGTAATCAAACGGCATCGGGCCTGCGTCGGTCGTCAATACTTGCTGGGATAGCCAGTTATGCGACCCTGTCAGCAGCTTAGCTTTGCCTTGATTGTCCTCGAAGTAGAGCCGGTTGTCAGATATTTGAAGCGGTCCTTTTGTTGGAGCGTCAGCAAGGGTTGAGAATGTTGGCTCCGCCACTGTCGTCACCGTCAGTTCAGCCGTTGCACTTTCATTCCCTGCTGCATCGAACGCACTGACTGCATAGACATATGCTGTTTCAGCTGTGAG